>DATGEA010000416.1:0-6143 GCA_035310605.1 Nitrospira sp. | reverse complement strand
GGCCCTGGCTGATAGTATTGAGTACAAGCTGCTGGAGTCTGACCGATAGGCTCTAGGGATCTCCCCCCTAGAATTAATTCTTGACAGTCCCCCTAACCTCACGTAACTTATAGTAAAACTGTCTCTTGTGTTAGGCGGAATGGCGGATGTTTCTGACGAGACGGCTCGGGTTGCGCAAGGGGGGAGCATGAGAAAGGCAGATATCGCGAACGAAATCTACAAGCAGGTCGGCATTTCCAAGAATGAAGCAGCCGATATCGTCGAACTTGTGCTCAACATGCTGAAGGCCGTGTTACAAAAGGGAGATTCCGTCAAGATCGCCGGATTCGGCAATTTTGTCGTTAGGAGCAAGGGCGCACGGAAGGGCCGGAATCCGCGGACCGGCGAAGAAATCGGCATTACGCCCCGTCGCGTCGTAACCTTCCGTCCCAGTCAAGTGTTCAAGAAATACGTCAACTCATAACAGCGTTCACTCACCTGTACCAACGCCCGCCACGAGGACCGGTCAATGGGGAATGAACCCAGGCTGGGGAGCAAAGTCTTCTACAAAATTGGCGAAGTCAGTCAGGTGACGAAACTTCCGGCATACGTGCTGCGGTTCTGGGAGTCACAATTTCCGTTTCTGAAGCCGAAGAAAAGTCGGGGGAATCAACGCCTCTATGTGGGGCGGGACATTGAGACGGTATTGGAGATCAAGCGGATGTTGTATGAGGAAGGACACACGCTTGAAGGGGTGAAGCGATATTGGGCGCGTCGTGGCCGGGTGGCGGCCCAGCGCATCAAGCCGAAGGAATTGGCGCAGAAGTTACGGGGAAACTTGCAGGCCATATTGAAAATTCTCGAGTCTCACTCATGAGCGACCGATTTCGTGCGGTCACGTCTTCGAGCGGTTGCAATCGGGTACCGTTCAAGGCGACAATGCAAAGCATCGTGGCACAAGAATCTTACGTCGGGGCGTGGCGCAGCCCGGTAGCGTACTCGCTTGGGGTGCGAGTGGTCGGCCGTTCAAATCGGCTCGCCCCGACCAATTTCAGTAGTATCCAGTCATGAGTGTTGAGCGCTGAGCACAGGTGATATTTCTCCTCCAGGTCCTCGGCGCTCAGTCCTCGGTCCCGACACAGCGAGCTGCCATCGGCAGCTTTTTTTATGCCTGACCCACGACCTCGCATTCTTATCACCAACGACGATGGGATCCAGTCTCCCGGGTTGACCCTGCTGGCCCGAGCGTTGTCCAAGTTGGGCGAGGTGTGGGTCGTCGCACCCGATCGGGAACGAACTGCCGTGGCCCATGCGGTTACGCTTCACAAGCCGCTTCGTGTCCAGCAAGTGGGAAAGCGGGTCTACACTATCAATGGCACCCCGGTCGATTGCGTGAACCTAGCTCTGCTCAAAATCATGCCCAAGCGGCCCCATTTACTCATATCGGGGATCAACAGGGGTGTGAACCTCGGCGACGACGTGTTGTATTCAGGAACAGTTTCGGCCGCCGTGGAAGGAACGATTCTCGGAGTGCCCTCGATGGCGGTGTCGCAGGAAGGACGAGATAGGTTTCACTTCGTGACCGGCGCGCAGTATGCCCTGCGTGTCGCGCGGTTGATTCTCCAGCGTGGCCTGCCGGAAGAAACGCTCGTCAATCTCAACATTCCGGATCGTTCGCCGCGTGCCGTGACCGGCGTCCGAGTGACTTGTTTGAGCCGGCGGCGATTTGAAAACCCGATCATCGAGAAAGTTGATCCGCACGGCAAAAAATACTATTGGATCGCCGGCACTCGCGTGTCCTGGAGTCGAAGCAAAGACGCCGACCATGAGGCGATCGAGGAGGGCGCGGTATCGCTGACACCCATTCACCTCGACAGCACGCATCACGGGGCAATGGACCATTTACGGACCTGGGAACCGGAGATCCGTGGACGCTCAAGGCGCTCCGGTCCCTCGAAAGCCACAAAGCGTAAGGCAAGGAACTGAAGTCGCATGGGCAATTTCATCGAGGCCATTATCACGGTCCTCAGCCGTTTCGTGATCAATACCATCTCGACGTTTGGGTATACCGGCATTCTCTTGACGATGGCGATCGAGAGTGCCTGCATCCCGTTACCCAGCGAGATCATCATGCCGTTTTCGGGCTATCTCGTGACGACCGGACAATTCACGATGCTGGGCGTCACCATGGCCGGTGCAATTGGCAATGTCGTAGGGTCGATCGTCGCCTACTATGCGGGAGTCTGGGGCGGGCGACCGTTCGTGGAGCGATACGGGCCGTATATGCTGATCTCGCACAAGGATCTCGATACGGCGGATCGATGGTTTGCCCAGTATGGAGAGGCCGCGGTATTCTTCAGCCGCATGCTGCCGGTTGTGCGTACGTTTATCTCGTTACCGGCCGGCGTCGCCCGTATGAACTTTCCTCGCTTTGTGGTCTTTACTTTCCTCGGCGCGCTCCCCTGGTGTTATCTCCTGGCCTATATCGGTGTGAAGATGGGCGAGGAGTGGGAACATTTGCGTGATTATTTTCACCAGTTCGACATCGTCATCGGACTCGGCCTCGCACTGGCCGCGGGCTATTTTCTTTGGTCTCATTGGCCGAGACGTCCGGTGGTGCCCGGATCCTAGGTTGCCATGCTGACGATCTACAACACGTTGACCGGCAAGAAAGAGCTGTTTCGGCCATTAGTGCCAAAGACCGTGCGCATGTATGTATGCGGGGTCACAGTCTACGATTACTGCCACTTGGGCCATGCCCGAAGCGCACTTGTCTTCGATATGATAAGGCGCTATTTGGAGTACAGCGGCTACCAGGTTGACTTCGTCAAGAATTTCACCGACGTCGACGACAAGATCATCAAGCGGGCGAATGAGCAAGGTATCTCCTGCGAGGCGATTACGACGAAGTACATCGAGGGCTACTACGAAGACATGGACAAGTTGGGCGTCCGTCCTGCCTCGAAAGAACCAAAAGCGACGGAGTCGATGGCGGACATCATCGCACTGATCGACAAATTGGTGAAAAAGGGCATCGCCTATCAAGTCGACGGAGACGTGTATTTCCAGGTCGATAAGTATCCGGCATACGGGCGACTGTCCAAACGCAAGCTGGAAGATCTGCAGGCAGGCGCTCGTGTCGAAGTTGATGAGCGGAAGCGTCATCCGATGGATTTCGCCCTATGGAAAACCAGCAAGCCTGGCGAGCCCTCGTGGGACAGTCCTTGGAGTGCAGGGCGCCCGGGGTGGCACATCGAGTGCTCCGCGATGTCGATGCGTTATTTGGGCGAGACGTTCGACATTCACGGTGGAGGGATGGACCTGATTTTCCCACACCATGAGAACGAGATCGCACAGTCTTGTGGCGCAACTGGGAAGGAATTCGCCCGGTACTGGATTCACAACGGATTTGTGCAGGTCAATCAGGAGAAGATGTCCAAGTCGTTGGGTAACTTCAACACAATCAGAGAGATCTTTAAGGATTCAAGATGGCATGTCGCGGAAACAAGGGAAGTGCTGCGATATTATTTGCTCGGGACTCATTATCGCAGCCCATTGGATTTTTCTGACAAAAGTCTAGACGAAGCATGGAATGGGTTGAAAAGTTTCTACGATCTTCTCGTAAAGCGATTGACTGAGCCAGAACAAAGAGACGCGGCTGACAAGGATCTGATGCAGGCAATTGAGCGATGCAGAGTAGCATTCCGAGAGGCAATGGACGATGATTTCAATACCCCCATAGCGATTGCGGAGTTGCAGCGGCTCAAGAGCGAGGTCAATAAGCTGATGGGCAGTGGGCTCTCAACAGAGGCCCGGAAGATCGCTAAAGAGGAATTCCGATCGCTCGGCAACAATCTAGGATTATTTCAGTTAGACAAATGGACCTTTGTTGGGCGTCCAACAGGTGTTCGCATAGTACGAGATGAGGATGATCAACTCACGGATGAGCAGATTGAACGATTAGTTCTTGAGCGTCTTGATGCGAGGAAGCAAAAGAATTTCGCAAAAGCTGATGAGATCAGGAAGTCCCTTGCAGCCAACGGCATCATCATCGAGGACAAGCCCGATGGCACCAGCCGCTGGAAACGCTGATCAACCGGAGCTGCTCTACGGGTTCCATGCCGTTCGAGAAGCCTTGCGGGCCGGCACCCGTCCTCTGCAGCGTCTCCTGGTTCAGCGAACCGACCGACAATTCGCGGATCTCGTCGAACTGGCGAGGACAAAGCGTATCCCGGTCCATATCGAGCCTCCAGCCGCCTTTGACCGGTTGGCGCCGGGCGGCAGACATCAGGGCGTGATCGCCTTTGTCGCCGCCAAAGCCTACAGCAGTACGGAGGAGATTCTTGAGCGGGCTCGGCATCGACGGCAACCGCCGTTCCTTGTCATTCTCGACGGTGTCGAAGATCCTCACAACCTGGGCGCAGTCTTGCGGACTGCGGAAGCAGCGGGTGTCCATGGTATTTTCATACCTGAACGTCGGGCAGCCGGGCTGACTTCGATTGTCGCCAAAGTCTCAGCTGGCGCGCTCGATCACATGCTGGTCGCACGGGTCGGCAACCTCTCTCGTTTGATTGAAGCATTGAAAGAGGCCGGAGTGTGGGTGTACGGAGTCGAGCCATCGGCCCCGACGCGATATACCGGCATCGATATGACTGGGCCGATCGCGCTGGTGCTGGGAGGAGAGGGAGAAGGCATTCGTCCCAGGGTATTGAAAGAGTGCGATGAGAGCGTCAGCATTCCGATGAAGGGGAAGGTCGAATCGCTGAACGTTTCGGCTGCCGTGGCTGTTGTACTCTTCGAAGGGGTGCGCCAGCGGGAAGGGAAACCACCTGCCCTGCAACCTACCGAATCTTGATCATGTTCCCTTGAATCGCGGTCTTCAGCAGTTGCGCCGTATTGGATACCCGCATCTTCTTCATCATATTCGCTCGATGTGCTTCGACGGTTTTGACGCTGATCTTGAGCCGCTGCCCGATTTCTTTGTTCTTGAAACCTGCCCAAATCAGTTCGAGGATTTCCTGCTCCCGGCTAGTCAAGGACTCGGGCCGCTTCTTGCGGGGAGGCGGAGCGAGATCGGCATAAGGGGTCTTCGATTTTGTCTTGGCGGTCCGTGCCATCTTTCCTGTTCTCCTTTGATCGTGACGGGATTACGCTATAATTCAGCTCAGCGTGGAGCTCCTGGAGAACGCATCCGTGGTGCGCAGGACAGGAATTATAGGAACTTTGCTGATGCATGTAAATCAATGCACAATGGCCCTAGTACAACTACGTATTCAAGCATCGACCGTACCGAAGAACCCGTACGGAACATTCAAGGAGACCGCATTTTATGGGTGATTGGTTCTTGTCCTTGACGGCCATAACGATCGGCGCGTTGATCGGCAGTTTTCTCAATGTGTGCATCTATCGGCTTCCACGCGGTGAATCGATTGTCTGGCCGGGCTCTCACTGTCCTGCTTGCGGGAAGGGCATCGAGTTCTACGACAACATTCCGCTCCTCGGCTTCCTCTGGCTGGCCGGCCGTTGCCGGGCCTGCCGGACACCGATTCCGCTACGCTATCCGCTGGTCGAGGTAGCCAATGCCGCCGGCTACCTCGCCATTCTCTGGACCTTCGGCCCCAACTGGACGACGGTGTTTTACGCCCTTCTGTTCTCGGCGTTGTTGGTGGTGACCGGAACCGACCTGACCCATAAGATCATCCCCAATGTCGTGACCTTGCCCGGTATTGTTCTGGGGTTGCTCGGCGCGGCGACAGTGCTGCCCGTCGGACTGATCGATGCCTTACTCGGGGTCGCCATAGGGGGCGGTATCCTCTGGGCCCTCGCCTGGGCGAGTCCATACCTGTTCGGCAAAGAAGGAATGGGTGGCGGTGATATCAAGCTGCTTGCCATGATCGGCGCATTCTTGGGATGGAAGCCGGCATTGCTGACGATCATGATCGGATCGCTCATTGGTTCGATCATCGGGATGAGTTTGATCGCGCTCCGGTTCATGAAGCGGGACGAGTACATTCCCTTTGGCCCTTTTCTGGTGCTCGGTGCGATCCTCTCCATGTTCTTTGCCCAGCCCCTGCTGGATTGGTATCAGATGTTTTTCACCCCTTCCCTTTAATCTGTTCCACCGCTGTCAGATCTGTATCTCTTCAGTTGTCCTTCTGTATCCG
>DATGEA010000415.1:0-4797 GCA_035310605.1 Nitrospira sp. | reverse complement strand
CCGCGATGCGCAGCGGCAGGCCGGTTCTCTTGGCAATTTCGATGGCCTGGTCGGGGCGCTTCTCCGGGGAGATGCGCCCGAGAAACGCAAGGTACCCTTCCGGTTGCGGATGAAATGTGTAGAGATCTCGCGGCAGGCCGTGATGGATAGTCCCCTGCCAGTTGGCCCAGGACAGCGGCCGGCGTTGTGCATCGGAAATCGATACCAGCGGCATCTCGGCATACTCGCGAAAGACCGGTTCCAATTCCGGCAGGTCAAGACGTCCGTGCAATGTCGTCACGACCGGTACGGGATTTCTCCGGCCGAGCGGGAAGCCGAGAAAATCCAGATGCGAGTGAATCACGTCGAAGTCGCCCGCTGCTCCCAGGGATCGCTCCTGCAGCATGATCATCGGGGCATCACGGTTGAAGATCCCGTTATTCAGGCGAAGCGCCTGCGGACAGACGGCTTCAAGCCGGGCAGCGGTCTCGGAATCGCCGCTGGCGAAGAGCGTCACGTCGTGGCCCATGCGCACGAGTTCCTCGGTGACATACGACACAATCCGTTCTGTCCCGCCGTACAGTTTCGGGGGGACGCTTTCCCACAATGGAGCGACCTGTGCAATTCTCATGACACCTTCCTTTCAACCCGGATTGATCGAATGCTTCGCGCGGACCTCTCGTGTATTGAGCCGTCTTGATCGAGATCGCCCGATGATCGGGTGGTAACGGCACTGCGACGCGTTCCCCTGCTGCCACCAACTGTTCCCGCCGCGTGTGTTTCCCGGTCCATTTCTTGTCCTTCTTCTCCGCGGGGGCTCATGAACTTCTCCACGACTTCCATGCTGTCTGTGACCGATGCTGCATTGCCCACACCATCATCCTATGGACCCCATGGCCTGCATCTCAACGGACAAAAACCCGATGAAGGGATAGACATATGTCCAATCTGGGGGGCTTGACCCAAACCTGGTTTCCACGATAACCGCGGCCCGGAGGAGCGCAATCTCTCTCATGCCGGGAGGGCGATTCGCTCCATCCGCCCCGACACAAGGCCTCCTTACAGACCTGCGCCGGAACGAACCACGGGCCTCTAACCCATGAGAATCGCTGATACCGGATGGGATGGTGAAAGGGGGTTTTCCAGAATGGACTCGCGCAAGCAGGCGCTCGTTCGAGCCGTCCGCTCGGCACAGATTGCGCCGTACCTGCGTGATGCCAATTGCGTGGGAATCCCGGCTCGGCCGGCGCTGCTCCTTATCGGCTGATCCGCACTGCTTTCACGATCTTTGTCTGCTTGATTTGATCCAGAAATCGCTCCATCGGTTCGGCCGGCGGCTGAATTTCCACCGCCTGCCAGCCCTCCGTCAGGGCTCCTTTGTGGCCATGCATGTCACGAACCCACTGATCGATACTTTCCTGGCTCGTGCCGTCGCTGAAGGTGACCCAGAACAGGAAGGGCGATTGCGCGGGGGTCGGTCGCGCTTCGGCCACCTGGGGCGGCTGGGCCGCTTCGCCCTGCTGCGCCACCACCGGCTTGTCGCGGTCCGACACCGTAGCCTTCGACACATCAACCCCCGCCGACTTCAGCCGTTTCTTCAGGTCCTGATTGCTCTGCTCCAGAGTGTACATTTCCTTCGAGAGCTTGTCATTCGCCGCAGCGAGGCTATGGATCTCGGCCTCGAGTTGCTCCTGTTCGGTTTGCGCCTTGCTCATGATGACGCGCGTCAGGCGATCGACTTCTCGTCCCGCCACCTTCCGCCGCTGCTCCATCTCCTGTTTCACCATCAGCACGCTGGAGGCGACCGTTTCCTGCGTCGAAGACAGCTTGGCGATCGTTCGTTGAAGCTGGGCCATGCCCTGCTGCTGCGTTTGGATCGTATCCACGGCCTTCGCTTGCATCCGCGACAGTTCGACCAACTGATGCTCCAGCTTGGCGACCTCGGCAAGCGGCGCCGCCCAAGGAGCTTCTGCCTGAGTAACGGCCACAGGAAGGGGTTTCTTTTCAGGTGTAGCCCAGCCGGTGAGTCGGTCGGCCGCCAACCCCACCAAGACAATCGCGAGCAGCACCTGGGTGAACGCCATCGTTCTCATGCCGGGAACGACGGCAGCGGCTGGGCGAAGACTCGAAGTATCGGCCATGCCCGCCAATGCCCGACGAGTCCGATCCCAGAGGCTCTGAGCCGGGATAAAGACCGCGCTGACCGATCCGCCCTGCGCGTAATTCTGCACCCGCAGTTCGACGGCATCGCGCAGCAGGGAAATGCGGCTGGTTCTGAATCCATATTCGGGAGCGGAAAGACCTCCAAGCAACACGCCGTCTTCGGAACGAAGGTGAACGTTCTCGATACGAGCCTCGGTCTGCACCTGCAAGGCGGCTTCAGTTCCCGCCACGTCCAGCAGCCCGACACGCCGTTGATTCACGAACACCTGAATCGCATCGGACTGCCCGCATGTCGAACGCCGAGTGCCGTCCTTCACGCTCTGAATGAGACGCTCCCGATATGCGGCAATGTCTTGTTCCTGTTCCATACATCCTCCTAGCGGTCGACAGGCCTGATCCGCATCGTGTTACGGCTTCATGTGGAGCACGACCCTTGGCTTTTCGACCGCACCCGATCCCCCGAAGCCGAGGTCCCAGGCCGTCTGCAGACAATCCAGACACAGGGCGAGATGCCATATCCGGTACTCGCCGCCATAGCCCTGCGCGAACATCTCTTCCCACTGACGCCGGGACAAGCAGGGATAATGGTCCGGCTCGCTTTTCCGGTAATGCGCCTGCGCGAACCGGATGATCCGCTCGGCCTCGCTGTTGAAGCGTTGACGGTGACGCTGCTGCTGATCGTACAGGTCCTGCAACTCCACATCGGTGAGCCCCATATCATCCATGGTCCGCTGCCAGCCGGATTCCCGCCAGCGTCTGAAATTCTTATAGATGCGCTGGCTTTCCGGTCCGTTCAAGCCCAGAACCGTGATGACCTGGCCCGGCCCCCATCCGTAACAATGGTGGTACAGCGCGATCAGCGCATCCCTGCTGATCGACGCCCTCCCCACGAGGCCGTCAATAAACCGGCCCAGCGGCGTAAGCAGGTCCGGATGATAACAGAACGGCTCGGGCCGGCTGTGTTGCCTGGCGACCAGCGCATCCAGGAGAAACAACGGCCGGCACGGAACTTCGCTTCGCCCTGACACGAGAAACTGTTCGAGATATTCGGCGCCCCAACGCAACACGAACTTCTCGTGCGCCACGTCGTCGCTCCACTGGCCGGTCTCCCGCAAAAACCGTTTCGTATAGCTCGTCGCCCGATCGAGCAGAATCGGCAAAGACTGCGACACGACCCGGTCGAACTCCTCGGCAGTCGAAACCACGTCCTCAAGCCGACCCGGAGTTGCAGTCTGTTCGAGCATTGTCTGCTCTCTCTGGCTGATCTGCTGGGATCCTACGGTAGTCATTGTGCCTCCGATAGGTCATGCGTGCATTGGACAAATGCGGCCGTGAGGCCGGCGGTTTTGTCCATTGTGCCGGTCACTGCGCGCTTGGTACAGCCTGTGTGACGGTCGTGCAAAGGGCCGACCGACTTGTTTCTCTTTCATCTATATCTTTTAAGGAGGTTTCCATGAATCGGTTCAGCGGTTTGATGGCGTTGGTTGCCTTTGTCAGCTTCGGCACGATGTCCACCCTGTCATTTGCGGGCGACGACAAGAAGGACGAGCAGAAGGACAAGGGCGGGCACGTCGTCGTATTCGGCGACGACAAGAAGGACGAAAACAAAGACAAGGGTGGCCATGTTGTCGTGTTCAGCGACGACAAGAAGGACGAGAAGAAGGAAGCAGCTGGGAAGTAGGCCGGTCCACAGGGGCGCGGAAGTTCTCCGCGCCCCTCGCTGCTTCGTTCACACAGTCCCCCCGTCATAACGACACTCCAGGCCGCGGCGCCATCCGCATCAGTTCCGGCCGCTCCGCGGACTCCGGGGCGCGGTGGACCGCTAATGCTGACAAATGAGCTGGTCGTCGTCAGATCTGCAGACGGCACAAGCATCCTGATTTCTTTCAACCAACTTGCGAAAGCGGTCAACCGCTGAACACCCGCGATCGAGTCGAAGCCGTCGTCACGCCGGACCAGCAAGCCGGTTCGGTCGAGAAGAAGGCTTCCTGACTTCGTCCGGCCATTCGCCTCAATTGCACAGCGGCTACCGTTCGTTCGCGGCCGGTTTGGCTCCGGAATGCCCGTGGCCGTCACGTCCGAGCAATTCAGGGGTGCGGTCGATGCGATGGACGAGAAACCGCAGGACCTCTTCAAGCTCGCTTTGATGCTTGAGATAGAACTGCGCCCGCGACTCCGCGTATCGCCCGACGCGGACTCCCATCACCAAACCTTCCTTGAGCGCGAACACATTCTCATCCGTTTCGTCGTCTCCGACGAAGAACAGGCCTGACTGCCTGAGTTGCACCATCAGCTCGAGGACGGCAGGGCCCTTGCCGCCCGTGCCGGGAGGCAGCACGTTTACCGACGCTTTGCCGGACACCACCCGCGGAGCCGGCGTCAACTGTTGAAGCAGCCCCAGAATCGCCAGATGCACCTTGGCCGAATCCGCGGCCCCTCGAAAGTGGAACGTGAGCGAGAACCGCTTGTCCTCGACCTCGACCCCGAGTTCCTCCAACGGTTTGGCGAGATGCGTGGCAATCGCTTCTTTCCATTCGAGACAGATCGCCTCTGCGGCGCGAACGGCCTCTACCGTGGTGGTCGGACGCTCGATCCCGTGGTTGCCGATCACATACGGGACCGTGCCGTTGAGGCGCGGGGAGAGATCCGCGAGCC
>DATGEA010000414.1:0-2197 GCA_035310605.1 Nitrospira sp. | reverse complement strand
AACGGCCATCCCACGCCAGCTAAGACTTGCTCGTTGCGTCACGCCCTTCTTTGAGAACAGGGAATTAACAGGGAATCTCCCCATAGCAGTAGGGTGCCAACACGTGAGTTTTTCAACTTCCGTCTGGTCCACTTTTCCGGTTTTGGGTCATGCTCCAAAGCCCTAACATAGGACCTGCAGTCCTTTAAAGGGGGCAGGCCACTCCCGCATCAGTTTCTTTCTAAAGAAGTTCAGGAAGCTGGGTGTCTTGGACTATAGGTGAGACGCACGGGCACAGTTCCTTCTTCAATATCGTCCTGCATGACTAATTTCCCTTATTACTGTCGATCTTCGCGCCGGAGCAGAGTTATGCTGCTACCGAATCAATTCTTCACACCTGAGCAGTATTGACCAGACTACACACAATGGAATTGTTAGATTCGCTACCAACATTTTGGTCTGTCCCTCCCAATAACTCCGTGCCGGTCATCTAAGACCGTGCACGCGACGCGGAAGTCTTGTATCAAAATTTACCTAGGATTATATCGCTAGGCTGCATTTGCGCACCGTGCGTTCTGTGCTAAGGCGCTCTTCTCGAGAACATCCTCCGCAACTTGACACTTGATTTTACTCGGATTGCACATGCAAACAGCCCTGGCATTTGAATTGCGGTAGATATTCTCCGCGGATGCGCAATCGATATCGCGATGCCGCAAGAAGTTCACTCGCTGTGAAAGAGCCAGACCAGGGCTTATGCAGATTGAAGTCGAAACGGCCATTCTTCGGCACCTGGACGAGCACGGATCCGCTACGATCGAGGAGTTGTGCCGCTCACTCTCTCGCTTCACTCTTAACCAGGTATTCTTCGCCATAGACCGACTCAGTCGGGAAGGGAAAGTCAGCCTTCGCCCTCCGACCCGATTTGCCTATCTCGTCGCGGCAGCAGGTTCAGCCACTCACAATCAGATCGGCCCCTCAGCCAATTGGTAGGACATGTGTCGTGTGAGATGAGCCGTTAATTCATCGATGTGTTCTCCGCGTCGGGATACGCGTGGAGTCCCAACTATGAACCTGAAAGGCCTTATTCATTGAGAATTAGGGGAAGGGATGTCGGAAAAGGAATTGGCCTCGGCTGTTGGAGTTCCACTGCGAACGCTCGCAGATATCCTTGCCGGCAAGCTCCCTCAAGACCATGCCATCTGGGAAAAACTGTGCGCG
This sequence comes from Nitrospira sp., assembly GCA_035310605.1. Taxonomy (GTDB): domain Bacteria; phylum Nitrospirota; class Nitrospiria; order Nitrospirales; family Nitrospiraceae; genus Nitrospira_C. Next base: position 1,000 of record DATGEA010000414.1, on the reverse strand, counting down.
ATACTTTCGGATGGATGTGGATGTCCTTCGAAGCGGCGAGATTGGACACTCAAGAACGACGCTTGAATTTCCAGGTAGCTCCTATGCTTCCGCTGCGGACGTCGGTGCGCAAGACAATTCAGGATGATGAAGAATTCTTCATCATCCGTTCATGGACCGATTATGTGGCGGGGTAGAGTGACACAACGGCTGAGGACACGTTGACGTTCAGCAGCCAAGCGCATCGCGTCGAGCCAACACCCGGAAGGCCGCGTCATGGAACGGAGAGTGGAATCGAAAGAGTGGAAGTGGGGCGGAATCGTGACACAGAGCGGGAATGGACATGTCATTCGGTTCCTCGCGGCAAGCGAGCAGCTCTACACGAGATCCTGTGCTCGTTGCGCAGGCCTGCTCGTGAACGACTGGTGCCATGACTTGGCTAACACCGGCGAACACAACGCCGAGGGTTTTCGCTGCGTGCAATGCGGGAACCGTGTCGACCTCGTGATTGTGCAGAATCAATATCTGACCGCCGGTCGCGAACGATCTCGTGAGGGGAATGCACCCGACGCTATCCGCGAACATGGAACTGCCGACGAAAGCCGCAATCCATAGCGAGTAAGTAGAGGAAACAAGTCGAAGTAGAGGGTCGTTTAGAAACGAACAGGAGGACGGAATGGAGCGGGGAGATGGAGGAGGGAACTTGTGGTCGATTGTGCTGGCAGGCGGTGACGGGGTGCGGACCAAGGAATTCATCCGGCGTTGGTTCGGCTGTGAGAAACCGAAACAGTACTGTACTTTCGTCGGTTCCCGCTCAATGTTCCAGCACACACTCGACCGCGCCGTCAGACTGACTCCCTGGGAACGTGTGGTCGTGGTGGCGGCCCGACATCATCAACATGAAGTCTGGCCCCAGCTCGATGGACACCCCTCTGGCATGGTGCTGTTGCAACCAAAGAATATGGACACGGCCGCCGGCGTTTTTCTACCCCTTACCTATATCTTGGCGCGTGATCCGCAG
>DATGEA010000413.1:0-10168 GCA_035310605.1 Nitrospira sp. | reverse complement strand
CGGCTATCCCCGCTCCCCCAGCGTGTTTGACTACTTGGATTTGAGCGGAGGCCGGGACAGCGCGATCTTTTTCATGGACGAGTCGCTCTACCAGTTGGCGAGACCGGAACCCTATACGGACTATCAGATGTGCGGGCCGTTGAAGCCCGAATGCAATCCGGATCGGATCGTGTCCTACATCCAGCAATATTTTAAGAAGGCGACCAGTGGGCATGGGTACGGGCATGCCATTCTGTCGCTGCCGCATTTCCTCGTGGTGCATCTTCCGGAGGCGGGTCGAGTCGGCGCGTCCCGTGGATGGAACTCAAAGGAATATCGAGAGGCGTTGCGTACCGTCGATAAGGCGATGAATTCGGTCTTGGACATCTACAAGACGCAGGGGCTGATTAAGCGGACCACGGTCTTCGTGACGTCGCTCAGCGCCGAAGGGAAAGATTCGAATCAGGAGCAGGCGGATAACGCCACGCCGGTGGTTCCTTGGATCGCGTCCGGCGTCGGCATCAAGCATGGTCACGCGATTCATCAGCCGGTCTCGATCCTTGATACCGGGGCAACCGTGATGCGGACGTTGGGGTTGCAGACCCACACTGAATGGGACAGCCGCCCGGTCGAGGAGATCTTTCAGTATACCTTTGTAGCCGCTGCTCCGAACTCGAGCGCACCATAGGTTCAATTGATGGTGAAGAGCATGAACGATCACGAAATCAAGCGATGGGCAACGGGCTGGTTGCTGACCCTGGCGAGTTGTCTCTTGTCCAGCTCTTTCGCCCAGGCGGGTCCACCGACGGCTTATACGACCGAACATTCGATTACCATCGATGCGAGCGTGCTGGAACCCCCTTCGTGGTGGCAGGTTCCCGGAATCACCCCCTCGATCTATAACTCGGATCCCGAGTCCATGGATGCGTACAAAACTACGGAAAAGCGCACACTGGCCTTGAAGCCTGGAAAATACAAATTCGTCAGTTTTACCTTCGATTTCCCTTTCTCGGTGAATCTTGAGGGGAAACTCGACTTTGCCGGCTCGCTGGATCAGTGCGTGGAGGGCCGTGGCACACAGACCTTGATCGTACGGTGCAAACGAACCTATCCTCACGGTGGGCAGCCGGACTACAAGTATTAGTTGAGTGAGAGGACGACTATGACGCAGGCTTTGGAAGATCTGTTGGAATCGCTTGAGGATGTCGACGACGCGACCCGTGAGGAGGCGGCGAAAGCCCTTGCGGAGATCGGGGACCCCAAGAGCCTGAACGCGCTGGTCGGCGCCTGTGGCGACGAGTTTTGGTCGGTGCGCGCCTTTGCCGGCCGTGCGGTCGCGAAGATCGGCGGCAAGGAAGCGGTCGAAGCGCTCGTCGGATTGTTCAACGACCCGATCATGGAAGTGCGCAACCAGGCGGTCGAGGCAACGGCGAAGATGGGTGTCGGCGTGCTTGACCGCATGATCGCGGCCTTAAAGGACGAGCGGTGGCGCGTGCGGGAGCATGCAGCCAAGACCTGCGGCGAGATTCGGGATCGAAAATCGGTCGAGGCGTTGATCGTGGCCTGCAGAGATCGCGATGGGGCGGTGAAGAGCTCGGCAGCCGAGGCCCTGGGGAAGATTGGCGATCCGAAAGCCGTGCCGGCCCTCATCAAGCTGTTCCGCGATACGTCGAAGATCGTTCGTGAGACCGCCGGTACGGCCCTGGTCTATATCGGGCAGCCATCGGTCGATCCCCTGATCGAATGCTTCAAAGACAAGGACTTCGTCGTGCGCTGTCACGCGGCCCGGGCGCTCGGCGGTATGACGACCGACTATCAAATCGGCCGGACCTGGGTGCGGGAGCCGAAAGTCGTCGATGCGCTGATCGCGGCGTTGAAAGACCCGGATCGTGCCGTGCGTGAAGACGCGACGATCGCCCTGGGAATGATCGGCGATCCGCGTGCCATTGATGCCTTGATCGAAGCGATGAAAGACGGGGCGGTGAAGCGGCATGCGATCGCGTCGCTCGGGATGATCGGCGATCCGCGCGCACTGCCGCCTGTGCTCGATGCGTTGAAGGGAAAGGGCATCCGCCAGGACGGCACGCCGACGCCCGGTTGCATCGTCAGCGAGGACGCCTTCATCAAGGAGGCCGCGGCCACGGCACTCGGTCAGTTCCGCGACCCGCGCGTCATTCCTGATCTGATCATGTTGCTGAAAGATGGCGTCTTGCGGGAAAAAGCCAGCGCGGCATTAGCGACAATCGGCGACACGGCCATCGAACCGTTGATTGCCTTCTTGTATGACCCTAAAGCATCCGAGGTCGCCTCGGAAGGCGAGCGGGTCCTTTCCTATGCTTCGGTCCGACTCAGTGCGAAAGATGCGCTGAGGCAACTGGTCCTGGAAACGCTGGAGAAACTGGGTTGGAATTTGCCGACGGAAGACCTTGAGGTGGATTCCAGCTTTGCAGACAATGCCCGAGTTGACCGGCCTCTGGGCGAGACCGGTCGGTTTGGACCGTCGGGCGACGTCGCCAAATCCAGCTAAGCGGCCGGCGACAATGCCGGCCCGCCGCGTGCTCGTTGATTCCCTTCTTTCGGCGTACCGACGACAATACGCCTCGGCCGTGAACCTTCCTGTCGCCTTGCGGGCCGGCATTGTCGCCGGCCCGCCGAGCATGACGTACTCCTACTTCCTCCCCGCAATGCCGTACGCGTCGGCCGTTGCCATTCCAGCGTTCACAATTGGTGAACGCCGCGTGTCCTTTGTAGTGACCGGCCTTGCGTGCAGCCTCTTCCGGTGAAATTTAAAAGGGGATGTTGCCCAGACCGAGACGGCGATGGTGCGGCGGGATATCGATTGGAGTCAATCAAGCGTGAAACGGCTACCCGCTTTATTTCGATGACAGCGCGCGCGAGACGAGGCACCGGGCTGGCTTCCGTTGACCCTGTGAAAATAGCTGTGTTACGCTCGTCAATTCTGAATAGGGAGCTGGCATGGCCGATACCGTAGCTGAGCAAATCGCCGCGCTCAAGGACGAAGATTGGGCCATTCGTGAAGAGGCCGCGACCGCTCTCGGGACCTTACGGGACCCACGGGCCGTGGTGCCGCTGGTTTCAGTCCTCAAGGATGCCGATCGGGCCGTGCGTGAGGCGGCGATCGGGGCACTTACGGCGATCGGCGAGCCCTCCGTTCCGGCCTTGGGGCTCTGTCTCTCCGATCCGCAGCTGGGGATGCAGGAGGCGGCCTCGGCGGTGCTGGCGGCCATTGCCGACGAACGTGTATTGGCCCCGCTCATTGCGTCGATCAGGAATCGAGACTGGATTGTGCGCATGCACGCCACGAAGGCGTTGGGACGCATTAAAGATCCGGGTTCGATCGACCCGTTACTTCCTCTGTTGCAGGATAAGGTCAAGGCGGTGCGGGAAGAGGCAACTGCCGCACTGGCCGCGATCGGCGATGCAGCGATTCCTTCCTTGCTCGCGGCGCTGACCCATCCGGAGTGGCTGGTGCGGCTCCATGCCGTCGAAGCCCTGGGAAAGATGCGATCGGCTGCGGCGGTGGAACCCCTGCTCTCGGTGTTGTTTAATGATCAGGACACGGCGATTCGAGAAGACGCGGTTCGCGCTTTGGGCCACATCGGAGATGCCAGGGCCCTGGAGTTTCTCCAGGTCGTCATCAAGGAGCCGGGGTTGCGGCCGCTGGCCGTGGAGGCGATGGGACAGATCGGTGACTGCCGTGCCGTCCCCGTCTTGATCAACGTGCTCGAAGGTGTGGATCGGCCGGCCGAATCCCGCGTGGTAGCCGGGTGCGGGGACAAATGGGATGAAGAAATGGTGACCATGGGTGCGGCGGTGCGGGCGCTGGGGATGATCGGCGATGAGGCCGCGATTCCCTCGCTGCTCAAGGCCTTGCACCAGACGCTGACTCGGGCGGATGCCGCCGCGGCCTTGGCAAGATTCGGCTCGAAGGTCGTGGCCCCGTTACTGACGATCATGACGCAGGAGTCCGATGAGAATCTGCGATTTTACGTGAAAGATACCTTGGCGAAGGTGGGTTGGAGAGCCGGCAGAATCTAGCAGGCAGCCAGCGGTCGAGGACCTGAACCCCCATGTCGAAGGAAGCAATTGAAACACTCGTTTCCGAGCTGGTTCACGAAGAGGACTGGCGGAGAATGCGGGCGACTGCAGCCTGTCTGGCGGGCGGTCCCAAGGCGGTGCAGGCGTTGGTCGAACTCCTTCATGCTGGGACACCGGAACTGAAACGGGAGGCAGCCGCGATGTTGGCCCGTATCAAGGATCCTCACGCCGGTGTGGCCCTTGTGGGACTCCTGGAAGACGAAGTCGAAGCGGTGCGGAAGGCCGGGGCAGCGGCGTTGGAACAAATGGCGGGGGTGCTCGATACTCAGACCGCCTCGGCATTGGTCGCGTTGCTTCCCAAAGCGGGCGAGGGAGAGACGAGGCAATTGGTGACGCATCTGGTCGGTGCCATTCCCACCGCGGTCGTGCCCCTCTGCGAAATGATGAAGCATCCTGATCCGGAGGCGCAGGTCATGGCGGCGATGATGCTCGATCAACTGCTCGATCCGCGCTCGGTGGACGCCTTTATCGACGCGATGGGACAGCCTGCCGTGCAGGACATTGCCGTTGGAACTCTCAAGAAACTCAGCGCCATTCGAGAGCGGATCGATGAAGTCTTTAACGCGTTGCGCGAAGTGGAAGGGGCGAGCGAGCGGGAAGAAGCGCGCATGGCGGCCGTGATCGGTCTCCTGGGGATCGGGCGTCCGAGCGTGGAGATCTTGATCGAGTATCTGGAGGACGAGGATTGGCTGGTGCGCGAAGCGGCGGCGGATCTGCTGGGAAAGATCGCCGATGTCCGGGCCGTTGAACCCTTGATGAAACGTCTCGAACATGACAAGGATACCGGAGTCAAGGAGCTGGCGATCAAGGCGCTCGGGCTGATCGGTGATGCCCGCCCGACGCGGCTCTATCTTGAAGCGATTCCGATCCGGCCATTGCGTGTCTATGCCATGGAGGCCCTGGCGAAGATCAAGGATGTGGAAGTGCTGCGTCCCCATAAGGAATTGTTCGATCGGTTACGAACGGATCGCGACGGTCTGGTGGCCTATAATGCCGGCCTGATCGCGGATAAGCTGGATGCGCTCGCCGGCGCACATGCCGGGGGTGAGGAAGGACAGGATCATGAGTGACGAGGGACAGTCGGATCGGATTGAACAACTGATCAGCGCGCTGCGGGATGACAATGAAGCGCTTCGCGATCATGCGATTGCGAGTCTCAGCCAGATGGGCGAGGAGGCGGTCGAGCCGCTGATCGGACTGATGGCCGACGAAGACGTCCTGATCCGTGAAGCTGCGACGACGGCGGTGGCGCGCATCGGGCCGTCCGTCGTCGACCGATTGATCGAGGCGTTGACGGACGATGAGTGGGCGATCCGTGAGCAGGCAGCATCGGGATTGGGCAAACTCAAAGATCCGCGCGGCGTCGAGCCGCTGGTGAAGGTGCTGAAGGACAAAGACGGTGCGGTGCGGACCGCGGCGGTCTGGGCGCTTGAGCGGATCGGCGATGCGCGGGCCGTGCCCGGGCTTGTCGAGGCTTTGACGGACAGCACGGTGCGGGAGGATGTCGCCCGTGTGCTCAAGAAAATCGGCGATGCCCGCGCCGTGGATGCCCTGATAGACGGACTGTTGGGGAACAATTGGATGGTGCGGCGGCATGCGGCGGAAGCGCTGGGGAAGATCGGCGATGCGCGGGGCGTCGGACCACTGATCGAGTCGCTGAAGGATGAAGACTGGCTGGTGCGGAGGAATGCGGCGGAATCACTCGCCCGCCTCGGAGCCAAGCAGGCGATCGATCCCTTGCTTCCTCTGCTCGAAGATGAGAATACGATGGTGCAGGAAACGGTCGAGGGCGTGCTTGCGAGCTTGGGATGGAAACAGACGGCTCAGTAATCTACATTTCGATGTAAAGGATATACACACCATGGCAGATGAAGCTCCCGTGAAACTCATTCAGATCGGCCCGAAGGGCGGCGTGAAGAAGGACGGATTCAATCTGGTGACGGAGCGGGTCGTCGCCGTCAATCCGGAAGCCAAGCAAGTCGAGGTGGAATTGCTGGCCTACGACGGCAAGACCGTCGTGCTCGACGTGGACGACGAGGCTGTCGAAGAACTAAAACAGCTCAAGCTCGGTGACGGCGCCACGATTCGCGTGGTCGAAGAGGGCGGAAGGCGGATCGCCAAGAGTTTCAGGATTCGCCCCAAGGATCCCAACGCGGCCAAGGCGGATGCCATGCTGCTCGATCTGAAGGATACACACTGGCTCAACAGGAAGTATGCGGCGGAAGTCCTCGGTGAACTGAAGGAGCCCAGGGCCGTGCGACCCCTCGTCGAAGCCTTGACGGATGAGGTCGGCGACGTCCGGCAGCGGGCCTATGATTCGTTGATCAAAATCGGCGGAGCGGCGGTTCCGTCGCTCGTGCCGTTGCTCGTTTCCGAGGAAGATGAGCTTCGGCAATCCGTGACGGAAATCATCCGCAAGATCGGAAAGCCGGCCGTCGAGCCGCTTGCGACGGCGTTGGCGGAAGCCGACGACCGGTTGAAGACGCGCGTGCTGAAAGTGCTGGACCGGATGGGGTACAAGCCGAAAACGAAGGAGGCGGCGAAAGCGGAAGTGCCTCGACTCACATAGGCCGGATCAGGCGTTCTGGCCCGGATCCTTGGTTGGTCGCCCGACTGAAACGTGGCGAAAGCCGAATTGTGTGACCCGGCTGGATTCGTAGACATTGCGGAGGTCGATGAGGATCGTCCTGCGCATGAGCGATTTCAACTTGTTGAAATCAAGATTTCTGAATTCATTCCACTCTGTGATCAATACCAGCGCATCGGCCCCCTTAGCCGCTTCATAGGCGTTCTGGCAAGGCACGATGCCGGCTAATGTTCGGGACGCCTCCTCGAGCGCCGCAGGGTCGTAGGCCCGAACGGTGGCGCCCTGATCCATGAGTTCCCGCGCGATCGAAAGGGCCGGGGCTTCACGAAGATCGTCCGTGTTGGGTTTGAAGGACAACCCCAAGAGCCCTACGGTCATCCCCCGCAATCCGCCGAGCGTGTCCTTGATCTTGTCCACCATGCGTCCGCGTTGTTGCGCATTGACGGAAGCGGCAGCTCCGGCGATCTGCATGGGATAGCCGGCGCGTTCGCCCATTTGGACGAGTGCGGCCAGATCCTTGGGGAAACAGGATCCGCCGAAGCCGGGACCGGCGTGGAGAAACTTCGAGCCGATCCGCTGGTCTAATCCCATCCCTTTGGCCACGGTTTGCACATCGGCCCCGACCCGTTCGCAGAGCGTAGCGATCTCGTTGATGAAGGAAATTTTCGTGGCCAGGAAGGCGTTCGACGCGTACTTGATCATTTCTGCCGTGGGAACATCGGTCACGACGAACGGCGTTTCGATCAGGTATAAGGGCCGGTAGAGATCTTTCATGAGCGCGACGGCCCGGTCACTATCCGAACCGATGACAACGCGGTTCGGACGCATGAAGTCCTCAATCGCAGACCCTTCCCGAAGGAATTCCGGATTCGACACGACATCGAACGCGATTTTTTTCTCCTGGTTCGAAGTAATGACGTTTCGCAAGAGAGCCCCGGTGCCGACCGGCACCGTCGACTTCGTCACGATGACTTTGTAGGACGCCATCTTGCGGGCGATTCCGCGGCCGACCTCTTCGACAAAGGAAAGGTCGGCGGACCCGTCCTGCTTCGGCGGGGTTCCAACCGCGATGAAGATGACTTCCCCGTGATCGATGGCTCTCGTGATCTCTGTCGTAAAGCTCAGCCGACCTTGGCTGATTCCTTTAGCGACAAGTTCGGTAATGCCTGGTTCGAAGAATGGGACCTCGCCTTTTTCCAGTCGGAGGATTCTCTTTGCATCAGTATCCATGCAGACCACGTTGACGCCGAATTCGGCAAAGCAAGCGCCGGTGACGAGGCCAACATATCCGGTTCCTATGACACTGATCTGCATCGGCGATCCTCCGTATAAAATCTGATGTCGGACAGATGTGAAGTATAACTTTGTCCCCAAGCGTGATCAACGAACTTCCTGAAATTTGTCGCAACACCGGTGTCTTTGACGTTGCGTTGACAGGCACGTCGAGGCCTGGGTACTATAAGCGCCCTTCGCAGAAAGTTAGATAAAGATAATTGGTGATGGCCATTCAGACAGCCCTCGGTTCACCCCCGCGATCGTTTTCTATGACATCGAGCAATACCGCCATCCATACTCCGCGCTGGTTTCTCCTGATGACCGCACTCGTGACCGGGGCGGTTGTGATGGCAATGGAAATATTGGGAAGCCGCCTGCTGGCCCCGGTCTTCGGCAATTCGCTCTTTGTCTGGGGCGCATTGATCGGCGTCATTCTGGCTGCAATGAGCAGCGGGTATGCGTTCGGCGGGTGGATCTCGGATCGGTACCCCGGTGCGCAGGTGTTGGCGGGGCTGCTGTTGTTTTCGGGCGGGTGGACCTTTCTGATCGCCTGGCTTGGCCAGCCGGTACTCTTCAAAATGGCCGGAGTGATCGAAGATCCCCGTTGGGGCCCCTGTGTTGCGGCAGCCGTGCTGTTAGCACCTCCGGCATTCGGGCTCAGCGGGGTTCTGCCGGCGATGCTTCGTCTGGCCGTGTCCGATCTCGATTACCTCGGTCGACATACCGGTCGCATGATCGCGCTTTCCACCGTCGGGAGTTTGGCGGGCACTTGGGGAACGGCGTTCTTCTTCTTGTCTTGGATTGGTACGCAGGCCCTGGTGGCCTGGCTCGGAGTGGTTCAGGTGGCATTGGGATTCTGGTGGCTGGTCAGAGGTACGATGGCCAAACCGTTGGTAATAGCGGCGGTCCTTGCCGTCACGGGCGGTTTGGGAGCCGGCGCCCTTTCCCCGGTCCAGATGTTGAAGACTCCCGTGTATCAGGAAGACAGTCCGTATCAGCAAGTCCGCATCCGTGACGACGATCTTTTTCGCTATCTTGTTTTGGATCGGACGTTTCACGCTGTTATGTGGAAGGCGGATCCGGTTGAACTCTTTCTGCCTTACAGTCAATTGATGGTGGCGTCTCTCGCTCTGGTTCCCGAGCCCAAGCGCGGACTCATTCTCGGCCATGGCGGGGGATCATTGGCGAAGTGGCTGGCCGTTCGGTGGCCGGAGCTGGAGTTGGACATCGTGGAGTTCGACCCGGTCGTCGTGCGGATGGCAGAAGAATACTTTTCATATCATGCGCCCCCCCAGCATCACGTTCACGTCCGCGACGCCAGAGTGTTCTTGACGTCCACGAACCACTCCTACGATCTGATCTGGGTGGATGCCTTTGCCCGCCATATGGTTCCCTTCCATCTGACGACGGCAGAGTTTTTCTCCGAGTTGCGTGCCCACCTTGCCCCGAACGGAGTGCTTGCCGTCAATCTCGCGTCGTCGGGCGAAGGAGGAGATCTCTTGCGGGCCAATGCGGTGGTGCAGACGATGCGGCAGTCGTTCCCCGCCATCGAGTCCTTCGCAGTGAAGGGACCCTGGAAATCTGTTCAGACCCGTTCCGAAAATCTCATTTTCTTCGCCGGCGCCCCATTGGCCCCGTCCAGTCAACCGGACTTTGTCGGCAAGGTGGTGTCGCTGGTCGAGCAACAACGCCTGCCGATTGAAGCCATTGCCCTGTTGAGTACGCACCGCGCACAACCCTGGGAACCCGGCGTCGTCCTGACAGATAACTATGCTCCGTATGATCTTTTGATAGGTTCAAGTGTTCAGGAGATACAGCCCGAGGCGGGAGTATCTCAGTAAGACATTGAATTCATTATGGTTGTCTTGTTGATAAGCAAACGTACAGCGAAGTTGAATGCCGGGCCCGGTGCGCATTAACTTTCTTGCTTCCGTTTTCCAGGCTGTGCTATAAGGTTGCCTCCCAAAGAGAATTATGAAATTAAGAACTTATAGCGCGAATCAGTTCAGTCGTTGTCGGAGCGGTCAAGGCTACCTGATGTTGGCGGTAGTTATTTACCAACCTAATCACATCTCTTCTTCTTTTTTAAGGAGGTAGGTCATGGGCAAGACGATGTTAGGGGTCTTCTTCGGCCTCGTGATGGTCGTTGCTGGGGCGTCTGCTGCATTCGCGCATCAGGCAGGGGGAGTCGAAGTCGGGGACCTGGAC
>DATGEA010000412.1:0-3782 GCA_035310605.1 Nitrospira sp. | reverse complement strand
GATCCCCGCCTTGGTGCCGAAACCGATGAAGGCGGCCAGGAACGCGAGGGTACGGAGGCCTTCGGACAGCGGCTGTTCCGGATGGCGGAAGGCGTCGAAGGAGAATGTGCCCCCCTGCTGAAAGAACAGGAGGAAGGTCAGGATGATGAAGGCCGTGCCCACGTGCGTCATGACCAGATAGAAGAGGCCCGCGTAACGGACGTCCGGTTTCTGATGCTCTGTCACGACCAAAAGGTAGGAGGTCAGAGACATCAGTTCCCAGACGATAAGAAAGAAGAATCCGTTGTCCGCGAGGACGACCAGCGTCATGGAGCAGAGGAACGCATTGAAAAGCGATCCCAGCGCGGCGACGGAAACCCGTTCGTCAAAATGCCGCAGGTACCCGATGGCATAGATCGACGCGGCAAGGCCTGCGAGGGAAATCGTCAGAGTGAAGAAGGACGCGAGGGGATCGAGTCTGACGGCGAATGTAAGGAGCGGGATCGTCGAAGGGATCGAAGCGTTGAGCGGGTCCGGCGCCGTGAGACCAAGGGCCCCGAGGACGATACCGGCACCGCTTGCCACGATGGCGGAGGCGCAGGCGGCCACGCCTTGCGCCTCCCGCCGTCGTGGAAAACAGAGCGGCAACAATATGCCGACCGCATAACCAGCGAGCAGTGCCCACAATAAGTTCAGCATGCGGTCGTTCTGATAACAGTCAGGCTATCGTTCCTGTCGAAACAGCGCGGGGACGATCTGACCTCGCACATCCTCCGAGATGCCGTAGCGCGTATCGTAATACGGATAACCGACCATCTGATCGGCGTAGAGCTGTCCCGTCGGGGCGGGAATCTGCCTCGTCAGTCACGCCCCGTTGAGTGATCCTGCTTCTTGACCATCGGTTCGATTTCTTTCTTCGTCTCTTCAGTCACGCTGTAGCGGACGTACGCATGATCCATCACCTCGTTGGCATAGAGCCGCCCGATCGGGGCCGGGACTGCGATATTGGCCTCCACGGTCCCCTTCGGGCCTATGGTGACGGTTTGCTCGACCGTGTTGCGCACATAGGGATGCCAGACGACCAGCTTATAGGTGCCCGGCGGCACACCGGTGATGGTGAACCGGCCCTGCTCGTCCGTCTTGGCAAAGTATGGATTGGTGACGGCCACGCCCCAGCTCTCCATGTAGGCGTGGAAGCCGCATTGCATGACGAAGATCCGGCGGTTCTTGCTGAGATTGACCAATTGCTTCGACGGCGGGCCGGCCATGTGTTTGTGGTACATCGCGGCGTCGCTGCGATCCTTGAAGTTGCGCGGGTGCTGCGGATTCATCGGCAGCGGCACGTTGAAGAGCACGCGCGCACCCAAATGCGAGGTTTCGTAGGCCTGAATGTCGTGCATGACGGGGTCCATGTTGACCACCGACACCGATTGATCGTCCCGCACGACGGTCGTGAACGGGACGAAGAGGCAGTCTCTCGCTTCGATTTGCGGCACGCCTTTTTCGTCGAAGGGTTTGCCCTTGTCGATCCCCTCCAGATACACCACCACGTCGCGAAACTCGCCGGCACTTCCGACGTTGAACGGCTGCAGGATGCGCCAGCCTTGCCCGTCAGAAATGCGCCCGCAATAGAATTGGTCCGGCAAGGTAACCAGGTTGTAGCCTTTGGGCTTCGGCACCTTGCCTTCGAGAGTGACCTTGCCCGTCAGGGTGCCGCCGTCTGTGACGGCCGCTTCTTCATAGGACCAGGCGGGCGAGCCCGTTCCCATTATGATCGCGATCAGTGCAGTAACAACGTATCGCATGGTGTTCCTCTCCTTATGAAAATGGGCTCAAGATCGAAGCCCGCCGGCTTAGGAGGACCGGGTCTGTTTCTGTCGGTATACCGACTCCACGATGCGTTGAATCGTGTCAGTGGTCAAATCACGAATCGTGAGGTGCGCTTCGTCGTCGCCGTTGAACGTACAGAGCGCGATGGTGAAACAGTCCGTCCCCCCGCGAATGATCTTGAGCGCGATATTGGACTGGTGACAGTGTACACCCACAAAGAGACAGACGTCGATCCTGTTCTTCCAGATGGTCAGATTCGGATGATTCGGATTGATCTCCTTCTCCGGAACGATCTTCGGATACTTCGGCCGGTAGTCCGCCATCGGGATGAGCTTTGCCGGAACGGCTTCGGCCAACGCTCTGACTGCGCGAGACTCGCGGATCGCCCGTTCGTTCCAGGCCCAGAGCACGAGGGGACCTGGGAATATCGTCGGGTTCTTTGCATGGAGGAGCCTGCGGGCTGCTTCATCAATGGCGGCCTGCTCGGGGATCCGTTTCCCCATCAATAACCCTTCGCCTTTCGACGGACCGATGACGCCTCGTTCCGTGACGGAGGGGGGAAGGTAGCCTTCAGGGCCCAGTGTCATTTCGTACGGTTCCATCTTCTCAACTCCTTTGGTCCTGTGTGGTGGTTAAACAGCTCCCAGGCTTTCTCGAAGAAAAATATCCATCGGCGTGAGTACTTGTCCTGGGAGCGGGGCCAGCACCCTTGCGTCGAAGGAGCAGGCTGCCCGCAGGCGTTCTTCATAGCCCTGGGTCCGGCTTGATTCGACCAGCACGACACGCTGGACGGTTCTGGCGAAGGATTCCAATGCCTGTTGCGGAAAGGGCACGATGACTTTCGGATACAACGCTGCCACGTTGAGGCCGAAATTCCGGCAGAGCTTGACGGCATCTCGAACCACGCCTTGCGCTGCTCCCCACGCGACAAAGCCCACATCCGCTTCGGCTCCATCCTCCCGGTCGACCATCGCGGCGGCCGCATCAGGCGGATTCGCTACGGCGGAGTCCGCCAAGACGGAAGTCCTGCGGTGGAGCCTGCCCGCTAAGGAACGAATCTCGACGCTTTGCTGGCGGCGTGCAACGGTGTCTTCGATCAGAACCCCCACGCCATCGGTCATCCTGTTGCGAATCAGGGCGTGCCCTGCAATCAGCAACCCCAGCGCGTCCGAAATGTCGGGAGCGATGAAAACTCTCGGAGCCGTGAAGGCATCGAGACAAGTCGCGAGAGAGGAATCGTCTCCCCGCAGTATGGCCATTACCCTGCCTTGCGGCCCTCGATAGGCCTGCACCCCCGGGTGTCTGTCGTTCTCGATCACCGATACAGTGGCGCCGGCCATCTCTGTGTGGCGGGTGACCCATTCTGCTGCCGACTCGATCAGTTCACCGCTGCAAGCCTCTCCGCACTCGCAGGCACTGGCGGCAAATCCCACCATGATGGCCTGGTGGGGAGTCAGGAGCACTTGTCCGGGCGCGTCGAGAGCCGGAAATTGCGGCAGCGCATAGGCATCGTGCTTCTCAATCACTCGACGGGCGTGGTCCCATCCCGCCGCGAACGACCTGGGAGCTGTCGCCGCAGCGGTCAAGCCGGGGAGGGCTTCCTCCTGAATACCAAGCAGTTGCAAGAGCACTCCCAACGCCGCGAACCCTTTCCCGATGACACCCTCGCCATATCCGGCGCAGAGGCGGGAGAGGGGAACGTGATAGGGAACCACTCCCTCGGGCAGATCCGGAGGCGCTTGCGGGTCAATTGAAGGCTCCCAGAGGAAGACGCTGCCCGGCTGGAGGCCGTACCGCCGGAGTTCCGGTACGTGCTCACTCAGATGAATGAGGACGTCGCATCCGTGCCCCATTGAATGGAACGGTTGCGCGGCAATGCGAATGTGCAACACGTTCTCGCCGGAGTCCCCGACTGGCCTGCCGCTTTGGGCCATCAGTGCAAAGCCTCGATCAAGGAGAAACTGGGCGATCGG
>DATGEA010000411.1:0-3261 GCA_035310605.1 Nitrospira sp. | reverse complement strand
CGAATCGGAGAGTGTGAAGGCTCGCCTCAAGAAGATCTGGATGGCGGGCGACTACGATCGATTCTCGCGTTACATGGAAAGCGGTGCGCGAGATTTCTATGAGCGCCTCAATGTCGCTCCCGGATGCCAATTACTGGACGTGGGTTGTGGTTCGGGCCAGCTTGCGTTAATCGCTGCGAAGGATGGTCTGAAGGTGACCGGCGTGGACATCGCGGGCAATCTGGTGGAGCGAGCGCGGGCGCGCGCACAAGCCGAGGGTCTCACCGCTCGTTTTGAGGAAGCCGATGCAGAGGCGCTGCCCTTCGAGGATGCGAGCTTCGACGTGGTAGTGAGTTTAATCGCAGCGATGTTCGCGTCGCGACCGGATCTGGTCGCGAAAGAGTTGCTGCGAGTGTGCACCCCGGGGGGAACCATTGCCATGGCAAACTGGACTCCTCAGGGTTTCGTGGGGCAGATGTTCAAGACCGTCTCGAAATTCATTGCACCGTCCGGGATGCCCTCGCCGGTCCTGTGGGGCGACGAAACCACGGTCCGGGAACGGCTCGGCCATGGACTGTCGGATCTCCACCTGGTCAGGCGCGACTACACGTTCAGTTACCCATTTCCTCCCTCGGAGGTGGTGGAGTTTTTCCGGCTCTACTACGGACCGACCAATCAGGCGTTTGCGTCCCTTGACGCCGACGGCCGTGAGAGCCTTCGCCGGGATCTCGAAGCGCTTTGGTCTTCTCACAATCGGGCGGGGACGGACTGCACGACGGTCTTCGCGGAATATTTGGAAGTGATCGGCGTTCGTGCGTGAACTCTCTATCTAACGGAGGAATAGCATGCCAAATGTCACAACCAACCATGATCAGGAGGTCGCCATGTACGACATGAAGAATCTTGCCAAGCTGAAGAATCTAGAGGCTCATGCGCCGGAGGCGATGAAAGCGTTTTGGGCCTTTGACAAGGCGGCCTGGGCAGCAGGAGCGATTCCGAAAAAGTATAAGGAGCTGATCGCTGTTGCGGTCGCTCTTACGATTCAGTGCCCCTATTGCATCGAGCTCCACGTGGGCAGGGCGAGAGAGATCGGCGCGACGGATCCGGAGATCGCTGAAGCCGTGTTAGCCGCTGCAGCCTTGCGCGCGGGTGGGGCGGTCACCCACGGCACACACGCCATGAACGGGGCCTGAACGGAATGTGTGACCGAGCCTGAGAAATCGGGGCATTCGGCTTTGTGGGGGGCGGTCCGGCCCGTCGTCGTGCGAGGGGAGGGGCGGTTCAGCGACAGTCAGTCTGGTCTTTCTCGTTCGTCAAACCGATTGGACGAGAAAGACCGGTCAGACACGATGAGCCGGCTCCCTGCTCCGCGCCTTGAAGTAGGGCCGGGCACCCGTTCTCCTTTGAGAAATTCAGAATGTCCCCGTTTTCCCCGTTCGGGACCTCATGCGGCGACTCCGAACAACGCTCCAACTCCGGCGGTCAGGGCCATCGCCAATGCGCCCCAGAAGGTCACCCGCGCGGCGGCGGTCATCACCGGCGCCCCGCCGGCTCGCGCAGCCAGGGAGCCCAAGAGCGCGAGAAAGAAGATCGAGCTGCCGGAAACAGCCCACATGAGCGTGGATACCGGCACCGCAAGGACGATCAAGAGAGGCAGGACAGCGCCGATAGAAAAAGTGCCGGCCGACGCCAATGCCGCTTGAACCGGTCGTGCGGTCAATGTCTCGGAAATCCCCAGCTCGTCCCGGCTATGTGCGCCGAGTGCATCGTGCGCCATCAACTGGGTTGCGACGCGAGAGGCGAGTTCCGCATCAAGTCCGCGCCCAACGTAGATCGCGGTCATTTCTGCACGTTCGTGCTCGGGATCAGCCGCCAACTCCTTGCGCTCCCGATCCAGATCGGCGTGCTCGGTATCGGCTTGCGAACTCACCGACACATACTCGCCGGCCGCCATCGACATTGCCCCGGCCACAAGACCAGCCACGCCCGCGATCAAAATATTCTTTGAACTCGCGCCTGCTGCCGCCACACCCAGGACAAGGCTTGCAGTAGAGACAATACCGTCATTCGCGCCAAGAACGGCCGCACGGAGCCAGCCGATGCGGTGAGTTCTGTGTCGTTCAGCGTGTCTCACAACGTCCGTTCTTTACCGGCTAGCTCGTACGGGCATCGAGCAAGACCCAGATTCCGATGGCGACAAACCCGACCCCCGCGACGAGTTTGAGCACCCGGGGTGAGACGTAGAGGGAGAGCTGTCCGCCTACCAGGACGGCAATCAAGCTCGAAAGCACGAGCGCCGCAGATGAGGCGGCAAACACGCCAAGTTTGCTGACGTGTTGATCGGCCGCGAACAGGAGTGTGGCGAGTTGTGTCTTATCTCCCAACTCGGCGAATAACACTGTCACGAAAATGGGCCATAGGTTCAGCATTGGGCTGGTTCCTTTGGAGAAGGTGAATCAGAGGCAGTGTACCTTTTCAAATCAGTCGGGTCTATCGAGGAGTGAGGGGAGGGCGGGCGAGTCTATCGAGTATGTTTGGTTCGACTGTGTATTTCGTGCCAGAAACAAACTACAAACCCCAATGAATCCGATTCCTGCCACGCGTCGGCAAGTGTTGTCCGGTGCTGATCTAACCGATGAAATTCATGAATGAATCCGGGATCTTCGCCACCCTCGTCGGCGCATTCTCACGATCCGATTCTGCCAAAGTCGATGTACCCTCGTTCGACGTTCGTGCTCAGGAGTTGCACTCGCACGGTGTCTCCCACGTCGAGGCCGGTGGCGCCCGTGACCACTTTCCCTTCGACCGGCGGACTAAGGAGGCGGACCCACGTACCCTGGTCTGAGGCGCCCGTCACGATGGCGTCGAATTGCTGCCCGATTTTCGTTTCGAGCAACATGGCCGCGGCGGATTTGCGGAGTTGTCGCTCGACTTTTTCCGCAGCGTCCTCCTTCTCCGTACAGTAGTCGGCCAGATACTTCAGTTCATCCGTACGATACGGTATTGGCGCATCGGCCAGCGCTGCCTTGATCAGCCGCTGGGTCATGAGATCAGGAAAGCGCCGGTTCGGAGCCGTGGAATGGGTATATCCCTTCACGGCAAGCCCGAAATGTTCGGGAGAGCCTGCCGTCGACTGATCCAATACATACTCGCCCCTGCCAATCAGTTTCACGATGGCCAGAGACACATCGGGAAATCTGAGCGGGTCGGCCCGTCGCCGCTTGACGAGGAACGCTTCGAGCGCACTCGCATCCGGTTGCGGGGGCACCTGATCGCCCCAGC
>DATGEA010000410.1:0-3606 GCA_035310605.1 Nitrospira sp. | reverse complement strand
CTCGAGCAGGAACTGATCGATCTCCGCAAGAAGCTCGAGAATCAGGACGCACCTCCGCCCCGCTAACGACCCACATCCCTCTCTTTGTGCAACGTTGAAAAGTCTGCGTTCTCTCACGTCTGTGCACAGGTTTGTCTCGATAGCTGAAGAGAGACCGGAGAGGTAGGCTGAGATAAGAATCCGGCGCGGCACAGCGCCGCGCCGGATTGTCATTCGCTAGTTCGACAGGCAGGTGCTCATGAACTGTTTCCGCTCGTCGCCCGTAAGTTTCTTCTCGCCCGCTTCCTTGTTGCACGTCTTCATCTTCTCCTGCTGAGCCGTCTTCCCGCTCTTGGCCGGCTTCGCGGAGAGGCACTCCTTCATAAAGGCCTTCCGTTCTTCACCTTTCCCTTCACCCAGCCCCTTCGCGTTTGCCTCTTCGCTGCATGCTTTCATCTTGTTCTTCTGATCCGCGGCTTCGCCGGCCACAGGGGCGAGCATCACTGCGGCCGTAAAAAGTGACAGGGCGACCAGACTGACGATCTTCATCGTCGAACTCCTTTTGTAAGTAGGTGAGATGCGCGATGCGTTGCCTTATATAGCAGAAACGCTGCGCGATGTCTGTAAGGAATCCGATTAATGGTTGTAATCAACTCGCACGAGGAATAATCCCTGGGGCGGGGCGGTTCTCCCTCCGACCCTTCGGTCTTTTGCCGCGAGAATGTCTGTCAGGCTTTGTGGGGTGCGCTTGGCGTGGCCGACTTCCACCAAAGTTCCGACCATGGCACGAACCATATGTTTGAGAAACCGGTCGGCATAGGCATGGATCAGAATGTGATCGCCCTGCCGGGTCAGGGAAAGCTGTTGAAGATGACAGACCGGGTCTTCGTTGTCGGTGAGGGTGCCTTCAAACGAGGTGAAATCGTGGGAGCCGACGAGGAGCGCGGCGGCCTGTTGCATGGCCTCCTGATCCAGAGGCTTATGCACGTGCCACAGGTAGGCCCGCTCGACGGCGGGACGTTCGGGGCGGTTGAGAATGCGGTATTCGTAGAGCTTCCCGCTGGCGGAATAACGTGCATGAAAGTCATCCGGCATGATGACGGCCGACCGCACGGCAATGTCCTGCGGCAGTCTGGCGTTGAACCCTTTGGTCCACTCATATGGGGTCCACTCCCGGTCGATACGAAAGCTCACGACTTGTCCCAGGGCGTGAACGCCGGAGTCGGTTCGGCCGGCGGCGATCACGGAGACCGTGCGCTGTGTCAATTGTTGGATCGCCGTTTCGAAGGCTTCTTGAATCGTGGGCTGATCCGGCTGACGTTGCCATCCGGCATAGCGTGACCCGTCGTATTCGACGATCAATTTAACAGTGGGCATGGGTTGACGGCCGAAGGAACCGGCGGATCATCGCGCCGACGTCTTTGATGCGGCTAGGAAGGCCTTGACGCCTTCGAGCAACGATTCCGCGACGCGTGTGGTGAAGGCGTTGGTGCGCAGCAGGGTTTCTTCGGCCGAATTGGAAATGTAGGCGATTTCCGCAAGGATGCTCGGCATGCTCGTATAGCGGAGCACATAGAACGGCGCGGTTTTGACACCGTGATCCACCAGCGCATAGTGGCCGTTCAGATGGGTGATCATCGCTTCTTTGGCGTTCCAGGCCAGTTCGAGAGATTCTTCGATCTTCTTTGTCGTCAGGAGATCTGCGACCAGATACTCCCAGCCGACTCCGGTGCTGTTCAATGGCGTACCGTTTTCACGGGCGGCGACTTCGAGTGCGCGCTGATCCTTGGCTTCTCCGAAGTGGTAGATTTCGATTCCTCTCACGGACCGCTGGGGATGGGAGTTCACATGAATGGAAACGAAGAGGTCGGCCTCGTGTCCGTTCGCGAACTTCGCACGATCTTCGAGTTCCACGAAGACGTCCCGCTCTCGCGTCATGAGCACGCGAAGTCCGGGCTGTTTGCTCAGAAGGTCGCGCAGTTTCAACGCGACTCTCAGCGTGATGTCTTTTTCTTCAGTGCCGCGCAGCCCATGGGCTCCGGGATCTTTCCCTCCGTGCCCCGGGTCGATCACGATTGTCTTGAATGACTTTGCTCTCGGCGGAACCGGTTGGGGCGGAGGTTCAGGTAAAGGTGCGGGCTCTGCCGGTTCGAGAGGGGGCATGAATTCCTGCTGAGAGGAGGGGGTCACATCGATGACGATGCGGGGGGGGTTGGTCAGCGACAATAGTTTGTATGTGAGGAAGGTTCCATGCGGAAGCGAGACGGCCACGGACTCGGCCGACGTTTGCCTGATCACGAATGGCTTCGCCAATTTCCCGTTCACGATTTTGCTGTGCGCCGAATTGCTCAAGGTTGCGTGAGGAATCTCAAGGACGACGCCGTCGGCCTGCGCCGGGACATGTTTGCGGACAGGGGTTTTCCGGTCGAGATCGAGGACCAACCTGGTCGAATCCGGCGAGACGGCGGTCCTGAGATTCCGGATCGTCGCGGGAGTCAGTGTCGTCGGAGCGATGCTGATCTTTGAGGTGCGTGATCGTTTCGATTTGCCCGGTTGTTCGTGGCGCTCTTCTTGCGTTGAGGCTTCTGCCCGGTCAGGGCCGACGACGCAGGGCGCAAGGCTTTGGAGGCTGAGAAGCCCCAGGAGGAGAAGAAAGGGAGTACCTATACGCCAGAGGGCTGATGGCATGGGTTTCCAAGAGCGGTGCGGGAATAATATCTATGTCTCAGATGTACTGGTGCTTGTCAAGAGGAGCGGCAATAATGCGAAGGCTTGTATATCGATTGACAGGGTATCGGGGCCGGGCGTAGGGTTTTTGAGATGACAACGCACCTGATCATCGACGGCTATAACCTCCTGGCCTGTACCGGACGGATCGGAATCGGAGGGAATCCTCAATCCGAATTGGCGCGGGAATCGTTACTTCGAGACTTGGCTGCGTACCGTCAGCGAAAAGGCCATGCCTTGACGGTGGTCTTCGATGGATGGCAGCAGGGACAGCCGATCGAAGGGCGTGAACATCGGGCCGGGGTACAGGTGATCTATTCGAAGCGGGGGGAGCGGGCCGATCAGGTCATTCAGCGGCTGGTGCGCGAATACGGGGCGCACTGTGCCATTGTCAGTTCAGATCATGAGATCGTCGATCATGCCAGGGGCTATGGTGCGTTCGTGATGGGAGCGCCGGAGTTTGCGGCCAAGCTACAGGGGGCGGCCCGTTCTGCAGGCACGATGGCGTACAAGGAACTGGATACTGGCGAAGACGTGGTCACGAAACGCGGTCCGGAGAAGAAGGGGAATCCCAGGAAGCTTCCGAAATCCGAGCGCCGGCGCAGCAGGCAGCTTAAGCGATTTTGAACAGCCGCTTCGCGTTTTCGGTGGTGATGCGTTCGATCTGTTCGACGGGCAGGTCCGGCCTGTCGGCGTGGATAGCGGCGAGTTGTTTGGCCACATGTGACACATACGCCGGCTCGTTGCGTTTGCCCCGATGCGGCACGGGCGTTAGATAGGGGCAGTCGGTTTCGATGAGCACGCGATCCAAGGGCGTATGTTTGGCGATCTCCCGCAGCATGGCGGCGTTCTGGAACGTGAGAATGCCGGAGAATGACAAATAGAACCCCATTTCCAGCG
>DATGEA010000409.1:0-14041 GCA_035310605.1 Nitrospira sp. | reverse complement strand
CCCGGCCGGACACCACAGCGCAGGGAGCGCGCCTCGCCAGCTCCTTCAACCACTCGCTGACGGAATAGGAAATCTTGACGGCGTTCCGATCGGGCGAGATCGGGGCAAGGGTTCCGTCGAAATCGAATGCATAGAGAATGGGCCTGGTCGCGACGGCACTCATTGCCCGGCGCCCCTCGTCGGATAACAGATAGATCATGCTTGTCCTCCGGTGGTGGTCCTGACGTCTCGGACGTTCTTTTGCCGTTCGATACGGGCTCGTTGCCGCATGCGGGCGGCATCCATAAGCATGCGCCCCGCCCAGCGATACACGTTGAACTCCTGCACGATGCCGCGCATGCTGCGCATGCGCGCCCGCTGCTCGGTCGGCGGCATCGTCAGTGCCAGATGCAGAGCCGCCGCGCACTGGTCGATGTTGTAGGGATTGATCACCAGCGCGTCCGGCAGTTCGGTCGCGGCTCCGGTGAATTGGCTAAGAATCAACACCCCCTGTTCGTCGTCACGCGCCGCGACGAATTCCTTCGCGACCAGATTCATGCCGTCGTGAAGGCTGCTGACGATGCAGAAGTCGGCCCCCCGATAATACGTCGCCACCTCGTGCGAGTCGTGGTGTTCGATCCGCAGGTGGATGGGACGATAGCCGTCCCGCCCGAATCGCCGGTTGATGCGATCGGCCGACGCGATCACCTGCTGCAGGAACTGCTGGTACTCCTCGATCTTGGAGCGGCTGGGCGCGGCGATCTGGAGGAACGAAAACTTTCCGATCCATTCCGGTTCCAGCTCCAGCAATCGCTCGATGGCCAGGAACCGCTCGAGAATGCCTTTCGTGTAGTCCAGCCGTTCGACGCCGACCCCGACACGACGCATGTGGGGCAGTCCGTGGATCGCCCTGATGTGCGTCCGGCAGTCCTGCACGGGAGGTTGCAGAGAGAGCGTGCGGCTCGGCCATTCGATGGAGATCGGATAATGGTTCACCGCGGTGCGTTTCCCGCCATAGGTCACGGTGGAACTGTCCCAATCGATTCTCGTCTCAAGCGATCGATCGACCGTATTGATGAAGTTGCTGCAATGAAACCGCGTGTGGAACCCGAGAATGCTGCTGCCCAGGAGCCCTTCAAGAATTTCCCGATGCCAGGGGCAAATGGCGTAGCGTTCCGGATTGGGCCAGGGAATATGCCAGAACGTGATGATCGTCGCGTTCGGCAGATGGTCGCGCACCATCTTCGGGACCAGCGCGAGGTGGTAATCCTGTACGAGCACGACGGGATTGTCGGTCTTGGCTTCCTCGATCACGGCCAACGCGAAGCGATCGTTGATCTCCTTGTACTGCTGCCAATCGGACGATCGGAATACCGGACGCACATGGGCCTGGTGACAGAGCGGCCAGAGCCCTTCATTGGCAAATCCGTAGTAATATCCCTGCTCTTCTTCCGGCGACATCCAGATGCGTCGGATCTCGTAGGAGGGATTGTCCGGCGGAACATGGACGTGCCCCCGCACGTCCACGACCTCACGGTCCGCGCTGCCGCTGCCATGCGCGATCCAGACGCCTGAACAGGCCCGCATGACCGGCTCCAGAGCGGTAACCACTCCGCTGGCGGGAACCTGCACTTCGATGTTCTGTTCATGCCAGTTGTGGATATATGGTTGACGATTCGAGACGATGATCACTTCGTCGCCGGCCAGGTGATCGTGGAGAATCGTCTTGAGCGTCACCGGCGTCCAGCTCATCTGGCTCTCGTCGCACATGCGCTTGTCCGACTCCAGTTCACGAATGAGTGCCCGCAGATCCTGAGCCACCGGCTGCAGCTCGGCTCCGTGCCGCTGATCCCCGATCAACCCGACCAACCCCTCGCCCCGGAGCATCGCCCGCACGCCTTGCACCCATCCTCGCCAGCTCAGGTGCGCGACCAGGACGGTCACGAGCGCGATCACGGCGCCGATGACGCCGAACAGGTAGAAGAGATACCACTTCGTGTCGCTGCTGCGCCGGTGCACCCAACTCATGTCGTGAACGAGCATCAACCGTCCCAGCGTCCGGCCGTTGCTCTCGATTCCCACGGCCGAGACATGAACGGCTCCCCGCGCCAGCTGTAAGAGGGCCGTCTGCTCGGCGTTGATCGTGCTGTCGCCGTCACAGGGAATCGAATCGGGATACGTCGGTGTTTTATAGATCAACCGGTTGTCGCGATCACAGAACCCGATGGCGAAGAGCCGTTCATCCTGAATGAGTCGATGAAAGTAGGCAAGCAGCTTGGTTTTCGACTCCGCGGCCAACAGCTCGACGAGAGGGCTTTCCACCATGCGGCCGATCAGCTGCGACCTGATCTCGATATCCCGGACGAACCATTTCAGCGTCAGCGTATCGACGAGCGGAATGACGGCATACGCCAATCCGGCGAGTACCAACGCCAGCGGCAAGAGAAATCGAAGAGACAGGCGCATACCTCACCTCTCGTTTACATCGGACCGAAAATCGCCTATGTTGAACGTATGTACCCCTATGGACTCGTCGGCAATTGCCAGACGTCGGCCCTGATCGGATTGAGCGGCACCGTCGAATGGATGTGCGCGCCGAGACCCGACAGTCCGCCCGTGTTCGGTCGCCTGCTCGATCCCGACGGCGGGCACTTCGCGATCACAAGCGTGGCTCCTTCCGCCGAACTCACGACCCGCCAGCGCTATCTCCCGAACACGAACATTTTGATCACCACCGTTACCCTGCCGAACGACGACGCGTTCCAGATCACCGATTTCTGTCCCAGGTTCGAGCAATACGGCCGCATCTACCGGCCGGCGGCGCTCTTCAGGCTGGTCGAACCGTTGCAGGGCACGCCGGCCATCTGCGTCAGCTGCCGCCCGGTATCGGGCTGGGACAAAGCTCCGGCACAGCCCGTGCGGGGCAGCAACCATCTTCGTTACGACATTCGCGGCGAGCTGCTCCGTCTGCTGACCAACATGCCGCTGACGTATCTCTGCGAAGAAACCCCGGTCGCGCTGACGCAGAAATTCTACTTCGGCCTCACGTGGGGGCTCGGCATCGAGGACGACCTCGTCAAGGTCACACACGACTTTCTGGAGCAAACCACCCGTTACTGGCGCACCTGGGTGAAGAACTGTTCGGTGCCGCTGCTGCATCAACAGGAGGTGATTCGTTCCGCCCTGGCCCTGAAGCTGCACTGTTTCGAAGATACGGGCGCGATTCTGGCCGCCTTGACGACGAGCCTCCCCGAACAGCCCGGCGGCCGGCGCAACTGGGACTACCGTTACTGCTGGCTGCGCGACGCCTATTTTGCCCTGACGGCGTTTCATAATCTGGGCCACTTTGAAGAGATGGAGGCCTTCCTCAAGTTTCTTCTGAACATTGCGCATACACACGAGCATTCCCGCGACCGCTTACGGCCGGTCTATACGTTGAGCCAGGGGCTGCCGCTCCCGGAAACCGAACACGCGAATTGGACCGGATATCAGGGCAGCGCACCGGTTCGCAGCCACAATCAGGCGGCGGATCAGGTGCAGAACGATGCCTACGGTGAAATGATTCTGACGTTCGCGCCCATCTTCTTCGACGAACGGTATTTCGACCTGCGCACCCACGATCTCGACGGGCTCCTGGCTCATCTGGCGCAGCTCTGCGTGCGCAGCATCGGCCAGCCGGACACCGGGCTCTGGGAAGTCCGCAACGGCTGGCAGGAGCACGCCTTCACCAACCTGCTCTGCTGGGCCGGACTGGAACGGCTGGAGCGCATCAAACAAGCCGGTCACCTCAGGTCCCTCTCGCTGGATCTCACCGGCGGCCGCATCAAAGCGGGCGAAGCCCTGCTCCGGGCCGTGCGCGACGGCGCCGTGCGGAACGGCGCTGCGGATCCCAGCTATGATGCCGCGCTGGCCCAGCTGCCTATCCTCGGCTATCCGAACCGGGAACTCTGCGAGTCCACGGTATTGCACATCACCCGCGACCTCGCGCTCCGGCGCGGGGCCGAGGACACCGGTTTCTTCTACCGCTACGTGCGCGAAGACGACTTCGGGAAGCCGGAAGGCGCATTCGTCATCTGCTCCTTTTGGATCGCCCAGGCGCTCGCGCGTTTGGGACGGATGCCCGAGGCGCAGGCCATCCTTGACCGTGTGCTGGCCGGCGCCAATCATGTCGGTTTGTTTTCCGAGCATTTCATTCCCGCCACAAATACCCAGTGTGGCAATTTTCCCCAGGCCTATTCCCATGTCGGTCTGATCAACGCGGCGTTTGCCGCCAGTCCTCCCTGGAGCGACGTGCTCTAGGCGGCACCGACAGATCGCCGGATCATGCCTCACCTGCGAACCTCCTCATCAACGGCCGCCGCCGCAGAATTTGGCTCATCCCGACGCCGTCTTCACGTCCATCCGCACGAACAAAACGGAAACCCATCGACCCCCCGGTCAGCGGCATTTCAACGAGTATGTCACGGAAGCGGGAGCGGCCCGCGTTCCAGTTGAGAATGGATGCCGCTACGGCGTCGAGCGCGAAATAAACCTAGCCTACAGGAGGATGAAACAGGGCGGAGGCGAGAACCGGCACATGCAGGATCGGATGCACATCAGTAAGAAGTATGAATTCAAGCGAAGGCGCCAGCTGAGGAACGGTCGGAGGAACGGAAAAGCCTTCCAGGGCCGAGGCCGCAGGCGCGTCGGTGATGTCGACCGGATGGAGCAGCGTGCCGGGCACGCCGAGCATTTGCAGGAGCACGCACAGGCAGAGGAGCATGATCGTGCTCAGGCAAAGTCTTCCGATGCGGCTGTCCGCGAGGCGATGTTGACGTTGGAGAAGCATAAGAATCCATCCTACGCTTCTCACGACCCCCAAGACAAGAACAACCGGACAGGGTTCCGATTACCCCCCGGTGGTCATCGCGTCACGAGGACTGAACAATTCGCATGCTGCACGACGCGTGTGGACACGCTGCCGAGCAGGAACCGCCCGACCGCTCCCAACCCCTTCGCGCCGGTGACGATAAGGTCCGCTTTTCGCTTCTGGGCGACGTTCAGAATTTCATCCGCCGGGTTGCCCAGCTTGGGAGTTTGCTCCACGATGTACCCGACCCGCGCCAGCTGATTGGCGCATTGCTCGACCATGGCCTTGCCCGCCTCGCGCAGCTCGGGGTATTTCAAGAACGGCATCACATGGACGACCGTGACCGTCACCGGCTCCTGATCCGGGACATCTTCCCACGGCCGCATCGATCGCAGCAAAAACTGCACGGCCTTCTTCGACGGCGCCGATCCATCGATGGCCAGCACGACCTGCCTGAGCGGCCTTGGAGCCTCCTTGACGATCAGCACGGAACAGGACAGATGATGAATCGCGTAGGTGGAGACGCTCCCCAGCATGAAACGATCCAGCGCGTCCAATCCGCGGGAACCGAGGGCCACGAGTTGCACTCCCCGCTTGGCATGCTTGATGACCGTTGGAGCCACGGCTCCGCGCTCCGTCACGACCCGCCCGCTCAGGTGCAGGGATTTCATCAATTCGACCGCTTCCTTCTTGGTCTTCTTCGCATGGGCTTCCATGCGGGCGATCTCGGCCTTGATATACCGCTCGGTGCCCACCACGACCGGCTGCACCACGAACGGGGCGCGCAGCGCGCCGACGTCTACGACATGCAGCACCGTGACGGTCGGCGCCTGTGCCAGCGGCAATTGCGACACCCATTCCATCGCCCACTTTCCGTATTTCGACCCATCGGTTGCGACCAAGACTTTCATGCGTTCAATCCTTTCCTTTCGATGACTGCCCTCGCCCGGCGACCGGCTCGAACCGTTGCCTGAACGCTTCGGAGGAAAGACCGACCAGTGCGGCGTAACGGCCCAGTGCATCCGCATCGGTGAAATCATCCTCAGCGAGTCGAATCATATATTGACGCGCAATCTGGTAGGACTGCGAACCGATGTCCACCATCCGGACTTTGGCCCGCCCGGTGGCGGGATCCACCATCTGTTTGAATGGAATCGGCGTGAACCGCCCGTCCTGAATCGACACCATCGCCGCCGTGCCGCCGTCGAGCAGGTACTGCGCCGCACAATACCCGAGATCGCGCGTATATTCGATATCGTAGGGAATCGGGTCCGCGCAGCGCAACTCGTAGCCGACATCCTTCACCGCAATCGACGCGGAGAGCCCCAGCGCGTTCAATCCCTTTGTCACTTCCCGCCGCAACAGGTCGCCGATATCCACGTCAGCCAGCCGGAGATGACCGTGCTCATCCCGCCCGATATGTTCCAGGCCTCCCAGATCCGCCGGATCGAGCATTTCGATCAGCCCTTCGGCCAACACGACGACCCCGTCGGCCCGCCCACCGGCGATGCGCTTGATCATGGTCCCGATCACCAGATCCACGAGACGTTGCAGCGGCACAGGCCGTTCGCGAAATTCCTCGGGGATCACGGTCAGCGTCGCGCCGGCGGCCTTACCGATCCCTAACGCCAGATGACCGGCCTTGCGCCCCATCGTCACGGCAAAGTACCAGCGTGACGTCGTGTGCGCGTCGACCATCAGGTTCTTCACGATCTCCACCCCGAAATGACGCGCCGTTTGAAAGCCGAACGTCGGAATGCCATAGGGCAGATCCAGATCGTTGTCGATCGTTTTCGGTACATGGACGACCTGAATGCGGCCGGCCGATCGTGCTTCCAACTTGAGCGCCGAGAAAGCCGTGTCGTCCCCGCCGATCGTAACCAATCGGGAAATGCCGAGACTCGCCAGGGCCGACAAGACCCGATCGAGATGCTCGGCCTGCCTGGTCGGATTCGCCCGGGACGTTCCGAGATACGACCCGCCCCTGAAGTGAATGCGGCTGACCTCTTCGATCGAGAGGGGCCTCACGCGCCCCCTGTCCCCTTCCATCAGCCATTTAAACCCGTCGATGATGCCGAGGACGTCACTCCCGCCTAGAATGCTGCGGATCGTGAAGGCGCTGATCACGCTGTTGATGCCGGGGGCCGGCCCGCCTCCGACCAGTATGCCGACGCTCGTTCGCTGCGCCATCTTCCGTTTCCCTTAGATCTTTGCCCAGCGGGCTTCCAACTTCTTCATCAGCTGCGGCATGGTTGTATACTCCATCTCATCAAGAGGCAACCGGTGCGGTTCAAAGGGACCGTGCAGCCGCAGGAAATCCGCCACGCGGTTCGCGTCCCGCCGCGCTTCATCGTAGGACACGTCGTCGAACATGTCGCGCGGTCCGATCAGCCGGCCGTCGGCCAGCTGAAATCCCAGACAGGCGACGCGCGGAGGACCGTCAAAGCGCGTCGGCGTGGCGTGCGTCACCGAGACCGGCATTAGCGGACCGTTGTGCGACCCTCGCATCCAGCCCTCGATGATCCAGGGATAGCGAAACGGTTCCAGCACTTCGCCGACGGCGGGAAAATTCTGCTGGGCCCTGACGATCATCACGGGATCGTCTTTGCCGACGTACTTGCCCGCGATCAGGGAAAGCCGCTCGGTGGAGGTTGCCGCTGCAATCGTCCCGTCGGCACGAGAGAACACATGTTTGATCGTGTACTTCCCCGGGGAGCCGATAAACATCAGCATGTCATACAGTTCTTCCGGGCAGTCAAACGTGATTTTGTTGTGCTGATAGATATCGTGGACCTCGAACCGGAACCCCTGATGCATCGCCGGAGCGATGACAAGGCCGGCCGTCGTAAAGGGATCGGCGAACATCTTATAGAGAGGAAGATTCCAGGCCCCGGCCGAGGTCTTGTCCGCCATGAAAATCAGCACCGGCTCGGATTTCCGTTCGATGAATTCCATCTCGGCCACGCCAGGCCCTTGCCCCCGCACATTGCCGCTAAAGGCATCGGCAAGGAGGTCCTGCCCCGCTCCATAGAGATGGAGGTCTTTGGCCACTTGAGTTCCGGCTTCGAAAGTCTCCCAGGCGAGGCGATGGATCCGTTCGTGATCGACGCCGTTGCGATGCGTCATAATGAGCTGCAAGTCGTCCCCGCAGGCCGATACGTGGTAGTCCACGAGCAGCCCGCCGGCCTTGGCAGCAGCGAGTGTCTTTCCCGCCGACTCGATCAACGCCGGATGAATCGCCGAGTGACCGACCCACCCGCCGATGTCCGCTTTAATCACGCTCAATGTAATGGTTTTCGCCTGTTCTTTCTTTGATTCCATTGCCATGTTGCACCTCGTCTCGTATTGAGAGCACTCTCATCAGCGAACGCCTGCAGGCTGTCGCCCGCCTTCACCACGAAGGTAGACAAACCAATAGACCAGGGCCACCAGGACCGTCCCACCGAGGATGTTACCGATCGTGACAAGAACCAGATTGCTGAGCGCACCCGAGATCGAGAGCGGCGCCGCGCTTCCCGCGGCGAGCGCCGTGCCGATCGGAAGAAAATACATATTCGCGACGGAGTGCTCGAAGCCGCAGGCGACGAATGCGCTGATGGGGAAGAGAATGGCCAGGATCTTGTCCGCCACGCTCCGCGCGCCCATGCACAGCCAGATCGCCAGACAGACCAGCACGTTGCACAGGATGCCGCGAGCCAGTGCCGAAACCGGATCCAGGGCCACCTTGCTCCGCGCGATCTGCACCATGGTTTCGCCGACGGCTCCATCTCCGAGCGTTGCCACGCCGGCCAGCCACACAAGCACGGCGGTGCCGAAGGCACCCAGGAGGTTGCCCAGATATACCCAGAGCCAGTTCCTGACCACCTGGGTTGTCTGAACACATCCGACGGCCCAGGCCATGGCGATGAGATTGTTGCCGGTAAACAGCTCCGCCCCTCCCACCACCACCAAAATCAGACCCAAGCTAAACGACAGGCCTCCGGCAAGACGCACAAGCCCGAACGGCGCCGCCGCGGTGCCGGTCCCCGCCGTCACGGTCACCGTGTAAAACAGCGCGCCCAGCGAGATAAAGGCTCCCGCCAGCACGGCCAGTGCAATCATCGTCGGCACCGGCGTCGTCACCTTCGCCAACCCGATCTTGCAGACACGCTCCGCAATCTGAGCCGGCGCATATGCATCAGTCGTTGAACCGAGAGAAGGCTCGGGGCCAGAGGCAAGAGGCAACGGGTAGCCGGCCTGATCCGGATGAGTCGATGTTTCGCCCCCTAGCCTCATGCCATTCGCCTCTCGCCTGTTGTTTACAAGATCAATCGGCGCCGCATATGACGGAGTTCCGCTTCATCTTCGGAATCGAGCTCCTCCCGTTCGACCGGCTCCACGCGAACAGCAGATACTTTGTACTCAGGGCACTTGGAGCTTTCATCGGCGCTCGACGAGAGCAACTCGTTGACCGTCGAGGCCGGGAAATGGAAGCTGGTGAATACGTGGCCTTGAAGCACACGCGGACTGCTCACGGCGGGAAGCAGCGCCTGCCCGCGGGCGCTCACCAGCCGGACGATCGCTCCGTCATCCAGATGCAGCCGCTCCATGTCGGCCGGATGCATCTCGAGCACGTCCGTATCCACGACCTCTAAGATATCTGTCCGCCTGGTCTGGGCCCCGCAATTGTAATGCTGCAGAATCCGGCCGGTCGTCAGCACGAAAGGATAGTCTTCGTTCGCCGCCTCGCCGGGCGGCAGATAGTCCACCCCGACAAAGCGGGCTTTCCCCTTGGGAAACGTTTCCCGGTGCATCAACGACGTTCCATCGTGCGACGGGCCGAGGACCGGCCACTGCAAACCCGCGTGATCCTCCAGCCGGTCGTAGGACACGCCGGCGAACATCGGCGTCAGCCGTGCGATCTCGTCCATGATCTCCGAGGGGTAGCGGTACCTCATCGGATAGCCCATCCGAGTGGACACTTCGCAAGCCACGCGCCAATCGGGAAGAATACCGTTCGGCGGGTCCACCGCTTTTCTGATTCGCTGGATGCGCCGTTCCAGGTTCGTGAAGGTCCCGTCTTTTTCCAGAAATGAGGCTCCGGGCAGCACCAGGTGGGCGAATTTGGCGGTCTCGCTCATGAAGAGGTCTTGCACCACGAGAAACTCCACCTGCCTGAGCGCTTCATGCACTTTCTTGAGATTCGGATCGGTCTGCGCCACGTCGTAGCCGATGATCCAGAGCGCTTTCAAGCGACCATCGAGCGCGGCATCCCACATATCCGGCGTCTTCATGCCGCGCTTCGCGGGCAACGGACGACCGGTAATCTGCTGATGCAGCGCCGCCAGCTTCGGATCGTCCAGCGGCTGATAGCCGGCGAAATACGTCGGCAGGCAGCCGACGTCCGATGCGCCCTGCACATTGTTCTGGCCGCGCAACGGATTGATGCCGGTCCCCGGCCTGCCGACATTGCCGGTGGCCAGAGCCAGGTTCACAAGGGCGATCACCCCGTGACTGCCCCACCGATGCTCGGTCACACCGAGCCCGTGCACCGAGAGCGACGACCCGCTCAAGGCATAGCGGCGAGCCGCGTCCCGAATCAGATAGGCCGGGACGCCGGTGATCTGCTCCGTCTTCTCCGGCGTGCAGTCCGCAACCGTCTTCACCCATTCATCCAGTCCGTCCGTTCTCTTGTTCGTAAAAACATGATCGATGAGGCCCTCTTTCGCGATCACGTGACCCATGCCGTTCAACAGGGCGACGTTGGTGCCCGGTTCGAGTTGGAGATGCAGATCGGCCAGCCGCGCCAGTTCGGTCCGGCGCGGATCGATCACGATCAACGGCACCCCGCGTCGATGCGCCTGCTTGATGCGCGCGCCGACGACCGGATGAGATTCGGTGGGATTGGCCCCGACGACCATGATCAACCTCGCATGGTCGAAGTCTTCAATCGAATTGGTGGCAGCCGACGCTCCCAACGTCTCCATCATGCCGGTGACAGTTGCGCTGTGGCAGACGCGGGCGCAGTTGTCGATGTGGTTGGTGCCGATCACGCAACGCATGAACTTGCCGAACAGATAGTTCTCCTCGTTCGTGCCGCGGCTGGAGGAAATCGTCGCCAGCGCATCCGGACCGTGTTCGGTCTTGATGCGGGAGAATTCCTGCGCGATGCGGTCCAACGCCGTCTCCCAGGAAATTTCCTTCCACGTATTCCCCTCGCGCAGCAACGGGGTCCGCACGCGATCCTCGGCTGTGATATAGGTCCAGCCGAAACGGCCCTTCATGCAGGCATGCCCGAGATTGGACGGCCCGTCGTCGGCGGGAATCATCTGCACAACCTGCCCGTCGCGGACACCGGCATCGAAGGCACAGCCGACGCCGCAATAGGCGCAGGTGGTCCGTACGAACCGGTCCGGCGGTCCGTGCTCAAGCACCGTTTTCTCCGTCAATGCGCCGGTCGGGCATTCCTTCACGCACGCGCCGCAGGACACGCAGTTCGACGCGGCGAATCCGTCCGGAGATCCGCTCAGGAATGCGGCGCCGGCGACCGGAGTCGTCCAGAACGCTCGTCCCATCATCGTCAATGCATTCGTGCCTTGAATTTCCTCGCACGCCCGCACGCAACGGGCACAGGACACACAGATATCGTTCCGGAAGGAGAAGAAGGGATTCGACGTATCCTCATAGGCCATGCGCCGTTCCGGGTCCCTGTAGCGAACCTTCCGGAGGCCCAGTGATCGGGCCAGATCGGCCAGCGTCTGAGCCTGCTGTCCCTGTTCCGATTGTTCTGAAAGAAAGAGCTCGACGATGTTCCGCCGGTGATGCTGGACAATTTCCCCGCCAGTCGACACACGCATCCCTTCCTGAGCGGGTGTCGTGCAGGAAGCCGGCGTGCCGGGCCTCCCCTCGATCTCACAGATGCAGAGACGGCAGGAACCGAAGGGAGCCAGGTGGTCCGAGGCGCAGAGGCTGGGAATCGAGATCCCGGCCCTTTTCGCCGCTATATATATGGTGTCGCCCGGCCTAGCGGTCACCGGTCGCCCATCGATGGTCAACGCGACCGTTGACGGGCTCGAGGCACGAGGCGAGGGGCTTGAGGCTGCATTCCGAAGCTCGGATTTGTGTTTCATGCTCGGCCTCTTGCCCCTAACCGCGGACCTTGCGCCTGAATTCTTCCGGGAAATGTTCGATCGCCGTCAGCACCGGATAGGGGGCACGACCGCCGAACGCGCAGAGACTGGCGATTTTCATCGTTTCTCCCAGATCGGCCAGCAGGCTCAGATCATCCGGTGTCGCGCGCCCGCTTTGAACCAGTTCCAAGATCTCGCGACCACGGATGGAGCCGATCCGGCAGGGCGTGCATTTGCCGCAGGATTCGTCGGCGGTAAACGCCATCAAGTGCCGGGAGAGTTCCACCATATCGGTGCTGTCGTCATAGACGACGATGCCTCCATGGCCCAGGATGGCGCCGGCCTCGGCAAACGCGTCGTAGCAGATCCGGACGTCCAGTTTCGATTCTGGGAACAGACTGCCCAGCGGCCCGCCCACCTGTACGGCCTTGAACCGCGCCCCGGGCGCCATGCCTCCGCCGAATTCATCGAGCACCTGCCGCAGCGTCATGCCGAAAGGAATCTCGACGAGTCCCGGTTGTTTGACCCGCCCCCCGATTTGAAGGGCGATCGTACCGCTCGACCGCTCGGTGCCGAGCGACGCATACCAGACCCCGCCGCGCGCAAGAATGTTGGGCACCGTCGCGAAGGTCAACACGTTGCTGACGATCGTCGGCTTCTGATAGAGCCCCGCGACCGCGGGATACGGTGGCTTCGCGCGCACCACACCGCGGCGCCCTTCCAGCGATTCCAGCAGGGCTGTCTCTTCCCCGCAGACGTAGGAACCGGCGCCCGTCACGACCTCGATCGAGAACGTCCGCCCGTCCAGTTCGAGCAGCTCGGCTTCGTCCGCCTTCTGAATCGCCGTGCGGATCGCCCAGGCCGCAGCCGGATATTCCTGGCGGCAATAGATGTACCCCTTCGTCGCGCCGATCGCATGGGCGCAGATCAAGATGCCTTCGATCAGACGGAAGGGATCGCCTTCCATCACCATCCGGTCGCAGTAGGTCCCGGCATCGCCTTCGTCGGCGTTCACGACGACGTATTTCTCGTCCGCATCGGTCTGTTGTGCCGCCTGCCATTTGTTCCACACAGGAAACGCCGCTCCCCCGCGCCCCCGAAGCCGCGAGAGCTTGAGTTCCCCAATGATGGCCTCCGGCGTCATGGCGAGCGCCGTCTCCAGGCCTTTGAAGCCGCCCCGTGCCTGATACTCATCCAACGCCAGCGGCTCGGTGATTCCGAAATTCGAGAAGATGAGTCGCGTCTGACCGGCCAGGTACGAAACGCTGTCGACGCTTCTCCCCCCCCTTCCTGCGATGATGCCCGGCAGATCCTCAAGAGTGACGTGAGGCCACAGAAGACGCCCCTCCGGCCCATCCCGTTCAATCATCGGTTCGAGGTAGAAGGCGCCGCGCGACGAGGTCCGCACCAGTTGGACGTCGGCTTGTTCCCCGAGCCTTTTGGCAAGCCGATCGGCACCGGCGGCCCGCGACGACGTATCGTTGGAGAGGTACAGGCGAGCGATCGTCATCGATAGCGTTCCAAGATGGACGGAATCAGCAGGGGCTCTACTCGCCCATAGACATCCTGACCCACGACCACGGTCGGTGACAGGGCACAATTGCCCATGCAGTAGACTTTCTCGACGGTGAAGCGCGCATCCGATGCTGTCCCGTCGTTCCCCTGACCGACGGAGTCCACGACTGCGCGGAGGACCGCCGCGCAATGATTAGCCGTGCAGGATTCACCCATGCAGACGCGGATAACATGACGGGCCGGAGGAGCCGTCCGGAGATCCGGATAATAGGACAAGACGCCGGCCACGTCGGCCTCCGTCACGCCAAGCACGCGGGCCACCTCCTGAACGGCAGCAACCGGCACGTGACCGCACGTCTGCTGGATCACCAGCAGAGTCTTGAGGACATTCGGCCGGGCCATCGGCTGCGGGCGGCAGGACTCGATCAACTCGATCGGTGTCGGAGGGTGTTTGCTCATGACTCGGGAACCTCATCCAGCCCGACATGCGCGCGAAGCGTATTGTACGGGTACGCGGGCTTGCCCAGACGTGCGAGGCCCGGATCGTGCCGCTCCATTTCATCAATCAACGCACTCACCTTGGCGCGCA
>DATGEA010000408.1:0-4003 GCA_035310605.1 Nitrospira sp. | reverse complement strand
CGACAGGTTGAGATGCACACAAGGGATTTGCATGAGCAGCTTGGGATTCAGGTCTGCCAACCACAACTTTCTCGGCACGTGGCGGAGAACTGCCCGAGTTAATACATCAGGCCGGGAATTCGAGTGCGGCTAGGTAGATCGGTTTGCCTGTATCGTCATGAGATTTTCGTCGGAACACTATTTCGCTTTGGAAGGCAATTTAATCATCTTGCCGGCGACCATGATGTTGCCTCGTCCAAGGTGATGCATGGTGCGAGGCTGTTTGCGCGAGGGATCGATCCAGGCTTTGACCCCCTGCAGGAAAAGAAACAGTATTTCGCCATCCTTGAATCGATTACCTTGCATTCGAGATTGGCATAGCACTCGGCGATAAGCGGCGCCTTGACGCAGGCAGCTGGCGCCGGTGTGAGCCCAAACATCTTGAACTTATCCACCGTTTGTCCTGAGGAATTGCCGCAGGCCACCATTTTGGCCGCCAGCTCCACTGTCGGGATGTTGATCACACATTCTTTGGTCGCCCTTAAGATGCTGAACGTGTAGTTCCGGTCGCTGATCACGCAGCCGATGATCGGCGGTTCGAACTCCATCATCGTGTGCCAGGACATCGTCATAATGTTCGGTCGCCCGTTGCAGCTGGTCGTGACCATCACAACCGGGGCCGGCTCAATCAGGCCATAGACCCGAGATAAAGACAAAGAGCGTTTGACGATCTTGCCCTCTCTTTTCAATTTATGCTTCCACATTCATCACTGAGCATTTCCCCTACCCTCCTCCTGGAGCAATGGAGGGAGAGGGCCCACGTTGCTCAGCCTCGCCTGCGGAATCTACCCAAGCTCTCAGCTTCGATCGGCCCTGCTTATTTAGGGAGCGGAATCGTCAGAACCATCCCGCCCATCACGTCCCGCGGCTTGAAATCCCTTTTCGGGCTGCTCGGGTGAGCATTGTGACAACCGACGCACGTCTGAGAAACCGCTTTATCCGGATAGAGTGCTTGAAAGACTGGAGTCCCACCTTCGGTCGTAACACCAGTATAGGGACGATCGGGATTCACGAGGATCGCTGCCAGACCGGTTCGCTCGAACTCGGTGATTGGCCTATTTGTTTTGTTTATCGCCCAATTGCTGATCAACCGGAACCGCAGCCCACTTCGGTCTGCAGCAACGAGCTTCCCGGCTTCGATTAAGAATTGGGCCGGCAGAGGGAGTCGGGCCGTCTCTCTCCAATTTTCCGAGGCGACGACAATGCCTCGCATCTGCATCCGTTCCACAATGTCAGTGGTATAAAACGTTCGATCGGCCTGAATGACGCTATGCACATATTCCGCGACTGTTTCGGCTGGTACACACTTGGGCGTGTCTCCCTCCTTGCCAGCGGTAGCGAGACCCCATTGACCGAGCAGGCACGTTGAGATTGCTCCAACAGCGAGTCCAATCAAGAAGCCTCGGCTGTTCATGTTGCGTTCTCCATTTCTTTGGTTCAGCTGTTCACTTCATTGACTCCTGGCCTAGATAGCGGATCTCCCAGACCAGGGAAAAGCATACGCCGAAGAGCCTGACAAATCGAGACGAGCGCGGGGAATCGAAGTGGTGATTTTGAACACCAGGGAAATTAAACCATTCTGAGCGTGAGCGATCCGGTCCCACCCGCGCTTCCATCCCCTCACGTCTGGCACGTACAACTGTACAATCGACGGGTTCACCATCACCCGATTCGGGATAACGAAGCGCTTGCACCGCTTAGGGTGCTCCCATCATTTGATCGCCCGCATTCCGGCTCATCACCTCGTGCACGATTCCGGCCACCAGATGCTGCACCAGGTTGTAAAAGATGATCGGAACCATGACTTGCGGGTACGAGGCGAGGACGAGAGAGGCAAGGACCAACCCAGTCCCGTTGTTGTTCATCCCTAGTCCGTACATGAGTGAGATGCGATCAGCCTGGTCAACCATGAACAGACGGCTCAATCCGTATCCGGCAGCGAAGGTCGCGGCGCAGAGACCCGTCGTGATTCCCAACGTCACCGCGAGGAAATCGAAATCGCGGTCCGCCAGCGCTTGGGGAAGGGAAACCGATCCATTCGAGTAATTCAACAGCAATAGCACGACGGAATTGATGAGCTTGACCAGCGGCATAGCGACATTGAGCCGCGCTTCAGGAACCGCGAATCGCACACTAAGGCCCAGTACCGATGGCAACACAATCCAGAGGCCCAAAAACGCCCCCGATCCGTAGGCGGCGAGATCCTGCAACACCCTCTCATATTCCTCCGACGCCATCTCCCCGAACACTTGCAACGCGACGGGCGTGACGATTGGACTCAGCACGGTCGAGGAAAGAACCAACCCTAAGCTCAGCGCCAAATTTCCATTGGAATTCTGCGCCCACGCGGTGGACGCGCCGGCGATTGGCATCGCGGCGACCAACGCAAGGCCAATAAGGATATGCTGCGCTTCGTCCGGCTCGTACCAGAGCCGCATGATCAGGGTGACGCCAATAATATAGATCATCGGGATGACGAGATTGGCCGTGAGTCCGGCCAACAATACCCGTATCTTTTGCGCGAGGGATTTTAAGTGCGACGTCTTCACGCCCAATCCGGCATTAAACATGAGCGTGGCGAGGAGAAGCAGGAGCAGAGAGATGTGGATCTTTGACTGGAACACGGAGAAGTCGCCGAAGGTCACGTTCCTGATCCATAACCCGGCCGTCGGAAAGACGGCGGCGAGGGCATAGGCGCCGATCAAGAACCAAAGCAAATGGTGGTGGACGAACTGGGACAGGGCACGTAGCGAGAGCTTGCGAGTCTGCATGTGTATTCAATGGTCCGGAAGAAAATATACGCCGAAAGGGCTGACAAATCGAGATGTGCGGCAGGAAAACGAGGACATTCTGAATGCCACAAAAGG
Source organism: Nitrospira sp. (assembly GCA_035310605.1). Taxonomy (GTDB): domain Bacteria; phylum Nitrospirota; class Nitrospiria; order Nitrospirales; family Nitrospiraceae; genus Nitrospira_C. The sequence goes on along the minus strand of DATGEA010000408.1, from coordinate 1,097 downwards.
AAAAGATGCAAGATACCGTTTTGCGGCAGGTGGCGTTGAACCAATCCGTCTCGTTTGTTTGGTGCGATGAAACGAGGGAGTCAAGACTGCCCCATTACAAGATAGACATCCTCTGAATCACCCCCGCCTCACATAATGATCGGCGCTGGCGACCTGAAGAAGTCGCCTGTCCAGGTTTCTGTGCTCTCTCGGTTATGACCACCGCGGCGATCGACATCCTTTAATCCCACGCTAATAGACGCCTTCGGGTCCGTTCGGACTCTTGCGGGTACTCGATCCTTTTAAAGTCTGATTCACACTGTTAATTTTATGATCGCCTGGCTCGCCATCACACTGTTCGGGACGACAATTTCTCCATTCTCCGGGGTTTTGATAACGGTATAGCCCAGGGTAAGGTCTTCTATCTTGCCGGCTAGAACCCCAGCCGGAACTGTCAGTTGAACCAAGTCACCGATTTGGAACGGTCGATACAACAACAACGACAATCCGGCAATCAGATTGCCGAGTGTGCTCTGAGCCGCCAAGCCAACAAGAATTGAGGCCACACTGACCCCCGTGAGCAATGCCGTCCCAAGGGAGCGTAGTTCAGGAATCAGGTGCGCATACAGAATCATGGCAAGCGCCCAGATGAGGACCTCTCCCATGCGCTGCAGAAACTTGACCGTCGTGTGGTCCAACAAGCCGCCTTCCAGCCGCTCAAGAGCCAGGCGCAGCGAGCGTATACTCAGCCACGCCAAACCGAGGAACACCAGCGCATAGAAGATGCCTCCGAACAATGTGCCAGGATTGACAAATTCCCCGCTGAGAATACGTTCCAAGGCTTTCATAATTTCCCCCAGAGTAGATTGCAGGCGTTGAACTATTGTCGCTTGAACCAGATGAAAGAATACGCCGGGGGATTGGATAAATCGAGATCCGTGGGAATAAATGATGTCAGGAAATATTTCCCGGCAGCTGGCGGTCTTACACCTTCTTCGTCAGTACCGTCGTTTGCGGATTTTCGTACAGCTTCGTTACCTCTGGCCTGAGTCCGTTCTCTTTATACCCATCATGTTTTCGGGCCATCCGCTATAGACCATTTACTCCTTGTTCGTGTT
>DATGEA010000407.1:0-2766 GCA_035310605.1 Nitrospira sp. | reverse complement strand
TCGTTGAAGCTGGTGTTTACGGCGGGAGGCAAGCCCTTTCTGTAAGGAGTGGACGTGACGATCAAGCCGGCAAAAGGAGGAGCGGCCATTCGCGTTCCCCGCGAGCAGGTTGAGGGGCCCTGGCTCTTTGTCGATCTTCCTCCGGGGACCTACGACGTTACGGCGAGCCATGTGGACCGTGAACAGACGCTCAAGGGCATCAAGGTGGAAGGGGGGAAGCAGCGGGTCCTCCATCTTCGATGGGCGGATGATCGTGGTATGGCCGCGAAGATTCCGCTAGAGTAGGGGCCCTGCCTGACGGTTCACCGGGCGGCGATGAATACGGGTGAAGGAGGAGACGAGATGCCGAAGAAGAAACAGAGCGGGAAGAAGCCGGCCAAGGACTTTGCGTCGATGACCGTCAAACAGGTGATGCAGAAGAGGGTGCAGTTCGTCCGCCTTAAGACCAAGGGCGACGTCATCGCCTCGCTGATGATCGAGGGGTTCGGCGCGGTACCGGTGGTCGATGACGGGCGAAGGCTGACAGGTATCGTGAGCGAACACGATCTGCTGGCGGCTATGGACGACGGGCATGAGCTGCGGCAACTCACGGCGGGAGACATCATGACCGGCAATCCCTACTCGGTCAGGACGGAAACGACGCTGGGGACACTCGTGCACGTGTTGCGCGCGAGCGACCTCGTCCGCGTACCGGTCGTGGACGCCGGCGACAAACTGGTCGGGATCATCGCGCGGCGGGACGTGTTGCGGACCTATCTCGCCGCCGGTTCATTGAAAAGAAAGTGAGGGAGAGACTATGCGACAAACGGAATTCTTCATGGCGGCTTGCGATCCAAAGACGCTCACGGTCGGCCAGTTGATGCAGGACGCGGTCACGAGCTGCACGCCGCGCACCGACGGGGCGACGATCGCCAGCATGATGACCCGGCGCAACTACGGCAGCCTGCCCGTCGTCGAAGCGGACGGCACGCTCGTCGGGATCGTCAGCGAATACGATCTCTTGCAGGCGATGATCGAGGGGCGGGACCTGCGCAAAATTCTGGCGACAGAAATCATGTCGGCCAATCCGGTGACGGTGACCGAAGACCAGACGCTCGTGCAAGTGGCCGATCTCTTTCAGGACCGGTATATAACGCGCGTCCCCGTGGTGCGGAACAAGAAGCTGGTAGGAGTGCTCGCGCGGCGTGATCTGCTGTTCGGGTATATGAGGGCATCTCAATACTGGTCTTAATCGGCTGTTGAAAAAGGCCGCCAGCATCGTTCTCGCATCGCTCAGGCCCTCAACGTACCCCAGAGGGTACGCCTGCGGGTCTTCGCCCTCTGCGGCCTTGCTGAACGACATTTTTGAACAGCCTGTAAGGCTTCACCGTAATATCCAACACCACATTGCTCACACGTACGTCGATCATGTGCACATCTATGCGTTGGTCCTTCCGGAGGACATTGATTGTCGTGACCGTGATGGTGGCTGTGCTTCATCCCTCCATCTCTCAATCAGATTCTCCCAAGAAGCACCCGACTCCCTGCGAGATCGCCTATCCGAGTGATGCGACGATCGAATGGGACTGCGTGGTGATCAAAAAGGGGGAATCGCTGGAGACGTTATTCGGCGAACAGTGGATCCACGTAGCACGGTTCAACCGGATCGACCGGCGTCACGCGAGAGCCGGCGCCTCGATCAAGGTCCCCAAGCGAATCGAGGATGTGGCATCTTTTTCTCCGTTACCGTTGTTCTATCCGCCTGCAGAACGGGACGAGCAATTCATTCTGATCAACCTGTCGGAGCAGTTTCTCGGCGCCTACGAATACGGCGCGCTGCGATTTGCCCTGCCGATGGCCTCCGGGAACGGGCACAACGAAACGCCGATCGGCGAATTCCGCCTGACCGCCGCGCACCGGGCCCATCAGTCCTGCCTCTATACGGTTGAAAAGACGGACCGCCCCTATCCGATGAACTATGCGCTGCGATTTTATATGAACAAGGAAGGCGTGTCGTACTGGATTCACGGCCGGGACATGCCGGGCTATCCCGCCTCACACGGCTGCATCGGCCTCTACGACGAATCGATGCAACAGGAACAGTACAAGCTGCCGAAGGATCCGGAACTGAACGATGCGAAGCGGTTGTTCGAGTGGGTCTTAGGAGGCGAGACGGATGAGGACGGCGTCATCCCTCTCAAACAGGGTCCCCGCGTCCATATCATCGGCCAGGCGCCGAAGAGCGAGCGGTAGCATCGACGTAGCAGGGTTTGTAACTTCTGGATTGTTCTTATCTTTTCTTGTGCTCAAGAACTATGAAACCACCGGTTAAACTTCGGCTCGCGGTTAATGTTAAACGGGTGGTTTTGTTTCTTTTTGGAGCTTGGCTGCTTCTTGTATCTTACCGAGAAGCTTCGCTTTCAGCAGTCCTTGGTCCAAATAACCGCTTTCATAACTTTTGACCAAATATTTCTTAACGTCAAAACTTTGCACCCGATCCTTTTCAGCGCTCAACTTTATCAAATTTGCAATACTGACTATTTTGGATATTGTTAATTCGATAAGGTCGAGATGGTACTCAGCATTGACGCCTGCATCGGGTGTTGCCCCATTCGTTTTCTCTATTCCAATATTAAGTGCGGACAGCGAAGCACTTTGTAGCAATACGTAATCCAGGTTTTCTATGTTCTCTCTAGTAGCTGCTAATGCAGCGACTATTCTTTGAAGATTGCTCGTGTCGTCTGGTATCGACCACACCGAAAGTCTGTTGTCGGATTGTCTGAGGTC
>DATGEA010000406.1:0-5341 GCA_035310605.1 Nitrospira sp. | reverse complement strand
GATTCCGGTTTCCGTTCCTCGAAGGATGATGCATGGCTGATTGAATGGGGACTTGTCTGTTTGATGGGACTTATCGTGATCGCAGCTGTTGTCGCGATGGCCCATTCGGGAGTGCCATTTCTATGGCTGGCCGTCGCCGCCGGAACGATGTTTCTATTGGCAGCCTGTCTCAGCGCCGGTTCGCTGGGAAAAGCCGTCTGGATCAATGTTGCCGTCGTCGTGCTGACGTGCGGACTCCTGGAAGGATACTACTGGATCAGAGAACCGTTGAATCGCCAGATGGAGTACAGCGAAGGATTCTTCGTCCGCGATGAGCTCCTCGGGTACAGGCCCGCTCACAGCCGATCAGTGTCACATGTGACAAAAGTCCGTGACCAACTGCTCTATCGTGTTACCTATACCATCGACGATCACGGGTTGCGAGTAGCCGAGCCTCCGGAGGGGTCGTCCGCAAAGACCGATGCCTGTCTGGTGTTTTTCGGAGATTCATTCACCTTCGGCGAAGGTGTGCCGGACGAAGCCACGATGCCCTATCGCGTCGGGCTGAAGCTGCGGGACAGTTTTCGAACCGTCAACTTCGGATTTCTCGGCTACGGGCCGCATCAGATGCTGGCGACGCTGGAGGAAGACCGTATTGATGCCTTGGGTACCTGCCGTCCTCGCCATGTCGTCTATCAAGCGATTGCGGCTCACGTGTCCCGTGTGGCCGGATTGGAACCCTGGGACCAGCATGGGCCGAGGTACGTGCTGACCGAGGATGGACGGGTGCGGCGGGCGGGGCATTTCGACGATGCCTATCCGGAAACCTTGTTGGATGCGTTCCGCCGATTCCACCATGGTCTAACAACAACTTGGCAGCGACGGTTGGAACAGAGCGCGCTGTATCGAATGCTCCTTCGCTCCCATCGGCCGGTGACCGAACGAGATGTCGAATTGTTTACCCGTGTGATCGGTGTGGCGAAGCAGGTAATCCATCAACAGTATCCCGAAGCCGCATTTCATGTCCTGCTCTGGGATTTCGAGAAAGACCGTTCGGTGCTCCCAGCAATCGAACGCGGGCTTGAGAGGCAGGGAGTGCAGGTCCATTCGATGTCTGCCGTTCTTCCCGGCCTTCGCGCAGAGGAATCGAAATACGAAATCAGCTCCTACGACCGGCATCCCAACGAGCGGGCTCATGAACTCATCGCCGAGTACGTGGCCAATCACATTGCCACTCCGGACTCCCGCATGACGGTCGCCACCGTTACCGCCACATCGCGGTAGGCGCAGCGTTTATCCTAGTCTAAAGATCGGGCTCCTCTGAACGGTAGGGTCGTACCTAGCGGAAACAGTAAGCCTTACTGTGTCGCTGGTCCAAACAGAAGGGGAAGGTTGCCATTGTGCTGAGAGCATCCTTCCCCTTTTCTATTTCGTATGAGTGGCTCCCCGGGCAGGACTCGAACCTGCGACCAGCCGGTTAACAGCCGGCTGCTCTACCAACTGAGCTACCGGGGAACGAGGGTCCAATCGGAAGAGGAATGCATTCTAGCAAAACTCTCTGAGGAAGGGGGAGACTTTTTTACACGTCGAAATCTTCGGTCTCGTCTTCGTCGGAGGAGGCGTCGGAGTTGCCTTCCGCCAAGGCGGCATAGTGCTTGGCCCAGGTCAGGTAGAGATTCCCGCTGTCGCGCATGGTATCGGCGGCCTTGACGAGCTTTTCAACAAGTTCGGGGTCTTTGCCCGTGGCTTGAATCATGGCGGCCCGGCGTTCAATCGCCTTGGGGTACTGATTGATCAAGCCGGCAATTTCGCCTAGGAGCTCATTGATCACATTGTCTTCATTTTCCATGGCACACCTCTTACTTCCAACAAAAAACCCCATAGCGCGCACGCCATGGGGTTCTCGCATTCGAACCGTATTGACTCAACCTTGGTAGGCTTGCCCCAGGGCCGCGGACTCGCCTTTCTTTGACAGCAGATGTCCGGTGGCGCTGACGGCTTGCATGACGATCGCTTCATGTTTCGCGGCGTTACAGACGACCACGCAGAGTTCGCAGCCCTTGCAGCGGTCGATATTGACTTCCGCTACCATCTTGGCCGAGTTCAGATCGAGACAGTTGGCTTCAGGACAATACATGATGCAGAGACGGCAGCCCTTCTTGGCGGTGCATTTCTCGTCGATGACTTGCGCTACGTTATACATGCGACGTGGTTCCTTCTCTCTCGTTAAGCCGCAACAGCAGGATTGCCGACCCGCAGCTCGAACTTGTTCTTTTCCGCCCATTCGCTGGCGATTTCATAGGCCCGCTTGACCGTCGCCAGGTTCTTCGCCAACAGCATTTCTTTCTTCGCAAACTTCTTCTTGATCGCTTCGTCCAGCGAGGCCGTACCGCCGGAGGCAACGAACTTCTTCCCGAATCGTTCCTGAAGTGCGCCATCCAGGGCTTCCATGGAGACGCATTTGGTGATGCCTGCCACCGAGCCGATCATCGCCATGTTCGTCGACAACTCCGTCCCTGCAACTTCGATCGCAAGCTCGGTTCCCGCAATGTAGAACAGCGCGACGTTCAGATCCTTGAGGCGTTGAATGTCTTCATCCGACAGAAGCGACTCGGCGGAGTTGATGATGACCAACCCACCTTCCTTCACGCCGGAATAAAACGGCATGGTGTAGCTCTTGCCCATCGTGATGACCTGGGGGTGAAACACCTGGATCACGTCCGGGAATACCAATTCGCCACGGTCATAGATCCGTTCGATGCCGATGCGACAATAGCTTTCTGCCGGCGCCATCCGCTTCTCGGCTCCGAAAAACGGGTTGGAGATGGAAAATTTTCCGTCCCGGTTTGCGGCCATGGCCAAGACGTGCGCTGCAGTGACGGCGCCTTGCCCGCCCAAGCCCGACATCCGGATGTTGAGTCTCTTTTTAATCATGTGCGACCTCCGGTTTCTTAGGCTTGCCCGGCCAATTGCTTGGCGGCGGCTTTCCGTTCTTTGTCCTTCGCGGCGAGTTCGGCGAGCAGTTGCTTGGCCGGTTCGCTGATGAATTCCTTGTAGGCGAACCGCTCGGTCGGCTTCTCCGAATCACGCATTTCCTGAAGCCCTTCCATGCTGTTCTTTCCGATTTCCAGAATACAGGGCGTGTACAGCTGAAGATAGGTCGGCCCGATCTCGCGGGCGATGTGCACCGCATTGCGGATGACTTTTTCGACCAGAGAGGGTTTGCTGACGGTGCAAGACACGACATAGTGGCAGCCGGATTCACGGGCGATTTCCGGCAAGCGGACTTTGTCGAACAGTTTGCCCACCGGGGCCATCTTGGCGACGAAGCCCTTCTGCATGAGCCCGCTTTCCTGACCGCCGGTGTTGGCGTAGAGCTCGTTATCGAAACAGATGGTCGTGAACTTCTCCTGGCGGAACCAGGCTTGAAGGGTCATGTCGAGCCCGATATCGACGGTGGCGCCGTCACCGGCGAGTACGACGACATCCTTCACGCGTCCGGGGAACCGGACGCTCAAGGCCCGTTTCAGGCCGGAAGCCACGGCATTTTGATTGCCGAAGAGAGAGTGGATGTTATGCACCGCGACCATCGGGAATACCAGGCTGGTGCAGCCCGTGGACCCGACCATGACCGTATCTTCCGGGTTCGGAAGCGAGGCAAGAATGTATCGGAATGCCATGGACTCCGGGCAGCCGGCACAGAGAGAATGCTGCTCGATGAGTTCCTTGCTATTGCCGATATCCTTCCATCCGCGATCTTCCTTGCCGTAGGTCGCACTCTTGACGAGGTCTTGGTAATCAGACGGCATGATGTCGTAGAGGTCTTCAGAAATCTTGATTTTCTCTTTACTCATAGGGCCTCCTCAAATTCGCTCGCGGGAGCGAACAGGTTCTGTTTGTGTTCTGCTCAGCTTCCACGACCGGCCAAGGAGAAGGTCTTCATCCCGAGGGCCGTCTTGATTTCCGACACGATAATTTCCGGCGGCATGGTCATGCCTCCGCATACGTGCGGTCCTGCATGTACACGGTGGTGATTGGGGATCGTGGCCTTGATTTCTTTCGCCAGCCAGCCGGTCACATTGAACTCCGGCACAAATATATGCTTGGCATTCTTGGTGGCTTCGCGGATTTCCTCTTCCGGCCAGGGGCGCAATGTTTTGACTTTCACGAGTCCGCAACGAACGCCTTCGTCTTCCAACAAACGGATCGCCTCACGCCCTTGGGAGACGGCTGTGCCGGACGCCACGATCATGATCTCCGCATCGGTATTTTCTGTATCGATCAAACCGTTCAGCCACTTGATCGAGTGCTTGCGGGACCGTTCAACGGCTGCCCAAATTTCCTGTTGCCAGCTGGCGTGAGTGGCGTAGCTGATGTAGTTGCTCTTCATGATGAACGGATCGCGCATCATGCGGACCGGCGGACATTCCATGTCCATGCAGGGGACCGGTGAGCGATAGGGATCGTAGGGCGGCAGACACATGTCGGCCGGCGTCAGGTTCACGACGTCCTTCGTATGGGTCACGAAGAACCCGTCACAGCAGAGCGCCAGCGGCAAGTGCACGTCCGGCTCTTCCGACACCATATAGCCTTTGAGAATCCAATCGAAGAAGTCCTGCGCGGTCTCCGCGTGCCAGACGAGCATGCCGGTATTCAAGAGATAGGCAATCTCGAGCGTGTCCGGCTGGATGGACAGCGGCGAATTGATACCGCGGCAGGTGACGATCATTTGGATCGGCAGGCGCGCACCGGCCCACATCGGAAAATTTTCCATAGCGCGCATGGTGCCTGGTCCGGCTGTGGTGGTAAATACCCGCGCACCACCGAAAGCGGCTCCGGCGCATTGCGACATGACGGCGAATTCACTCTCGCCGCGGAAGTAGTCGCCGATGTAGCCTTCGGCGAACAACTCTCCGATAAGTGCCGCCGCTTCACTCTGCGGGGTGATCGGATAGGCGATCATGACGTCGCAACTTGCGCGGCGGATCGCTTCCTTGATGACTTCGCTACCGGTATAGAACGAGGGCGTACGGGGAGCCTCGTTCATCATTTTCCAGGTGTCGGTATAGGTCTGGCCCTTCTTATTTTTCGTTCCAATGACTGAGTGTGTATCCGCCATGGACCCAGCCTCCTTTCACTGCCTACAGTGCTTTCGAACGGTCTAGTTCGAAGCTCCGCTTTTGGCTGATGTCAGCCGTGGTTGGACTGTCCCTTTCAACTTTCTAACCCAGTCGGCCAGTTTCATAATCTTTTCGACCGATGCATCGCGGAACGATAACATGGCGTCTTCGTGGCCGGCCTGGGCGCACATCGCGATTGTGTAGCACGAGGTCCCGCCCCTTATGATTTTGAGTGACAGGTT
>DATGEA010000405.1:0-2086 GCA_035310605.1 Nitrospira sp. | reverse complement strand
ATCGCGAAGAGAATCATCACGTAGGCTTGCTGCCCATGCACGAGGAAGAACGGCCAAACTGTCCCAACACTAATAGCTTCCATTTTGTCCTCAGGATCAAGCTACTTAACTTTGCTCGAGTCGCCGGACTCATGCTGTTCGCTCGGCGACAACGGAGTATTCAATGCGACGCCAAGAATGGAGAAGACCATTGTGAGAAGCGAAACAATAGCCAAAGCACGAGTACGGCTTGATCGAATCATCGTTTCCCTCAAAGGATCATCTGCTGGCGGATGCTGCGGGCTGGTGAGAATTCAAAGCCGACGCTGCACGCTCGGATTCATGCATCTTCTCTAAATGTGCGGCTTCCTGTTTTCTCAGCTCATGCCAACGCTCGTACTGGGAATGCTTCCCAGGTGAAGGATCTTCCTTGTGTTGTAACCAGAAATTGAACCAGTCAAGGTTCCGTTCCATCGAAACGTAACGGTGCTCCGGTTCAGTGAAAATGTGACCGTCGCCCGGATAAACCCAGAACTCGAACGGGACGCCCGCATGAGCCAGTGCTGATCGCATCTCCAGGCCGTAAATGGCCTCGTGGTCGTTGAAGCCCATCAGCACAGGGCCGTTGATGCGGTCTGCATTCAACGGTGGAGAAAACGAAAGCCAGTTCTTCAGAGTGCTCCCGTAGGGCGGTCCGCCAAGGATCTTCTCGTCGTTCTCATGACCGTTGTGCCCCTCTAGCGCATAGGCGGCATTACCGTATCCGCCGCCATCCACCAGCGACGAAACCTTGAACATGTGGGACTGCGTAATGGCGAATTCAGTGAGAAACCCGCCATAACTAATACCCATAATTCCAACCCTGTGACCATCGGCAAGTCCATCTTTCACGAGCATGTTGACCCCGGCTTCGATGCTTGCGAGAGGACTGTAGCCCTCAGCGACAGTACCTTTCGCGAAGTCCTTGCCATTCCAATCGTCGTACGGCGGATAATTCGTCATCAGAACGGCGAATCCGTCTCGCGCAAACGCCTGCGCCGGATAACTCGACAGCCATTCGGCCTGCGTAACGAACTCGCCCTCAAATCCGTAGAGAATGATGAGCAAGGGATAGCGCTTTCCTGGGGTGTACTGAAATGGCCTGATGAGGTATCCGGTGGTCTCCGCGCCATACTTGTTAGTCCAACGCAGTTCGCTCACGTCACCGACGGTAATGTTCCGCATCTCTGGGTTTATATCTGCAAGTCCACGAGGCTTTCCCGAGGCGACATCCACTAGGGCGGGGCTCGGCGGAATGTTAGACGACTGCCACACACACGCTGCTACGCCCTTGCTGACTCCATCACAATCATCGACACGGATTTCTTCGGATGTGATGCGGGTGCGTTCATGTCCATCCAGCGGAACCCGGTATAGGCCGTTACGCGAACGTCTTTTGCCGAGCAGGCTTGACTGGTAGATCAAGGCGCTGCCGTCGTCTGCCCACCAATACTGGCGAGCATTCGAATCGGGTGCGAACTCCCGTTTCGTTCCAGTTGCCAGTTCATAGACGACGAGGGGAGAGTTCGTGTAACCCTGCACTGAACAATAGGCAAGAAATTTCCCATCGGGAGACCACTGTGGCAGCGTCTCGACAGCTTCACCGTTTGCAACAACCGTAAACTTTCCGGTCTCAACGTCCACAATGCCGACATCCTGATTGAAGTAGACCCTCGATTCCTTCAGCTTTGGCGGAGCAGCATATGCAACTGCAATTCGATGTGAATCGGGCGACCATGCAACCGACGAAATCTCTCCCCCGAACAGTTGAGTACGGTTTTCCCAAAGCAGTCTTTCCGACTTAGTCTTGAGGTTGTATACCCACACTTGGCCCGGAACGTGAATCCACTGTCCGAACATTAACGTGGTGAGATCCATGTTCTCGCCGAAGAGAATTCCATCCTTCTTCCGTTTCTCCAACTCGGCATTATCGATAGGCGGCGAGGTTGTGAATGCAACTTCTTGGCCGTCGGGAGACCACTCGTAGGTGAACACTCCAACCGAAGTGGTGTCGCTTGGGTGGTAGCCGATCCTGCTTATGGTTTGATCCGCGCCTGGCGTGTGGTTG
>DATGEA010000404.1:0-5144 GCA_035310605.1 Nitrospira sp. | reverse complement strand
TACTAACAGCTTGACAAGGTTCACAACAAGGAAGGAGCACACCCGATCAGCCACCTTTGACTTCTTGACCTTTGATGAGCACCGCGCCCTTTGTGACGATCCGTTGCCCGGGCGTCAAGCCTTCGAGAATACGCATTTGATCCGGTGGAAAATTTGCCGCTTTGACTTCCCGCTTCACATAACGGTTGCCATCCTCGACGACATAGACGAACTGCTTGCCGTCGACTTCCAACACCGCCTCTTTGGGCACGGCAAGAATGCGCGTGGCATCCCCTAATTGGATCTGCAAGCGGGCGAACATCTCCGGCTTCAACTTATGATCTTGATTATTCACCCATGCCCGCAACTTGATCGTGCGGCTCGCAGGATCCACGACATCGCCGATTGAGGCCACAGTTGCGGGAAAATCTATTGCGGGATAGGCCTCAACCTTTACTTTCGCAAATTGTCCTTCTTTCACTAGCGCCAGATCGCGTTCATACACGTCGGCGACGACCTGCAACATATCGAGATCCGCCACCGTAAAGAGCACTTGATTGACATCCCCGCCAACGGACTGCCCCGGCGTGACAGCGCGTTCCACCACGATACCGGTCAACGGGCTCTTCATCTCAAACCGGGAGGTAATCTGCTGCTTGTCCAGAGGCTTGTTCAACTCTTCCGCAGGAATGCGCAAGGACAGCAGTCGTTCTTTGGCGCGCCGGAACTCCGCACGTGCCTTAATCAGCTCATTTTCTGTTTGCTTCAAATCTTTGAGCGGCAGCGCCTTGTTGGCATATAGATCTTTGGCGAGTTCATGAGATCGGGTCGCATATTGCAGATCGGAATGTTCCTTCACATACTCCGAATAGGCCTGTGCAATGTCCGGACTATCGATCACCAGCAACACGGCCCCGGCCTTGACGCGATCGCCCAAATGGGCGCGAACCTCAACGACACGCCCCTGGAGCGGAGAGGAAATCTTCGAGTAACGATCCTCTCCATAGGCGATCTTCCCGACCAACGTGAGCTCCTGTTGCGAGCCGGTATAGTCGACCAGCCCCGTTTCCACGCGTGAGACTGGTTCCTGTAGAGCCGTGACATTTTTGATCTGCGGCGGGGTAGCGGCATCTGAATTCGCCGGCTGCTCACCTTTACCGCAGGCGGCAAGGAGCAACGCCGCCAGCGCAAAGAGACGGGCTGCCACAGAGGCGGACGACCACGCATGATGGCGGATGCAAGCCATCACAACGCCGTTGTCCTGATCCGGTTCCATCATGACGCAATCTCCTGTCCTACTGCGGATTCGAGTTGGAGCACATTGCGCTGGTAGTTGAAGAGGGCTTCGATATAGTTTTGCTGAATAGTCCGTGACGTACGAGCCGCGTCGAGCAGATCCAAAATGGTGGCCCCTCCCCGCTCATAGGCCCGTTCGACAATGTTGAAGGTGGCGCGGGCATCATCCAGCACACCTCCCACGTAGGCCTCCACCAGTCGACGGCTTTGCAAGAGGTTTCGATAGGCAACTTCGACCTCATTCTCAACTATATTGAGGATCTTATTCAAGTCAGCCTCGGCGGTTTGCACCGCCACCTCGGCCTGTCGAATGCCACCTTGATTCCGATTGAATAGTGGTAACGGGAGCCCCATATTAAGGGCCCATTGCTGGGGATTATCCGGTCCCTGCGGTCCCTGAATAGCATACCCACCCCCGATCGTCACGTCAGGGATCCGGTAGGCCTTCGCGAGCTTCAGATCGGACTCCCGCTGCGAATAGGTAAACCGCCTCGCCTTGATATCGGGCCGAAGATCAAGGGCTACCATACGCAACTTGTTGATATCAGGATCGATGCGTCGGAAATCCATCTCAGTCGTCAGTTCCACCGTAGTTCTAGGCGAAAGCCGCAACAGTTGCCGCAGATCGCCACGAGCCGTTTCTGCTTCTTGCAGCGATTGAATCACCTGAGATTGAAAATCGACCATCTGTAGCCTGATCCGAATGAGATCAACTTCGGCGATATATCCTTTCTTGAATCGGATCGTATTGATCTCTAAAATGCGGGCGAATCGGTCTCGATTTTCTTCGGCCAACGCCAGACGCCTCTGAGCCAACTGGACACGGTAATAGGTGTCCTTTACGGTAAAGCCCAGCTGACGCACCGCGTCTTCAAACGCCGCCTCCGACGACTGAGTGCCATAGCCTGCACTTTCAATTCTGTAGCCACGTTTTCCGGCCAATTCGAACAGCTGCTGAATTTGCCCAAACAGTGCTTGGCTGTTCGACAATGTTCGCCCCTGCGTAAACGAGCTCACTGTTCCAATTGAGGCAACGGGATTGGGAAAGAGCGCCGCTGTGATTTGCTGGCCCTTACTGTACTCAATACCGAACTTGGCGATAAGGACGTCCAAATTCTGCTTGATGAACAGCGCGAGGGCATCGTTGAGGCTGAGGCGAAGTGCTTTCGGAGCCGGTGCAGGCTCTTCAACCGTTGAAGACGATGCAGGAGACGACTCTGAGAAAGCGGGAGACAGGAAGAGAGTCAGTAACGAAACTATGAAGGCGCAACAGGAGAAAACCGATCGTCGCGTATCTTCCAGAAACACGTAAGATTCCTCGCACAAAACCCGTTGCGCGTGGAGGCGATGATGAAACCCACCTCGTTCTCGTTGTAGGACGACTGCATTATACAGTGTCCTGCCGATGATGCAAATAATCTCAGGAGAAACGAGCACTTAGTAACGCCAGACCCTCTCGTCAGATTGGGCATCGTTGCGCATCGCGGATTCGTGGGGACCGGGAAGTACCGGGCCGCAATTGAACCTCCTCCAGGCATTGAGAGGATCTCCCGAGAACAACATCAGGTGAAGCGACATGAGGGGCTGGGAGAGAAGATGAGTGCGGCGCAGAGGTGCGCGCGGCGGAGGGCGGAAATCAGAATTCCAGCCCCACCTTGGAATTGGTGGCACGCAGATGCTTGCGGACGCGGACCTGCTCGTGATGTTTCCGGAGGAGTTGCTGACGAATAGCGTTCCGATCCTCGGCCACGATCCTGACCAGCCGGTCGACATCTTCCGCATGATCACGCACTAACTCCGACAGTTTCTGCATTTGGGATTCGAGATGTTCCAGTCGCTCTACCAGATCCTCTTGATCCGCCGGCGCAGTCTTCTTTTTCGACAGCACGATGGTTTTCTTGGCCAACGATGAAACCAGGACATCCTGTTTCATACCCGCTCCTTTATCCAATCGCCATGCATACAGATAGTGAGCCTATGGGCTAGTATCGTCTGACCCAACTTGAGATGTCAACGGATTCGCTTTCTTCCTATTTCACCAGGGTCCTGTTACAATCGCGGCCATGCACAACATTTTCACGATGGTGCTGGCCGGCGGACGCGGGGAACGGCTTCACCCCCTCACGGAACATCGCGCCAAGCCGGCAGTGCCCTTCGGCGGAAAATACCGCATCATTGACTTTACCCTGAGCAATTGTCTCAACTCCGGGCTGCGCAAAGTCGCCGTCCTCATCCAGTACAAATCACATTCGCTCGATCGCCATATCCGCACAGGATGGAATGTCTTCAACGCGGAACTCGGGGAATATATCGCGTCCATTCCACCTCAACAACGCATCAGTGAGGAATGGTACCGCGGCACTGCGGATGCCGTGTACCAGAACCTGTTTCTCCTGGATAACGAACAACCGGACTACGTGCTTATTCTCGCCGGCGATCATATCTATAAGATGAATTACATGGAGATGTTCCATTGGCTCGTGGCCAAGGATGCGGACGCGGTGGTCGGCGCGCTCGACATCCCGATCGAAGAAGGGAACCGGTTCGGCATCATGAGCGTGGACGAAGATTTTCGAGTGACGCGGTTTGACGAGAAGCCAGCCCATCCCAACCCGATCCCGGGCGATCCGACCAAGGCCTTCGGTTCGATGGGCATTTATCTCTTTCGCACCCAAAGCATGCGCGAAGAATTAATCGCCGACGCCCAGGAGGGCACCGCGCACGACTTCGGGAAAAATATCATTCCACGCATGATCCGCAACCGCAGAGTCTACGCCTTCAATTTTCAGGACGCCAACAAGAAATCCGTCAAGTATTGGCGCGACATCGGAACGCTCGACGCGTACTGGGAGGCGAACCTCGATCTCGTCGCAGTGGATCCGCTCTTCAATCTCTACGATCAACAATGGCCGATCCGAACCTATCAAGGACAATATCCGCCCGCCAAATTCGTCTTCGCGCAGGACTACCAGGGCGGGCGCATGGGGGTGGCCCTCGATTCGATCGTGTGCGGCGGCTGCATTATCTCCGGCGGTCGTGTACAAACCTCCGTCCTTTCGCCCAATGTCCGGGTGCAGGACCATGCCGACGTCCGAGAATCGGTGATTATGGAGAACGTGGTGATCGGCGAGCATTGCCGCATCAAACGAGCGATTATCGACAAGGACGTCGTCATTCCGCCCGGAACGGAAATCGGGTATGATCACGCCGCGGATGCCCAGCGCTTCAAAGTCACAGAGTCCGGTTTAGTCGTCATCTCAAAGGGAATGAAACTGCATGCCTCCCTCGATTCATCCGGTTGACCTCATCACCGCCCTTCGCCAGAGACACCTGACCCCCGCCATCGTGTTCCTGACGTCGCGACGCGCCTGCGATGAGGCGATGGACTCATTCGATCACACCAATTCGATTCTGCCGCCGGCCCGGCAGGAGGCGATCGCAAACGTCCTGGAACAGGTGATCGCGCAATATCCGAGTATCGCGGAACATCCGCTGATTCCCACGGTCCAACGGATCGGAGTGGCGGCGCACCATGCGGGCCATCTGCCGTCATGGAAAATCGCCGTCGAAGAACTGATGCGCCACGGGTGTCTCGACGCGGTCTTTGCCACAACCACCCTGGCGGCCGGCGTCGACTTTCCCGCCCGTACGGTCATCATCACGCAATCGAGCATCCGCAAGGCGAGAGACTTCACCGATCTCACCGTCGGAGAGGTCCAACAGATCGCCGGCCGAGCCGGCCGGCGCGGAAAGGATCTGGTCGGATTCGCCATCGTCACCCCCTCCCCTTACATCGATCTTGGGGTGCTGACCAAAGGTTTCACGGGCCACCCTGAGGCCATCAACAGCCAGTTCGTCATCAGTTATCC
>DATGEA010000403.1:0-4689 GCA_035310605.1 Nitrospira sp. | reverse complement strand
GTCCGGATGCGCGGTAACCATGAGAATGCTGGCGCGCGTCTGCAGCTTACGCAGGCTCTGTGCAAGCGCGACGGAACCACGGTCAAGCGGCAGGTTGACTGGCTCAATCGCCGGGCGTGTAGAAACGGTATTCGGCGTTTGCGCCCATCCCGTAACAACAAGGGTCATGATTCCGATAGGGACTAACAGTTGGTGAATTCGCATGAAGTCTCCTCACGCTCGCCTGATACGTGATTCATGCCGAACGGCCATTCCTTGCGAATTACGGCGCGTACGAAATAAATGGCTGTTCCCACTATCAACAGCACGAGCGCGTATTTGATCTCCTTGCCGAAATTGGGCCTGGAGAAAAGGATGTAGATGAACCCGGCAGATGCGATCAACGCCGGCAAGGGGTAAAGCCACATCCGGAAAGGCCGCGGAAGGTCGGGACGGCGCTTCCGGAGAATGATGATGCCGATGGACTGCAACAAGAACTGCAGGAGGATGCGAATGACGACCAGGGCGGCGATTACATCGGCCAGCGAGAGGAAACAGAATGCCAGCGCGACTGCCCCCAGAACCAGCAGGGAAACGTACGGAAACTTGTGTTGCTTGTGGAGCTTTCCAAAGACTCTGAAGTAGTTGCCGTCAAGCGCGGCTGCATAAGGCACGCGGGAATAACCGAGCAACAGAGAAAAAACCGAGGCAAAAGCCGTCCAAACGATCAGGGCAGTAATAACGTACCCAGCCCAGGTGCCATATATCCGCTGCATAAGCACGGACATGACGTAGAAGCGGGTTTCGGACTTGGCAGTTGACATCAACTCCTGCCATGGAATCACGCCAATCACGCTGATGTTCATCGTGATGTACAGCACTGCAATCACCACGATGGAAATGAGAACAGCTCGCGGGATGTTCTTCTCGGGTTCCTTGATCTCTTCGCCCAGATAGCACACGTTGTAGTAGCCCCAGTAATCGTAGGTGGCTACCAGCATCGCGGCTCCAAGGCCGGTAAAGAATTCAGGCGTAAGAGCGAATGCGTTGCGCGGAAACGAAAATGCTATTTTCGCGTTGAAGTGAGTAATACCTGCGAAAATGATCCAGCCCAAGGCGAGAAAAACTCCGGCCGAGAGCACATTTGACAGCTTGGCGATCGCAGTTGTGCGCCGATACAGGAGAAAGACAGCGAGCACAACTATCCCAAGAGCGAGGAATGTGCCGAATCCGAGTGTGGCACGAGCTTCCAGGTTCCCCAGAAACGGGAGGTGCACGCTGAGGTCCCGGGCAGCAATTTCAGTTTGCAAACGCGGGAAGAAATAGCTGCTGTAGTGTGCAAGGCCGATGGCGCCGGAGGCAATGGAGAGCGGTGCGGAGAACGTAAGCTGCCAGATGAACAGGAAGCTGATGAAACGCCCGAGTTTATTCGGGCCGTAGATCTCTTTCAGGTAATAGTAGACACCGCCTGCATTCGGCATGCTCGCTGCAAGTTCCGAACAGACCAGTCCGTCGCACATGGCGAAGAAGGCACCGAAAATCCAGCCGAGCATTGCCTGGGGGCCTCCCATCGCACCGATGATCAGGGGGAGAGTGATGAAAGGCCCCACGCCTACCATGTCCAGCATGTTGAGGAACACGGCGGTGCGCAAACCTATCCCGCGAATTAGTCGTCCTTCGGATTGAGCCTGGGACATGTCAGCGATTCGAACTCAGCAGTTCCCGTTTCGCGTTCTCGATCTTTTCAACGAATGCCCGTTCCTGCTGTTGCTTCTCAGCAACCCAATTTGCCGCTGCCTGCATTTCCTTCCGTGTCACTTCAACTTCAGCCAGCACGGCTTTGGGTGCGGGGCCGCCCGGAATGGCGCGCACAGCAACGAAGTGCTCGGCATCGAGAGATTGCAGAAGGGCCTCGCGCGACAGGGTCAGGGGACGGCCGATGATCTCAGGCGCAAGCTGGATGACAAGGTCAATGAAGCGATCCCGATCATACTTGCCGCAGGCGACGACAGCGGCGTGAACCAGATGGTGCGCGAAACGAAAACTGATGCCCTCACCACGAACAAGAGAATCCGCGAGTTCGGTAACTGCCAGGAAGTCTCCCTGGGCGCGAGCAGCCATGTGCTCGCGATTAACCTCACAGTGGCGCATGACTCCGGCAAAGAGTTTCAGCGCGCG
Source organism: Nitrospira sp. (assembly GCA_035310605.1). GTDB lineage: Bacteria > Nitrospirota > Nitrospiria > Nitrospirales > Nitrospiraceae > Nitrospira_C. The sequence goes on along the minus strand of DATGEA010000403.1, from coordinate 2,532 downwards.
GTATGCATCGTCGAACATCGTAGAAACGAGGGGCTGCAGATCGTCCTCGCTATCCACAATGTCGCCGAACGGCGTGTTGTGAGCGCACGTCATGACAGCCTGTGCCTGTGCGAACGTCTTGGATGCCAAAATCCGCGTGTGTTCGAGAGACACAGGATTCCGCTTCTGGGGCATGATGCTGCTCGCCTGCACGTAAGCGTCGCTCAGCCGCAAAAAGTCGAATTCCTTGGTACACCACTGGAGCAAGTCCTGGACATACTTGCCGAGATTGACCATGCAGACCGCGATTGCACCTGCGGACTCCGTAAGGTAATCGACAGCGGCAATGGCGCCGTAGGAGTTCACCTGAAGACCTTCGAAGCCCAGGAGTTCGGCAGTGTAGTTACGATCGATTGGGAAAGCAGTGGTTGTGATCGCGCACGCTCCGAGAGGATTGCGGTTCACAGTGCTCCAGCAGGCGCTCAGGCGCTGGAAGTCACGCCCCAGAAGTTCGACGACCGCCATTAGGTAATGCGCAAAGGTCGAGGGTTGCGCCGGTTGTGTATGCGTGTAGGCCGGCATAATGGTGTCTATGTTGGCCTCAGCGAGTTCCAGGAGCGCTAACCGGGCGTCAAGCACGGAGGCGGCAATACGCAGCACCTGCGCCCTGACCATCATCCGGTACAACGTGAGATCGATGTCGTTACGACTGCGCGCGGTGTGCATGCGGCCCGCGAGATCGGCTCCAAGCGCCGCCGCAAGTTTCTCTTCCACGAAGAAAAATAAATCCTCGCAGGAGCCGTCGTATCGCGCCGACTTGATCTCGTCGAGATCAAGTGAGTCCAACGCCTTCAAACACGCCGCCGCATCTTTTCCGGACATAATGTTCTGCCTTGCCAGCATTAGCGTGTGCGCGTAATGCATTCGCAGCAGGGAGGTCAGGAAGAGGCGCTTGGCGTCTTCGAAGTTCGGCGTCAGAACGGTTTCGGTGTATACGGCCGCTGGGAACTTCTCAGCAACCTGCTTGACTGCCTTTCCGTCGGGTTGTGTATCCGTTTTCAATTAGGAATCCTATGTAACGAAAAGGACTCGCCGCTCGTGGCGGCGAGTCCTTGAGTTTAGAAGCGTACTCCCAACCCGACTTGCACAATGCGTCCTTCCAGCACGGTGCCGGTGGGCGCGAAGGTTGGCGCATTGGTGAGGGTGCCGTCAAGCGCGGCGCTCGCGGCGGTGTTGATGCTGGTAACGTTCGGGTGATTGAACAGGTTATTGGCTTCAAATACGAACTGCGGCTTCACACGTTCCCAAAAAGTGGCTATTTCGCGAGTGTAACGCAGATCGACCTGGTAAATGTTCGGACCACGCACGGAGTTACGTCCCACGAACGCGGGCCGCGTGACCGATGCGGTGATGGGGTCGCCGTTGAGGACCGTATTCACGACGATGTTCTGCTGATCTCCGGAGGAGAGATTTGCCAGAATCGCGAACATGTTCCCGTTGATCACGTGACGGAGCACCGAGTTCCCGCCTTTCCAGGAGGGCTGCAGGACCGTACTGATAGTGAGGGCCTGTGGACGGTTCGCCAGCGCGTTACCGCGATCACGATTGATGTTGGTTGGGTCCTCGATTGGCAAGTTCTGCTCGAAGCTATTGGCATCAGGCGCATTGCTGATCGAATGCGACCAAGTGTACGAGGCACTCAGTTCGATACCCTTCGACAGACGGTGCGTGTAGTTCATAACCAGCGCGTCATAGTTCGACCTGGCGCCACTCTGTTGAAGCGTGATGGCGTTGAATTCCGGGTACAAACGAGTACTGGCGCTGGGGTTCTTGTCGAAAACGGGCCGGCCATCCGCCAACGCCCCGATCGGATTGATCAGGTTCATGTCGTACAGGTATTCCAGATTCCGGCCAGCAGTGTGAACGTAGCCGAGTGTGAGAGCGTCGCTGCTGGAGAGTTGCTGCTGGACCTGCAGACTGAAATTCATGGTGTAAGCATTTCTGAAATCAGGCGCAACTGACGTGATGTTTGGCGGAGTGGAGGACGGAGGCGCGGAGGACAGAATGGTCGGGAACGCTGGAGCACCCGGTGCCGTACTCTGGAATGACCCACTCGCAACCGTCCCATTATTCAGTAGCGTATTGAACCAGGTGTTAGTGGCTGGGTTGTCATAGAACACTCCAGCAGACCCGCGCAAAACCGTCTTGTTCGTAACCCTATACGCAAAACCCAAGCGAGGGCTGAAGTTGGCGCTCGGCGAATTGAAATCTTGGGAGAAGACGAACAGCGCATTCTTGTCCGCCGGTGGGGCCAGATACTTATCCCATCGCATGCCGTAGATCAGCATCAGTTTCGGCGTAACCTGCCAGCTATCCTGAGCATACATCCCGAAAAATACGGACTTGTAGGTGGGAACGCTGCCGCCAGTGCTTACCGTTGCCGTACTGTAGGCATACGGGTTCAGGCCCGAAGCGGCGGCCTGGTAATTCTGTATTGCAGAAGTTCCTCCAGGCGTAGCAGTGAAGGTATACAGCGTGTAGGAAGTCGCACGC
>DATGEA010000402.1:0-11173 GCA_035310605.1 Nitrospira sp. | reverse complement strand
TCTTCATTTCATCAGTTCCGATGCATGAGTTGTTCAATCGATGCATCGCGCGGACTAGAAAAGGGTCGTGGGGTACATGAGCATTTGTCGCAGAGTTTTAACGTCGGCCGTACTCACGATGCTTATCGGTCAAGGAGTCTTTGTCTCCGGTGCCGCCGCATCATGCGGGTCCGTTACCTGTTTCGTCGTGATCGGATCGCAGCAGCAAGTAGCTCAAGAGGGTGTCCTCACCATGAATGCGTTTTATAACTACACGCCCCAGGGTACTCTGCTGAGCGGAACGAACGGGGTCATTCCGGCCGTTGACCTCGACAATCGTCAACTGATTCTGGATCATCACCGGGAGATCCGATCGATCAGCCAGCTGTACACGATCGATCTCAACTACGGCGTGACCGACCGGTTTGGGATTGAGGTTGCCATCCCATACAAACGATTCAAACATCAACACGTCGATGGACTGGGAGAAACTAACGCCGGAGACGGGACGCTGACGCGATTTTCCGATAACGGGATCGGAGACGTGTTTATCAATGCGAAGTACAACCTGTTGCCGACACTCTCGAGCATGCTGGTGACGGGGTTTGGCGTGTACCTTCCGACGGGAGATCATAATCAAAAGACTGCCGGGGCCGGAGGTGATGCGGAGACAATGGAGCCGACCGCCCAGCTCGGTCGTGGTCAATTCGGCCTCCAGGCGTCGTTCTATCAGACCTATGAGGTGATCCCCCACCGCCTCAGTCAGTTCTCATCCGGCAGTTACCGCCATACCTTTCGCAACAATTTCGGCTACCAATTCGGCGATCAGTTCGATTTCAGTGTCGGCGCCAATTTCGTCACGGTGCCCTGGCTTGTGCTCACGAACCAGTTCAATTACCGCTACATGGTGCACGATTCGTTCAGCGGATCACTGTCGCGGTCGCAGAATCCAAGCGATCCGACGTTTCCTGATGAGGCCATTGTGCTCGACCCGAATATCACGAACCGTGCCGTTCCAACGACCGGCTCCACCTATTTCGCCTATACGCCGGGATTTCAAGTCGGTCTCGGGGATCTCATCAAATCGCCCATCACGGAAGGTTCCTCGCTGTATTTCTATTCCCAAATTCCCCTGGCGCGTGACTTCAATGGGAACCTGGCCCAGGGAGTGAGTTTTGTGTTCGGGCTGACGAAATCATTCCAGGTGGTGAAACCGTCGTGAGTTTTGAATGCTGAGGTTGGGGAGGTGGATCATGAGTAAGTCTGTTGTCGTTGTTGGCTTCCTGAGCGTCATCCTGGGACTCTCGGTGGCGTTCGATGGTTGGAGTATGGGCTCGCGCGTGCCGGTCGTCGGAACGCCGGCGGAGGATTTTCAGCTCCTCGATCTGACCGGGCAGATGCAGAGCCTCAGTCAGTACCGGGGGAAAGTCGTTCTCGTGAACTTCTGGGCCACCTGGTGCAAACCCTGCACGACGGAAATGCCGGCCATGCAGTCGACCTATGACAGGCTCCGGGAGAAGGGATTCGTGGTACTCGCCGTCAACGAGTTGGAAGACGATGCCAAGGTTCGCGAGCACATCAAGCAATATGGGCATACCTTTCCGGTACTGATGGATCGTGACAACAAAGTCGCCAATCAGTTCGGGGTGTTCGGACTGCCCGTTAGTGTGTTCATCGACGAGCAGGGTATCGTCCGGGAATACATCAAGGGCGGACTCCTGACCGAGCAGTTGATTTATGACGTGGTTGCGAAGATTCATAAGCAAGAACCGGTCAAGGCTGCTGCCCTTCGGTAGAGGTCTATGACAGGATTCATTCCACGCCTGGCGGTCGGATTGCTCGCAGCATGGCTGGTGTTGCTCAGCGGCGTGGTCTATCCGCAGCTGACCGCGCATGCGGCACAACATGCCCATCACAGTGCGGCGACTCACGCCACCGCCTTGTGTTCATGGCTCTGCGCAGCCGGCCAGGCGGCTGAGAACGTGGTCTCGCCGGCGCCCGCGCCGTTCACGACCGCCTCACCGGCAGTCCGGCAGGAATACGTAGCTTCCGATTTCTCTCCAGTTTCATCCGATTCTTCCCGAGGTCCTCCTCCCCCCGCTGTTTCCCGCTAATCACTGCACTCACAGGCAGAGGACGCCGACAGTTCCGCCGGGTATCGCTGAACCGGTCGAAGGTTGTTTGCTGTCCGCGGTCTGCTGCCGATTTCATGAACCTGTCTTTAATGAGGAGTGTCTCGATGTCGAAGTCTTTCAAGCAATATGCGTTGAGTCTCTCGGTTCTGGTAATCGGACTGACGGTGGTCGGACTGGCTCAGTCCTTGGCTGCCTGCGGTGCCGTCAGTTGTTTTGTCACCATCGGTTCACAACAACAGGTTCCTCAGCAGGGATTGCTGACCACGAACTTTATCTACAGCTACACGCCGATGACCCTGCCGGGTGGTCACACGGGGATTATTGCCGAAGCGGATCAGTCAACACGGCGGATTATCCCGGGCCACCATCGGGAGCTTTCTACTGTGACCAACAGCTATACGCTGGATGCAAATTATGGCGTGACCGACAGACTCGGGCTACAGGTCACGCTTCCCTATCTGACCAGAAATCACGACCACTTTCATCGGCATGGCGGAGGAGATGCCGAGCTCCATCAGTTTTCGGATAAAGGTATCGGGGACGCGCGTATTACGACGAAGTACAATGTGCTGCCTTCGATTCGGAGCATGCTCGTGCTGGGATTTGGCGTGGAACTCCCGACCGGCGATACCACTCAAGTCGACAAGAGTGGTCAGGTTCTCGAACCGTCCGGCCAACTCGGGCGTGGTCAGGTCGGGCTTATTGGCTCCATGTATCAGGCCTATGAATTGATCCCCCATAGGCTGAACCAATTTGTATACGCAAGCTACAGGCATACATTCAAGAACAACGACGGGTATCAGTTCGGGGACGAGTACATTGTGAATGCTGGACTGAATGCCGTTCCGATTGAGAGCCTGCCATGGTTTGCCTTCACAGGGCAGTTGAACTATCGGTACATGGTCCATGATCTGATGAGCGCCAGCCAAGGGACAGGACCGATTATCGATCGTCCCATACCAAATACAGGTTCGACCTGGTTCGGGGTTTCTCCCGGAGTTCTGGTGAGCGTTGCCGATACCTGGCAGGCCTACTTCTTTGCGCAGGTTCCGCTCATGCGTGATGCCAACGACAATCTTGCCCAGGGAACGAGTTACACATTCGGGGTGACCAAGTATTTCCAGTCGATCGGCAAGTCGTAGCAAGCAGCCGGTCTCATATGAGTCCTGACAGGCGGAGCTTCAGATTTTTTGAACCTCCGTCTGTCCCACGTCCCCCGCGTTGATTTCGTTTCGTGCCCACCGTATAGTTGAGTGATCTTCATTACTTGGCCGGGAGCGCTCAGTTGAAGGCATTCGCACGACGACACCGCCCCATCGCGATCGGAGTCTTCCTGGGGCTGCTCACCGTTTCCCCGCTCCATGCCGCACCTGCCGCAGACTCCGGGAAACGTGCGGTCGAGCGGGCGTCGGAACTGTTCAAGGCCGGCGATGCCGACGGAGCCATCGCCGCGCTGAACAAGGCCACGGAACTCCATCCCTCCTCAGCCGAAGCCTATCACCTTCTCGGGCGCGTATATTTTCAAGGAAAGAAGAAAACGCACGAGGCCGCTGAAGCCCTTACACATGCCCTCAAACTGAAGCCGGCTTATCCGGACGCGTTGAACGACTTGGCGGAGGTGTATCTGGCGCAGGGGAAGTCCGCGGAGGCGGAACAGACACTCCGTCGGGCCATCGACGTGGACCCCGAGCATGACGACTCCTACGTGGATTTGGCGAAGCTCTATGAGGGGCGCCGGGACGCCCCCGCAGCAATGAAAATCTACCAGAGTATGCTGGCGATTCATCCTGCACATCCCGACGGGCTCTTCGGGCTGGCGATGTTGTACGAGGGGCAGGGTGACAACAAAGCCGCTCGTGACCTGCTCATGCGGCTGACGAAGTCGAATCCCAAACATGCCGACGCCTGGTATCAACTCGGCCGCCTGGCGGAGCGCGGGAACGATCTGCTCGAAGCGGCCTATGCCTATAAGCAGGCCGTCGCGTCCAAGCCGGATCTGGTCGATGCCCACTACAATTTGGGATTCATTCTCCGAAGCCAGAACAAACCGTCGGAAGCGGAGCGGGAATTTCTCGAAGTCGTCCGCTATCGGCCTGAGTATGCCGAAGCGCACATGAATCTGGGCGTCATCTATACGAGCATGAACAAACTGGAAGAGGCTGAGCGGGAATACGAGAAAGCCGTCGCGTTGAAGCCTGATTATGCCGAAGCCCACTACAATCTCGGAGTCTTCTACGAACTACACCGCAAAGACATGCCGCGAGCGCTCGCGCAATATCACAAGTACAGAAACCTTGGCGGGCGAGACGATCGTGTCGAACGGATTATCGGGACAGCGGGACGGTAAATGAGAAGGTTAAGACTAAGGAATGAAGAAAGAGCGTAGTGCTCGATCTTAGCCTCAACCTGAGCCGTCGCCTCTACCCTTGGTTACCAGTAGGGCCAGGGACGCCAATACGGACTCCAATAGGGTCCCCAGTAGGGGCCAGGTCCCATATAGGGACGGATACGGGGGGCTGCCTGTTCAGCCCTGCTCCACACCTGGAGATGCCGGATGTCGATGACGGGATAACTGTATTCCGTTTCGTCCAAGGGAAGGGTGACAGACCCGGTGATTTCGCCCGTGACGGTCACCCTGGTACCGAGTGGGAGTGTGGCCGGATCGAGAAAGTCCCGATGCATGGCGATGAAGCGGCCTTGGGATTGCGTGAGGTCCGGGGCGGGATATCCGGACCGGTCAAGCGGCAGCTGAAGGACTTCGACCCTGGTGCCCTCCTTCAGGCGTCTGGCACTGAGGACCTGGCCGCCGAACAACACCGACTGGCCTTTGAACGAGTCCGGCGCCGCTTTGACCTGAGAGAACGAAATCTGGCTGGCTGCAGAGTCCTCTCCCGCCTCTTGCGTCGATGCACAGCCCGTCACTGTCAGAAGAAGAGCCAGCGCGCAGAGAAACAGCCGCAAGAGCATGGTCGCATTATAACAAAGAGCAGGTTGCTCCGAGCTTCGATATAATGTGGCCGTGGGTTTGTGATTTGAGGAAAGGAGTGGATATGGCGACGCGAGTAGCTTGGACGTGGACGGCGATCGGTTCGGTGATGTTCTGGGTATCCGTGCTCTTGAGCGGGGGGGCGGTTCATGCTGCGGCTCCCGAGTTGAAGGGCAAGTTTGAAATTCTGAAAGACGAGCCGTCCACACATCAGCCGGGGAAGGTGAAGCTGGTTGAATTCGCGGACTTCTACTGCCCGCACTGCCATCGGTTCGACGGGGAAGGCCTGGCGATCCTCGAGAAGGAGTTCGGCCCCAAACTGGAAGTGACGATGGTGGGGTTCCCGGTCATCAGAGGAAAATTGCCGACGCCGTTCGATATGTACGAGCAGGCGAAGATGATGGGCAAGGGGAATGAAATGAAGAAGGTGCTCTTTCGGACGATTCACCAGGACAAGGTGACCGGCGTGTTGGATCGTTCGCTGCGCGAAGTGCTCATAAAGGAAGTGGGACTCGACCCTAAGGCCTTCGAGGAAGGAATGGCCAGCGGCAAGCCGGCCAAAGTGTTCGAAGACGGGAAAAAATGGGGCGAGCGCATCAAGCTGCAACAAACCCCCACCGTGCTCCTTGACGGCAATATCAAGGTGGAGCAGATCGATCCCGAGAATCTCAAGCTCGTGATCCGCAGTATTCTGGACCGTGACGGGAAGAGGTAACGTTGTATCGTAAGGCGTTACAGTTAAGAACTGTCGGCTTGCGGCTCTGCCGACGCCTAACCTCTCACGCTTTACCCTTCACGAGATGACATGGCGATCGACCCCATCTGTGGAATGACGGTAGACCCGGCGACAGCCGCCGGGTCCTATGCCTACAGAGGTGTGACCTACTATTTCTGCGCCGCCTCCTGTCTCGACAAATTCAAAGCCAATCCCGAACGCGCGTTGCAGCCGGCATCCTCCGGTCTGATCAAACTGGGCGGGAAACAGTCCCTGGCCATGATGAATCCGGCCTCCCCCGTGGACGGAGCCGGTCAGATCGATCCGGTCTGCGGCATGACCGTCCGGCCGGAATCGGCCGCCGGCTCCCACGTGCATGACGGCAAGACGTATTACTTCTGTTCGCCGGGCTGTTTGGCAAAGTTTCGCGGCGATCCGACCTTTTATCTGACCCCGCCTGCTGAACGAGTTCCCAAAACGGTGGCCGTCCCGGCCGGGGCCACCGTCGAATATATCTGTCCGATGGACCCGGAAGTGCTTGAAACCAAGCCGGGGGCTTGCCCGATTTGCGGCATGGCATTGGAGCCGAAAGTCGTTTCGTTGGAAGAGGGCCCGAATCCGGAACTCAAGGATATGACGAGACGGTTCTGGATCAGTCTGGGGCCTGCCGTACTGGTGATGATCCTGGCGATGTCCGACATGATTCCGGGACAGCCGGTCCACCGGATCGTTTCCGCTTCGGCGAAGAATTGGATCCAATGGCTGCTCGCGACGCCGGTTGTGCTCTGGGCCGGCTGGCCGTTTTTCGAACGCGCGTGGGCGTCGATTGTGAATCGAGCCCCCAACATGTTCACGTTGATCGGCATCGGGACCGGCGCGGCCTATCTCTACAGCACGGTCGCAACCGTCGTGCCCGGAGCGCTCCCGGCCTCGTTCCGATCGCACGATGGATCGATAGCCGTCTATTTCGAAGCGGCGGCCATGATTACGGTCCTGGTCCTGCTGGGACAAGTGTTGGAGTTGCGGGCGCGGAGCCAAACGACGTCTGCGATGAAGGCCTTGCTGGGGCTCGCGCCGAAGACAGCGAGACGGGTGGAGCTAGACGGCAGAGAAGCGGATGTTCCGCTCGACCAGGTGAGGGTCGGAGACCGATTGCGCGTCCGTCCGGGAGAACGGGTGCCGGTCGATGGTATGGTGATAGAAGGTGTGACGGCTGTCGATGAGTCGATGGTGACGGGAGAGCCCATGCCGGTCGAAAAGTCGGCCGGTGCTGCGGTGACGGGCGGTACGATCAACGGAACCGGCAGCATTCTCATGCAAGCGCAGAGGGTGGGGCGGGAGACGCTGCTGGCGCGTATCGTTCAGATGGTGGGGGAAGCTCAGCGCAGCCGCGCTCCCATTCAACGCATCGCCGACGTAGCGGCCGGCTATTTTGTTCCGCTCGTGGTGGTGGTCTCGATCGTGACGGCCGCAGCCTGGGCCGTCTGGGGGCCGGAACCGAAGCTGGCTTATGCCTTGGTCAATGCGGTCGCGGTTCTAATCATCGCCTGTCCCTGCGCGTTGGGACTGGCGACGCCCATGTCGATCATGGTGGGGACCGGGCGCGGAGCCACGGCGGGGGTGTTGGTGCGGAAGGCAGAAGCTCTAGAAGTGCTCGGCAAGGTGGATACGCTCGTATTTGACAAAACGGGCACATTGACCGAGGGGAAGCCGAAGCTCATCGCCGTTCGGTTTGCTCCCCCCTGGAACGATGTCGATGTCCTCCGCCTTGCTGCGAGCGTAGAGCGCAGGAGCGAGCATCCGGTAGCCGCCGCCCTCGTGGCCGGCGCAGAAAGCCGCCGCCTGACGCTGAGTCCGGTCCAGGACTTTCGGTCACAGACTGGGTACGGCGTGTCAGGTCTCGTGGAACAGCACCGCGTGGCTGTCGGAACTTCTGCGCTGCTCAGAGAGCAGGTGGAGGTGAATGACCGGGGGCTGGCCGGCCTGGAGGAAGAGGCGGCGGCCTTGAGACGGGACGGCCAGACGACGGTCTTTGTGGCCATCGACGGCAAAGCCGCCGGTCTTTTGGGTGTGGCGGATCCGGTCAAGCACTCCACCCCGGAAGCCGTTCGACTCCTACGGGAGGAGGGCGTTCGTCTGGTGATGGTCACGGGGGATCATCCGTTGACGGCCGATGCCGTGGCGAGGCAGTTGGGGATCACGGAAGTACATGCCTCGGTGTTGCCGGACCAAAAGGGACGCATTATTTCCGAGCTGAAGTCGCAAGGCCGCGTCGTGGCGATGGCCGGCGATGGCATCAATGATGCCCCGGCCCTGGCGCTGGCCGATGTGGGGATAGCGATGGGGACGGGGACGGACATTGCCATGGAGAGTGCAGGCGTCACCCTGGTCAAGGGGGACTTGAGGGCGCTCGTCCGCGCCAAGCGCTTGAGTCATGCCACGATGCGTAACATCCGGCAAAACCTCTTCTTCGCCTTTGTCTACAATATCGTGGGTGTGCCGATTGCGGCAGGGGTGCTCTATCCGCTCTGGGGGTTGCTCCTCAACCCCATGATCGCCAGTGCGGCTATGACCTTCAGTTCCGTGTCCGTCATCTCGAACGCGCTTCGCCTGCGGCATGTGGAATTATGAGTGCGGCATCCTCCAGCGCATGCTAGGCTACGGGCATTCCCCGACTCATCACCAGCGTTGAATCTTCCAGAAAGGGGCCCGCGGTGGTTCGTTCTCTCCTGATAATCCGAATGATGATCATAGGATTCCTCCCGCTGATTGCGGCCGGCTCAGTCTGGGCTTCCGGTCGCCTGATTCCTGTCGCAGGGGGAAGCGACCTCCAGACTCAAATCAAAGCCACCGCGTCAAAGGTCATTCCGGCGGTCGTCAGCATCTCCTCGACGGTCATGGTGCGTGATCAGGCTTTCAGCGATGAAGCTCTCCCGTTCGGCCTGTTCAAGGAACCGCCTGCGCGGCGTCAGTACGGCCAGGGCTCTGGCGTGATTGTGTCCTCCGACGGGTACATCATCACCAACAACCACGTGGTTGCCGATGCGGTCGACGTGGAAGTCATCTTGGCAGACCGGCGACAGTTTAAGGGGAAGGTGGTGGCGACTGATCCGAAGACCGACGTCGCGGTGGTGAAGATTCAAGCCGCCAACGTACCGACGGTTTCCTGGGGAGATTCGAGCAATCTGGCCGTCGGCGATTTCGTGCTGGCCATCGGGAATCCGCTCGGCCTGAGCAGAACGGTCACGTTCGGGATCGTGAGCGCCGTCGGCCGCGCGGATGTGGGCGTGGCCGACTTCGAAGACTTCATTCAAACTGATGCGCCCATCAATCCGGGCAATTCCGGTGGGGCGCTGGTGAATATCAACGGGGAGCTTGTCGGCATCAATACGGCGATCGCGAGTCCGACCGGAGGGAGTGTCGGCGTGGGCTTTGCGATTCCCAGCAACATGGCGCGCGCGGCGATGCAGAGTCTGATTAAGACGGGCCGCGTGGTGCGGGGATTTCTGGGTGCCTCCACTCAGGATGTCACGCCGCTGTTGGGAAAAATCTTCCGGCTTCCCGATGTGAAGGGCGCCATCGTGACCGACTTGCAGGCAAAGGGGTCTGCCGAAAAAGCGGGCCTGAGACGGGGAGATGTCGTCGAACGGTTTGACGGTCGCGACGTGATGGACAGCGGGCATCTCAGGAATCTGATCGCCGCCTCCGCCATCGGCAGCAAGCATCGGTTGGATGTCGTGCGGGACGGCAAGACTATCCAGGTCGAGTTGACGGTGCAGGAAGCTCCTCGTGAACGGACCAGGAAGAGCCAAGCCGACACCGCTGCGGCCTCGACCGCCCATCCCCTGTCCGGCGTCGTGTTCGACGACGTCACGCCGCCGTTGGCCCGTCAAATGGACCTGGCGGTGAATAGCGGGGTCGTGGTGACCGACATCGAAGAAGGCAGCCTGGCGGAATCCTCGGGTCTGCAGCCCGGTGATGTGATCTTGGAACTCAACCGTCAGCCCGTTCCCAATTTTTCTGCGTTCCAGCGACTCGCCGACCCTATGAAATCCACCGACCTCGCCCTCCTGCTCGTCAATCGGCAGGGTACCGTGCTCTACATTCCGATCCGGGGCGAGTAAGCCGATCGGTCCCGGATATCCCCTCGCCGTATGCTCCCACTGCGAGCTCAAGTTGACTTGTACCGGCCGCATCGCTATAGTTCGTGCCACGAATTTTAAAAACGTGTCATCATTTCCATGAAGAAGCTCGTCCGGTTCGGCGTGTCCTTGGATCACCATCTTCTCGACGATTTCGATAAGGTCGTCCGACGACGTAAGTATGCGACCCGGTCCGAAGCGCTCCGCGATCTTATCCGCGACCAGCTGGTGAGCCAGGAATGGAACAGCGATGCGAACCGTGAAGCGGTGGCCACGATCACGTTCGTGTACGATCATCATGTGCGCGACCTCACCAGGAAGCTCACGCACATCCAGCACGACTTTCAGGGACATATTATGGCGGGGATGCACGTGCATTTGGACCACGACCATTGCCTGGAAGTTCTCGTCGTCAAGGGCAAGGGCTCGCAGATCAAGCAAGTGGCCGACGCGCTGGTCAGCGTCAAGGGCGTGAAGCACGGCAAACTCACGATGACGACGACCGGCAAAGGGCTCAGCTGAATCCTCGCATGGCTCCGTTCATCGCCGTTTTGGTCGCCTTGGGTGCGGCCCTTCTTCCGCCATCTCCTGCCGTTGCCCACGATCCGGATGCTCCGGACCTGGACTTGCCGGAAGTCTCCATCCTCGGCGAACAACCAGTCGCTGCATCCTCTCAGCAATTCATCCCGGATAAAGAGTACCTCCTCCAACCGCAAGGCCGTCCGGCCCAGGTGTTGCGTCTGATACCCGGTTTCATCGCCGTCGAGCATTCAGGTGGAGCTGGAAAGGCGGACCAGTACTTTCTGCGGGGATTCGATGCAGACCACGGCACCGATGTGGCTTTCTTCGCCGACGGGATGCCGATCAATCTGCGAACGCATGCGCATGGGCAGGGCTATACCGACCTGAACTTTATTATTCCCGAAACCATCGAAGGGCTTGATGTCTACAAGGGGGCCTATCTGCCTGAATACGGAGACTTCGCCACAGCCGGTGCGGTCAACTTCAGGACGCGCGAGGTGGTAAAGGAAGGAATTGTCCAAGCAGCTGGAGGGCAGTTCGATACGCAGCGGTATCTGCTCATGTACTCTCCCACAAGAGACAAAGTGCGCACCTTGTTCGCCGCTGAAGGGTATTACACCAACGGCCCATTCCAAAATGACAACCGGTACTTTCGGACTAACCTGTTCGGCAAAATGACCACCAACCTGACAAG
>DATGEA010000401.1:0-12007 GCA_035310605.1 Nitrospira sp. | reverse complement strand
AGATGGGCACAGCATGGGCGATGTGGCCAGAAAAACACTGGCAGCGATGAAGGAGAGCAGATGTGAGATCGGGCGGTGATTACTGTTCAGCTGCTGATGTTGCCTTACTGCTGGCTCGCTGCGGGAGTTCAATCGACCTTCGGCCGTCTTCTGGGCACCTTTAAGCACAATGTAAAGATGGAGGGCGGGAAATGAGGATACCGCTTTACCGTAACGGGGACATTTGATCGGCTACTGACGGAAGCGAAGGTTGTCAACGAAAGTGGTGGAGGGCAGGGGAGTTGAACCCCCGACCCCTACGTTGCGAACGTAGTGCTCTCCCAACTGAGCTAGCCCCCCACCTGTGGGAACCGGCGACGCGAACCATGAATCCCGCAGGGTTCGTTGCGCATCAGCGCGCACACTGCATGCTGCGGTAGAAGAACGGGGAGGAAGTGGGCTCGCGTCCCCGGGAAGTTGCATTATACACAACCAGACTCTGAGTCTCCACCCGGAATCTCAATCTCGTCAGTCTTTAGCTCGTCAGTCTTTAGCAGGAACTGATGACCGCCTCGCCCACGGGCATCCCCTGCTCAATCAGCACACGCCGACCTTCGACGCGAAGACGGCCTTCGGCAAAGAGTTGCACCGCACGGGGATAGATCTTGTGTTCCTGCTCCAGGATGCGGGCCGCGAGAGCGTCTGGCGTGTCCTGATCCAGAACCGGAACGGCAGCCTGGAGGATGATCGGCCCTTCATCGACCCCTTCCGTCACGAAATGCACCGTACATCCGGCCAGCTTGCATCCCCATTCGATCGCTTTTTTCTGCACATCCAATCCCGGGAACGAGGGCAGGAGCGAGGGATGAATGTTCATCATCCTGTTGGCATAAGCATTGACGAGTACCGTCGTGACGATCTTCATGTAGCCGGCCAGCAAAACCAACTCCGTGTCGTACTTCTTCAGCACCTCCAGCAGTGCCCGGTCGTAGTCTTCACGACTCTCCGGTTGCCCGGTAAATGGTTTCGGATCGACGAAGAGGTCCGGTATTCCGTGCTTCCTGGCCCGTTCCAGCGCAACCGCGTCTTTCTTATTGCTGATGACCGCCACGATCTTCGCGTGAACCTGTCCGGCTTCGATTGCATCGATGACGGCTTGGAGATTCGACCCTCGGCCCGACGCCAGCACGGCGATACGAAGCGGAGTCGCGCGTTTAGTCGACATACTCCACCTGCGTCTGGCCCTCTGTTGCCGACACAATCTCTCCGATTATCCAGCCCTGGTCGCCAAGCGTCGTGGCCTTTGCCAGCACTGACGCCACAGAGTCAGCCGGCACGACAAGGATCAGGCCGATCCCCATGTTGAACACGCGATACATTTCCTCGCGTTCGATCTGTCCCAGCCGGCTCAACGCCTGGAATATCGGGGGAACGGTCCAGGCTTTCCGGTCGATCCTGGCCCGCACTCCCTCGGGAAAAACGCGCGGCAGGTTCTCGGTAATCCCGCCGCCGGTAATGTGTGCGATGCCTTTGATCGAACCGTCCTGGATCAAGGCCAGAACCTGCTTGGCGTAGATTCTCGTGGGCGTAAGCAGCAGTTCTCCGAGCGGTCGATCCAACTCAGGCAACCGGCTGGTTACCGTCAATTTGGCCTTATCAAAAAATACCCGGCGGGCCAACGAATAGCCGTTACTGTGAAGTCCGGTTGACGCCAGACCGATGAGGGCATCGCCCGGCTTGATCGCATTGCCGTCGATGATCTTGGGACGATCCACAACCCCGACCGCGAATCCGGCGAGGTCATATTCACCGTCAGCATAAAACGACGGCATCTCGGCCGTTTCACCGCCGATCAGCGCGCAACCGGCCTGCCGGCAGCCCTCGGCGATACCGGAGACGACCTGCTGGGCCTTGGGAACAGCGAGTTTTCCGGTGGCAAAGTAATCGAGAAAAAATAACGGCTCTGCGCCGCTGACGACGATGTCGTTCACACACATGGCCACCAGATCGATGCCGACCGTATCATGCTTGTCCATCAGGAAAGCGATTTTCAGCTTTGTGCCGACTCCGTCCGTCCCGGAAACCAAAACAGGATCTTCGTATTGTTTGGCCTGAAGACGAAAGAGCCCGCCAAATCCTCCCAGATCCGCCAGGACTTCGGGGCGGAAGGTCGAGCGGACAAGCGGCTTGATGCGATCGACAAATTCGTCGCCCGCATCGATATCGACTCCGGCATCGCGATAGGTCGTCATGAGAGGGTGGCATATTAACGGAGGGGTCTTACGGAGGTCAACGCACGGATACCTTATTCCAGGCGAGACATGATGATCGACTTCGCTTATACTACCCCGCCGCGACCCTCCAAACTTGTACAGGAAGAAGCCTATGCCGTTGCTGCTTCTCTTTCTCGCGTGGTTCATGATCGCTCTCCCCGGCTGCGCCGAACTCGATCAATCCCTCAAGATATTGGGACTCCCCGCGGTCAAAGGAGGCGCCCTCGACGACAACAAGATTGCCGCAGGACTGAAGGAGGCGTTGCAGGTCGGAACCGGCAATGCCGTGACGCTGACGGGTAAGATGGACGGGTACTTTCGCAATCAAGCGATCAAGATTCTCATGCCGGAACAGCTGCAGGACTTCGAGAAGGGACTCCGCACGTTCGGCTTCGGGCCGCAGGTCGACGATTTCGTATTGAGCATGAACCGGGCGGCCGAACGGGCCGCGCCGCAAGCCAAACAGATTTTCCTCGGTGCCATCAGCGAGATGACCTTCGCCGACGCCAAGCAGATTCTCAACGGCAGCCAGACCGCCGCCACCGACTACTTTAAGGTCAAGACGACGGACAAACTCATCGCCGCCTTTCGCCCGCAGGTCGAGAAGGCCATGAACGAGGTGGGCGTCACGAGGCAATACAAGGAATTGGTCGGCTACTTCAAAGCCATCCCCTTCCCCAAAAGTGAGCTGATCAATATCGATCAATATGTGGTGGGGAAAAGCCTCGATGGCCTTTTTCTCATGCTCGCCGAAGAGGAACGCAACATCCGCAGCAACCCCGCCGCGCGCGTCACAAGTCTCCTCAAGGAAGTCTTCGGCAGCTAACGCCGGCGGACCTAGGCTTCCGGCCTCATTTCCACGTCCAGCAACTTGATTTTGCGGTGGAGATGGCTCCGTTCGATCTTCAAATCTTCAGCGGTGCGGGAGATATTCCAGTGGTGCTCGCGTAACTTCCTCGCGATAAATTCCTTCTCGAACGCATTGCGCGCATCGCGAAGCGAATCATAGTGCTGCGTGAAGAGTGGATTCACAACCGGAGCTGGAGCCGCGCCGAACCCGGCACCGGCACTGGCGGAAACAGCAGATCCCGAAGGCTTTACTTGCAGTGACATATTGGCCTGCGCCGTGTCGATGACGTTCCCCGGCACCATGATCATCAACCGCTCAATCAGATTCCGGAGCTCCCGGATATTTCCAGGCCACTCGTACTGCTGAAAGACGTTCATCGCTTCCGGCGTGATTTCCTTGGTCCGGAGCCCCTGCTCCTCCGCATGGAGCTTCATGAAATGACGGATCAGGAGCGGAATGTCCTCGCGCCGCTCCCTCAGCGGCGGCACAACGATCGGCACGACGTTGAGCCGATAATAGAGGTCTTCGCGAAAGGCACCCTTTTCGATTTCCTTCAGCAGATCTTTATTCGAGGCGGCCAGCACCCGTACATCCACCTTCAACAGTTTGGTTCCACCGACCCTGGTGAACTGCTGCTCTTGAAGCGCGCGCAACACTTTGGCCTGCGTGCTCAGACTCATGTCGCCGATCTCGTCGAGAAAGAGCGTGCCGCCGTCGGCCTGCTCGAACTGCCCGCGCTTCATCGACGTGGCGCCGCTGAAGGAGCCTTTCTCATGCCCGAAGAGTTCGCTTTCGATCAAGGTCTCCGGGATCGCCGCGCAGTTCACGGCCACAAACGGCCGGTCCGCCCTGGCGCTCTGCACATGGATCGCCCGCGCCACCAGCTCCTTGCCCGTGCCATTCTCCCCTCCGATCAGCACCCGGCTGTTCGTCGGGCCTGCCGTCTCAATCAACTGGCGAAGCTCCTGCATCGCGGGCGACTGCCCCACCAGCTCGAACTTCCGCTGCACCGTAGTCCGCAGCGAGCGGTTTTCCTGCTCCAGCCGGTATTGATCCAACGCATGCTTCACGCGCAACGTGACGTTCTCGAGCGAGAGGGGCTTCTCGATATAGTCGTAGGCTCCCAGCTTGATGGCCTTCACCGCCGTTTCGATCGACCCATGACCCGACATCATCATGACCTGCGCGGTCGGCACCAGCTCCTTGACGCGGCGCAGGGTCTCCAGACCGTCCATGTCAGGCATCCAGATATCGAGCAACATCAGATCCGGCGGATCGGTCGCATAAATTTTCAGGGCCTCCGCACCGTTCTTGGCCACGGAGACATCATAGCCCTCATCCTGCAGAATGCAGCTCAGCGAGGACCCGATGGCGTCTTCATCGTCCACTACCAGAATCGAGGCTGACATCTCTTTTCCCCCCGTACCACATCAATCGTCAACCGTCACACGCTGCGCGAGAATCAGTCCACGGCTTCCCTGACCGCTTGACGCGTCACGATTGATCTTGCATCTACACCGGCAATTCGAACGTAAACACCGCGCCCCGCGGCTGATTGTTTCCCGCGCTGATCTGTCCTTCGTGATCGGTAATGATCCGCCGAACGATCGCCAGGCCGAGCCCGGTTCCCGTCTTCTTTCGCGTGAAGTATGGCACAAACAGCTTCTCCTGGTCTTCCGGAGCGATGCCGGTGCCCTCGTCCGCGATGCTGACCACCGCCCGGCGGCGCTTCGTATCATATTGTGTCGTGAGCCACACGCGCCCCCTCTGATTCATCGCCTGGATCGCGTTGTCCAGCAGGTTCACGAGCACGCGTTTGATCTGTTCCCAATCGAATTTCAACGGAGGCAGGTCTTCGTCCAAAGACACGAGCAGCTCGATGTCTTTGTGGGCGCCCCGGTAAAGCGCCACCACTTCGTTGACCACGTCATGGAGCGACTGCTGAGCCAGTTGGGGCGCCGGCAGTCTGGCGAATTTTGAGAACTCATCGACCATGTGCTTCAGGCTGGCCACTTCGTTGACGATCACGTTGGTCGACTCATCGAAGACCCGGTCGAAATCCGGCGCTTTCTCGAAGAACTTTTTCCGCATGCGCTGCGCCGACAACTGAATGGGAGTGAGCGGATTCTTGATTTCGTGCGCCACGCGCCGCGCCACCTCCTGCCAGGCCGCGACTTTCTGGGCTTTCAGCAGTTCGGTGAGGTCTTCATACACGAGCACCACGCCGAGATCCTGATTCGCCTCGTCCTTCATCCTGGAACCATGGAGGGCGATCGTCAGAAACTTTCCCTCTACCTCGATGGTGCCGTCCAATGTAAGATCATCGCGCTGATCCTGGAGCATGCGATCGTAGATCGTTTGAAAGAGGGTCAGGCCGAACTCCTTGAACACCTCGTTCGCCTGGCGGCCATGCACGCGATCGGCGGAAACCCCTAGAATCCGCTCGCCGGACGGATTGAAATTCGTCACCACGCCGTTCCTGTCGATCGACAGCAGGCCGGCGGCGATCGTGTCGACGACCGTCTCGATGTAGGCACGGCGCCGATCGAGTTCAAGATTGTTCTGACGCAGGGACACATTGGCCGCTTCGATCGCGGATTTACTGCTTTGCAGGTCGGTCGTCATGCGGTTGAACGAATCAATGAGCGTGCCGATTTCGTCGGTCGCCTTCGCGTCGATGCGCACGGAAAGATCCCCCTGGGCAATCGTCTCCGTCGCCTCAGCCAACCGCTGGATCGGCACCGTAATACTGCGCGCGACATAGAACCCGAACCAGGTCGCTCCGAACATGATCAAGACGGTGATGACGGCGACAAAGAGATAGGCTCCCGCCTTGATCGGATTCTTCATCGCCTTGATCTGCTTGTACTCTTCGTATTGACGCCCGATCCCGTCCATCTTGGCAAGCAGGGACTCAGGCACATAGGCATCGACCACGACGACGCCGCCGACTTCATGACCGCGTCCGCTGGCGGCCACCGGAGCCGCGGCCCGTACGAGACGGCCGGTTTGCGCCTCTTGAACGGTATTCGCCTCCTGCTTCCCGTTGATGGCCTGGAGCACCAACTGGCCGATCGGCAAATCGAGCACCCCCGACGGCACCTCCGGATCGAGCGACTTCGTCAGCGTTTCCATCTTGGCGGAGAATACTTCGATACCGGCGACCCCGAACTCCACCCGCTTACGCGCCATGGCCGCCACCAGGAGATCGCGCTGTTCTGGCAGCAGCATGTCCTCGCGGAAAATCTCATGGCTGATGGCGCGAGCGCTGTTCACCGCCAGGGTGATGTGGCCGGCATGCTGCATTTTGGCCACTTCATAGGAATCGCGCATGACCCGGTCGATCTGATCGCTGAACCAGACGTCGACGGCTTTGTTCACGAAACCGCTTGCGACCAAAGCCAACAAGACCGTCGGGATCAGAGAAAACCCGATGAACGCGGCGACGAGCTTCGCGCGAAAGCCCGAGCCGATCAGGCGATGCCGCCGTTCGAAATACGCTTTGATGAGGTTGCGGGAGAGGAGGAGCAGGAGCACCACAAAGCCGATCAAGTCGAGGTTGATCAGCAACAACACAAACGCATAACTGGTCGTAGGAAAGAACGAATCAGACTCTTCGCCTCCCGGCACGACGACTTGCGCGTAATAGAACGTCAGGGCAAGACAGGGGAGCAGGAAAAACAGCAGGATCCAGACAGGACGCAGATGCCGTTTCCGGCGGTCCGGTTCGGGGCCGGACGACGCCGTTCCGCCGGTCGCGCCGCTCAACGCGGGACTCTCCGTCACGGTACGCCGCTCCGGTCCGGTCCATACCGGCGAAGCGCTGTCCTTGTAGCGATTTCTCACGCCCGTCGTTCCTTCATCATGAACCGATCGCGTGGCAGGGAAGACTGTTCACTATAACGGAAATAGGAGCCCGGCTCAAAAGATAGTCACGATCATCGGCACCTAGATGACGGTCCCGGACCAAGACGTGTCGTGCGGTAGGATTACGGCTTAGAAGTCAAGCTCACGTATTTCATGCGAAGCGCATAGAGCATATCCCGCAACACCGCTTGCTCTTCGGTCGTGAGGTTGCCCTTGGTTTTGTCTTCCAGGACCGACAGCAAATCAATGATCTCTTTGGCTTGCGGAAGATTGACAGGCATTGCAGGCTGCTGCGGGTCCAGTTGCTCTCCCATCAGCATCAGGGAAGAGCTGCCCAGCGAGATCACGAACGAGGCGAACGTGACGGGCATGCCGGAACCCTGGACCGACTCCGAGGGAGACGGTGGCACATCCTTGGATGCGGCAGGGCCCGGCGACGGCGCGGCAGGCTTGTCCGACCCGCCGGCACCGCGCCGATCCCGAACAACAAATCCTTCTTCTTTATCTCCGACCACGGAGGCCT
The DNA here is from genome assembly GCA_035310605.1 of Nitrospira sp. Taxonomy (GTDB): domain Bacteria; phylum Nitrospirota; class Nitrospiria; order Nitrospirales; family Nitrospiraceae; genus Nitrospira_C. The sequence goes on along the minus strand of DATGEA010000401.1, from coordinate 4,515 downwards.
CCGCTCTCGATGAAATCGCGGAAGCCTACCATAGGCTTCGACGCCCCGCAAGCTGCGCAGGCGCGTTGAAGCCGCCGGGGAACCAGGTATAATGGCCCTTCAGTCAGACAACGCCTCAAGAGGTATTCAATGTCGGAACGGTTCCACAAACTCGTCAATCTGATGGCGGCGTTACGCGCCCCGAACGGCTGTCCCTGGGACAGGAAGCAGACGCATGAGTCGCTGAAGCCGTACCTGCTCGAAGAAACATACGAGGTTCTCGATACGATCGACCAGCAGGACCGGAAGAAACTCCCCGAAGAACTCGGCGACGTGCTGCTCCAAGTTCTGTTCCATAGTCAGATCGCATCGGAAGCCGGCAGTTTCACGATTGACGACGTACTGGAGCAACTGGCCGACAAACTGATCCGGCGGCATCCTCACGTGTTCCCGAACGGCTCCAAAGATCCGACCCCGACCAATGCCGACCAGGTCCTGGCCAGATGGGAAGACATCAAGCGGTCGGAACGTCAGGCGGCAGGCAGGCCGGAATCGGTCCTCGACGGCGTGCCCAATACTCTCCCTGCTCTGCTCCGCGCGTATCAAATTCAGGCCAGGGCCTCGCGCGTCGGCTTCGATTGGACCCACGATCAGCCCGGATTCGATCAAGTCCTGGCTAAGATTGAAGAGGAAATCCGCGAACTGCGCATGGCCCTGAGGCTTCCGCAGGCCGACAGAGAGACGCCCGGCTCGAAGAGGCAGGAGGAAATTGCTTCGGAATTCGGCGACGTGCTCTTTTCCCTCGTCAACCTGGCCCGTTTTGTCAAAGTGAATCCTGAGGACGCATTGCGGCAGTCCATCAATCGATTCGCGGAGCGCTTCCAGTATATTGAGGCACAAGCCACAGCATCCGGCCGGACCATCAACGACCTCTCTGTCGAGGAAATGAACCGGCTGTGGGAAGACGCCAAGAAACGACTTTCAGAGAACGCCTGAAATAATATAGACTGGTTTTTGACTTCCCGCGGCTGTTCGAAAAGGCCATCCATCAAGGCCCGGCGAGCGAAGAAACTCGGCGTCCCCCTTGTGGTGCGTTGAATCTCTGAGCGATACGAGAACGCCGCCGGACACCTTATTCAAGGACCGCCACATGGGCAACGAGGAAAATCCTTACGAGGAAGGCAAACGCGCAGGCATTCACCCGCTCGTCGTGGTGTTCGGTGTGTTGCTCGGCCTCTGGCTCTTCGTAGCTCTCATCGTTCCGAGTTCACGAAACAAACAGGTGGCCGGCACGGAAGGACCCGCAGGACCGGTTATTGAAGATCCCGAAGCGGCCCCGGTCATTTTCAAAGTCCAGGCGACCGTTCCTGACATGAACGCCGTCAGTATTGTCGTTCCGGCACAAGCCACCGACAGTCAGGTTGTGGGGCTGCTGAAGAGACTGAAGAAGGAACGCCTCGCCGGCACGCTCACGGACTTAATCCCCGCCACGACCCCCGGCCACAAGCTCGGGGACCATGCCGTGGCCGATATCTACGTGCTATCGGATGCGAAGTACGCCCAGAGCGAGGTTATTAGAACCCTCACCCGCGGCGCCCATGCGCCGGGAGGACTCTATCCGGATGCGATTCCGTTCGAAGTGGCGATGGAAGAAATCCGGGGACATTACCGGATCGATCTGAACAATACGGGCGCGCCCGATACCGGGTCCATCGGGTTCGCCGACGAATCAGGCGTACATTCGAAGCATTACCGAAAAATTTTCTAGTGTCGCTCCCCTCAGGTTTCCAGGCTGTTCGAAAAAGCCGTCCAGCAAGGCCGCAGCGAGCGAAGCGGCGAGGCGTACATCGTCTCGTACGTCGAGCCCCTGAGCGATGCGAGAACGCTGCTGGCGGGATTTTTCAACAGCCTGTCACAAATTCACCCGTTTCTTGATCTCCTCCCGTAACGCCTCTCGCTCCCGTTCAAACCACGATTCCAGACGGGGAAACAAATGGAAATACGGGCCGGCAAACGGCGGGATGCTCACTTCACGGCGTTCCAGGAGGTGGCCCTCGGCCTCAGCGATGCGGATCTTCTCCTCGGCGATCCGTCTGGTCAAGAGCCGCGAAATGACCAGTTGCTGCCCCGGCGTCCCTGTCGCAGGGCCGAGAATCTTGCTCCTCAGCACGTCTAATTCTTCGGCGATCCCCACCTTTACGCGCACAGCATGCGGCGTCGGCCAATTCGTCCGTTGAATGGAAAAGTCATAAGAAAAAGCCGGCTCTCGCGGTTCGCGAAAGGGCCCGCTGATATCGATAATGGTCATCTTGCTCTCGGTTGCCATAGTTTCCTTTTCTTACCCCCGTTCGCCTGAAAGATACCGCACGACCCGCTCAGCCGCCAAGTCCCCGTCACGGATACAGTCCGGAATCCCCACACCGCGATAGGCCGCGCCGGTCAATATCAACCCGCCGTAGCGGCTCAGGGCCGCCTCAACCTGCTCCAACCGGTCCAGATGTCCCAGCACATATTGCGGCATGGCCTTTATCCATCGATTGACTTCCACATACGTCGGTTCCGCGGTCACGCCGCAGATCTGCTTGAGTTCCGACTTCACTCGCGCGACCAGCGCCTTATCGTCGAGCTGGAGGATCGATTCCCGCCCGACCCCGCCAACATAGCACCGGACGAGAAATTGGTCCGACGGCGCACGGTGCGGCCATTTGAGCGAAGTCCAGGTGGTGGCAATAAGGTCCCGCTGCTCAGCGCGAGGAACGACGAATCCGAACCCTTGCACGGCCCCGCCGATGACGGAAGCCGGATAGGCCATCGCGATCGTGGTTGTCGAAGCATAGGGAATGAGTTCCAACACCCCTCCGGCAATCGGCGTCAGGGGACGCAATAATTCGGCTGAGACGTATGCCGGCGTCGCTAACACGAGACTATCCGCCGAAACGGGCGAACCATCCTGCAGCATCACGTCGTAAGTCCACCGACCCAGTTGCTGAGACCGGACACGCAGCGACTCGACGGCCACACCGGCTCTGAGCGTGACGCCCCGATCTTTCAATCGGCGGACCAGCGCCGTGACGAGATCCTCCAATCCGTTTTTCAGACTCACGAACATGGTGCGGCGCGGCCCCGGGGCCTGTCGCGAGGGTCCGGCTTTCCGAGCCGCCAGCATTCCGCGGATCACGCTGCCATGTTCCTGCTCCAGTTCAAGGAAGCGCGGGAACGTCGCCTTCAGACTCATGTGCTCGGCATCGCCTGCGTAGATACCGGCCATGAGCGGTTCCATCATGCGCTCGAACGCCTGCCGTCCGAACCGCCGGCGGAAAAACGAGGCTACCGACTCGTCTTCCCGGGAACGCTTCGCCGGCATGACGAGATCCAGTCCCATGCGGACGAGGCCTCCGGCCGTCAACAACCCGCTCCGGAGAAACGGACCGATCTGGCCCGGCGTGATGACGACCAAGCCTTCGGGGAGTTCGCGGAGGCGGCCGCCCGAATACACAAACGCCTTCTTGCCCGTCTCGTTCGTATTGATGAGCTGATCGGTGAGACCGAGTTTCTCGATCAGTTGCAGCGCAGCCGGCTTTTGCGAGAGGAAGGAATCGGGCCCGGCCTCCGTCACCAGATCGCCGATGCGATGCGTGACGATCTTGCCGCCCCAGGTCTGGCTCGCGTCGAGAACCGTGCAGCGGATCGAGAGACCCGCTGCCGCAGCTCGTTCCTGCAGCGACAAGGCGGTGGCCAGGCCGGAAATGCCTCCACCTACAATGGCGACTGTGCGGGAATTGCTCACGACGTAATCGTCAGCGCAGACTTGTGGGCGGCCAAAACATCGACCAGCGTTTCGATCAAGGCCGGGGAATCGTTCAACATTGCGATCCGTTCGAGCTGCATCCCGCGGCCGGCCGCCAGTTGTTTCAATTCGATGTCGATATCGTACAGCGTTTCGACGTGATCGCACAGGAACCCGATCGGCGCGACCAGCACATGGCGATGGCCTGCATGGCTCAGATCCTCGACGGCCGACTCTACGGTCGGGCCCAGCCATTTTTCTCCCGAACGGCCTTGGCTCTGGTAGGCAAACATCGTGGGCTGGCTCCCCAGAAGAGCGGTCACGGCCTCGACCGTCCCTTTCACTTCGTCCGGATAGGGATCTCTCATCGCCACAATCCGCTCCGGCAGGCTATGCGCGGTAAACAACACGGGGACGTTCGCCTGCGCGTCGGCGGGAAATTTCAAGAGCCCCTGTTTGATCTGTTCGACCATCGCCGCGACGAGTCTGGGATGTCTGTTCCAACTCCCGACGTAGCTGACCGGACAGGTGCTCCCCTGGCTGGATTGCGCTTCTTCCACTTTCTTTCGGTAAGCGCCGGTACTCAAGGACGATTGCTGGGGCGCCATGCAAAGACCGATGATGTGCTCCGGCGCCTCGGCCAGCAACTCCGCATAGGCCTCTTGGATAAAGGGGTGCCAGTGGCGCAAGCCGACGTAGACCCGGTACCGTTGCCTGCCGGATTCGTTTAAACGTGACTCGAGTTTCTT
>DATGEA010000400.1:0-18704 GCA_035310605.1 Nitrospira sp. | reverse complement strand
GCCGGTCCTGTCCGGTTAGGATATTGAGGAGAGGAATCTGGGCGAGCTGGCCCTGGGGAACGGCTCGGGCTCGATTACTTGATGATTTGTTTGGCGGCTTCGACAATGGATCGTGCTCCGATGCCAAAGTGGTCGACAAGTTCGTCTGGTTTCCCGCTATGCGGGATGACGCGAACCGCGAGCTTGTGGACCTTGATACCTTCGGTGCCGACGGCGCTCAGTACGGCATCGCCGAGGCCGCCATGGGCATAGTGATCCTCGACCGTGAGGATCCGGCCCTGTGTCGCTCTCGCACTATCCAGCAAGTTCGGGCGGTCGATGGGGACGATACTATAGAGGTCAATCACGCGCACCGAGATCCCGGCTGCCTTCAACTGCTCGTGAGCCTTCAGCGCTTCGAAGAGCGTCACACCGGCTGCGACGATCGTGAGAGTGTCGGCAGCGCTTTGGCGAACGACCTTCGAGCCGCCGATTTGAAACCGTTCCTCCGGTCCGTAGAGGATAGGCGATTTTGGTCGCCCCGCTCTGAGGTACACCATCCCTTTGTGATTCGCTGCGACTTCAACCAGGCGATACATGCAGGTGGCGTCCGACGGATAGAGGACGGTGATGCCGGGCTGCGTGGCCATCATTGCGATGTCCTCCAGCCCCATCTGTGAGGGACCATCTTCGCCGATGCTGACCCCGACGTGTGTTCCCACCAGCTTGATGTTGGATTGACTGATGGCCGCCATGCGGATGAAATCGTAGGCCCTAGTAAAGAAGGCGGCGAAGGTGGCCACGAACGGAACTTTGCCGCATGCTGCAAGGCCGGCGGCAGCGCCCAGCATATTCTGTTCTGCAATGAAGTTCTCGAAAAACCGGTCGGGGAATTTTTTGCCGAACTTGTCTGTATAGGTCGAATTCTTCACGTCCGCATCGAGGCCGACAACCAGGGGATTGACGGCCCCCAACGCCTCAAGCGCCACACCGAAGGCTTCGCGTGTGGCTGCGGACTCGCCTGGCTTGTACGGTGATACCGGGAGCGGGGTGACCGTCGAGGCTGCGGGAGAGACTCCCGATGGTTTCCGGATTGCCGGCTGCGTGCCGTTCGGTCTCAGCTGTTTCGTCAACTCATCAATCGTCTTCTGAGTTTCAGCCCCTTGCGGAACCGGTTTCCCGTGCCAGTTCGGGTGATTTTCCATGAAGGGGATGCCCTTGCCCTTCAAGGTTTTGGCCAGAAGGACTGTCGGTGTGTTCTTGGTACGGGCAGCTTCTTCAAACGCGGCGATCAGAGCCGATAGATCGTGCCCGTCAACGACGAGGGCATGCCAACCGAAGCCGGTCCAGCGCGCACGATACGCTTCCATGTCGTGTTGCAGCATGGTGGGATCGCTTTGGCCGAGTCGATTGATATCGACGATCGCACAGAGGTTGTCCAAACGTTGTTGCCGCGCAAGTTCCACCGCTTCCCAGACAGAGCCCTCCACCGATTCACCGTCGCCCATCAGCACGTAGGTTCGATGGTCGAGCTTGTCAACGTACTTGGCATTCAGGGCGATGCCGACACCGACGGGCAGCCCTTGTCCGAGCGAACCGGTGGCCATGTCGACGAAGGGGAGCCTTGGGGTGGGGTGGCCTTCCAGATCAGAGGTCAAAGTCCGCAGCTTCAATAAATCGCCTTTTGGAAAGAGACCGGCTTCCGCCCAGGCGGCATAGAGGAGAGGGGCTGCGTGGCCTTTCGAAAGGACGAACCGGTCGCTGTTCGGAGCCTTAGGATTCTTGGGGTCATACCGCATGACGGAAAAAAAGAGCGCCGCCACGATGTCGGCCGCCGAGCAGCAACTGGAGGGGTGGCCGCTCCCGGCTTCACTCGTCGAACGAACACTTTCGATACGCAAGTGCGTCGCTGTGTTTTGCAGTGCGGTTAACTGTTCGCGGGATAACGTCGAACCGGCCATGCCATCTCCTTCTTTTTTTCTGGAACGGAATCGCCGGGAAAGCGGACGGTCTTCCTATTATGAAGACGGCGGCTCCGGGTAGCGGGACTTGAAACTAACAAACAGAGGGTGGAGGAGTCAATGAAGGTGAGGCCAGGTTGTTCACGGGCGGCGGCGTGAAAAGCCGCCTGAAGTGAAGTCGATCACCTAGATCGAGCCGGTCACCGTCACCGCTTCAGCCGAACAGCTGCTTTCAAGGCCGTTAAAGGCGCTGACAGCAAAATAGTATGCGGTATTAGGCATGAGGCCGGTTACAGTCACCGAAGGAGATGATGAGAATGTGGCTTGTTCATATGCACAAGATCCATAGGAACCGGGAGAGCGCTTCCCAAAGTGCACGATATATCCAAGGATGCTTGGGTCAGTCACCGGATCCCAGGCCAACGAAGCTGCGATGGCCCCTCCAATAGGACCGGAAGACCCTCCGGATCCACTGGGTGATCCGCTTCCGGATCCATTTGAGTTGCCTGCGGAGCCATTGGATCCGCCGCTCGCGGGATTCAAAGCGTCTGTAAGAATTGGTCCAATGTCAGCTTCCACGCCTTCTCCGCAGCCGGTCAACACCGACATGGTCAGAATCGCGAGTCCAAAGACCAATGTTCTGAGTGCCGGGGGCGGCTGCGCATGCCGTCCGATTCTCTGCGGAAGACGGAGAAGTAGCGTGGTCGTAGTCATGTTGTCTCAGCACCTCAAGTAACGGTGATGGTTGATAAGATTTCGGTTTAAGCTGGGCGTAGTGAAGACCCGCATGCCGAAATGGCAACATGGGCCTCAGCAATTGATATGCCAATTTGTGACTGTAATAAAAAATAAATACATTCAATAAGTTATAAGTTCTTGACCTGAATTTTCCCATCAGGGGGTCGTTGAAGCATGGAGGAGACCTCCTTCGGCATTCATTCAAAAAAGAACAATGAGCCGTAACGTTGCAACTTCGTCTTGCCAATCTGTGCGCGAGAGCGGGTGTGAAACGGATGGAAGACGTCGTCGGGTTGTTGGACCGAGGGAGCAAGTTCACCCCAGCCCGGCCCGAAGTCCAATGAGCTGGTGAGATTCGAGTCCGATCGCGAGGCAGAAGAATAAGCCCTAGGGTCGGTTCATAATTGGAGTTCTTGTTTGCTCCAACCTGTCAGAAGAAGAGAGAGGGCAAGGTCGTAGCAGCCACAGATGATCGTGAGGAACTTGATATCAAACTGTTCGTCACGATTGAAGTGAGGATAGGAAAGCCCGTCCGGCTCCTCATGGCGGGACCGGTCGATCGCGAAAGAATCGGTACAGCAAGTAGGCGTTGATCAGCACTACGATGGAAAGAATGCTGTACGTCGTGAATGTCGAGGCCAGCTTCAGCTCCACCAGCACGCGTGAGAGTCCAAATCCCACCACCAGGCCGTCGAAGGCCATGCAGATGCGCCTGAACGTTTCCGGGTCTATCCAGCGGATGAGGAATGTGCCGAGCGGAATGCCGAGCAGCACGCTGGGGACGATGTAGGGAATGATCTCCATACTGCCGGCGCTATAGAATCCAAGGAAGGCGTAGGCGATGCCGGTCACGACGGATTCCGCCACCCGGATCACGCCCAGTGCAGCCCTGAAGTCCTGCTTCGCATAACCTTGGTTGTTGAACAGGAGCGCAAGCGGTGGACCCGAGATGGTCGTGACCGAATAGAGCGTTCCGATTCCCATGCCGAAAGGAATTGCGATGGCTTTTTCAGCCTGAATGGGTTTCCTGATTCCGGCAGCCTGAAGCAGAATGAGGGGCAGCAGAAAGAAATAGGTCACGAATTTGACCCAGGCCGGATGGACGAGTGAGAGGATATAGCTGCCGATCGCCACCCCGACGACGAGGCCGATCAGAATCGGCGCAACCCGCCACCAGATGTTCGGGATGCTCCGCCGGTTGATAAACAGCACGTAGCCGTTGATCACCAATTCGACGAGCACCAGGGCCGGATTCAATATGCGATTGGTGTAGAAGAGCAGGGCGACGGGAACGGTGATCGAGGAAAAGCCATAGCCCAGCGCACCGTTGACGGTCGCGGCCACGAAGGTAATGAGGACGAGTACAACCTGATCCATGGTTAGGCTTTATGAGATCCGGCTGCAAAGTCCGCGAGAGTGTAGTGATCCAGGATGCCGGCAATCGCATCGCGCACGGTGCCCATGACGTGTTGAACCGGACATTGCGCCTTGTCGGTATAAGGACAGTCACGGCACTTTTGGTAGGCCGTCTTGCTGACGCAACCGATCGGAGCCAGCGGACCATCCAGGATGCGGATGACCTGCCCGAGGGTGATCTCCTCAGGCGATTTGATGAGGGCGTATCCGCCTTTCATTCCACGTCGACTGGAGAGCAAGCCTGCACGCTTCAGCGCAAGAAGAATTTGCTCGAGAAATTCGACTGGGATGTGTTGGCGAGCCGCGATCTCATGGCGTTGCAAGGTCGCGGAGCCATGGACCAAGGTGAGTTCGAGGAGTGCCCGCAGTCCGTATTCGCTTTTCTTTGAGAATTTCAAAGGACAGAAAGCTGAATGCCGAGTGAATTAGTCAAGTTATCTGACAATAGAGCAATCACCGTGATCCCGTCAAGAGAGGAAAATGAGGGGTGCAGTGCGGCATCAGGTGAGCCGTCATGCTGAGGCGCAGTCGTGGCTCTCCCGATGGCCAGTGCAACTCCTTGATCTGAGAGGAGGTTTCTTGACAGTTTCCACGTATTCCTGGTAGCTTCTGGCTCGCTTTTTTGAGGCAAAGAGGCCGTTTCGAACGACGGTTGGATTGTCCGTGACCTTCCAGGAACTCATCCTTACATTGCATCGGTTCTGGGCCGACCAAGGCTGCGTGATTCACCAGCCTTACGATTTGGAAATGGGGGCAGGGACCTTTCATCCGGCCACGTTCCTTCGCTCCCTCGGTCCTGAACCATGGCGTGCCGCTTACCCGCAGCCCTGTCGTCGTCCGACCGATGGACGTTATGGTGAGAATCCCAACCGGATGCAGCACTACTATCAGTATCAGGTCGTGCTGAAGCCCGCACCGGAGAATATTCAAGATTTATATCTGGAGAGTCTCGCCCGATTGGGGATCAATCCCAAGCAGCACGATATTCGATTCGTGCAGGACGATTGGGAATCGCCGACGCTCGGAGCCTGGGGACTGGGATGGGAAGTCCGTCTCGACGGGATGGAAATTACCCAGTTCACCTATTTCCAGGAAATCGGCGGCATCGAGTTGAGCCCGATTACCGGCGAGATCACCTACGGCACTGAACGCATCGCCATGTATTTGCAGCAGGTGAACAATGTCTTCGATCTCGCGTGGACGGATCAGATCAAGTACGGGGACATCCACCACGAAAGCGAAGTGCAGTTCTCGCGCTATAACTTTGAACATGGCGATGTGACCATGCTGATGAACGCCTTCCAGTCGTACGAGGCCGAGTGCAAGCGACTGCTCGCACAGACCGACAAGCGACTGACGCTGCCGGCCTACGACTACTGCATCAAATCCTCCCACGTGTTCAATTTGCTCGACGCACGCGGAGCGATCAGCGTTGCGGAACGGACCGGCTATATCGGCCGCGTGCGCGCACTGGCCCGGCAATGTGCGGAACGCTATCTCGAAGAGCGTGCCGCCATGGGACATCCGCTGATCGAGCGCAGCAAGCTCGCAGCCGGATCCCGATCGAAAGCGGGTTCGGGCCGCAGGTAATTCATCACCCATGAAAAAATCACCAGCGAAGAAGTCTCAGCGGAAAACTGCGCGACCGGCGGCCGGGGCCGAGCTATTGCTTGAAATCGGTACTGAAGAGCTGCCGTACGAATTCATCGCGCCGGCCCTGGCGACCCTCAAGGATCATGCCGAACGCCTGTTCGGCGAGGCGAGGCTCACGACCGGTTCGATCGGAACCTACGGGACTCCCCGGCGGCTGGTGCTGGTGGCTGAGGCGCTTGCGAATCATCAAGCGGCCGTCGTCAAAGAAGCGATGGGACCCTCAAAGTCCGTCGCCTTCGATCAAGCAGGTCAGCCGACCAAGGCGGCAATCGGATTTGCCGCGGGCCAAGGCGTGCCGGTTGAAAGTCTCCAAGTACGTCACACGCCCAAGGGTGAATATATTTTTGCAGTAAAGCAAGACGTCGGGCGCCCGGCCAGAACGGTCCTGCTGGAACTGCTTCCCCAACTTGTCGGCAAACTGTCGTTTCCAAAAGCCATGAAGTGGAACGAGGCCGGTGTGCGTTTTGCCAGACCGGTGCGCTGGCTGGTGGCGCTCTTTGCCGGCAATCCTTTGCCTGTTGAAGTGGCAGGCATCAGGGCCGGCAATCGAACGTATGGCCATCGGGTGATCGGCGGGGGAAAACCGATTGCGGTACGCGACTACCGGAGCTATTGTCAGGCGCTGGAGCGTCACGGCGTGCTGGTCGAGCCGGATCGCCGGAGGGCTGTGATCACAGAGCAGTTGGAACACCTTTGCGCCAAGGCGAGCGTGGGATTGAACGTCGATGAGTCCTTGTTGGACCAGGCCGTCTTCACGACTGAATGGCCCTATTCACTGGTCGGCGATTTCAAGCCGGAATATCTGGCGGTGCCGTCGGAAATCCTCATGACCTCCATGAAGGAACATCAAGGGTTCTTCTCGGTCCGCAACAAGAAAACCGGTCAGCTGGCGCCGCATTTTGTCGCGGTGACCAACAATCAGGTCAAGGACATGTCGCTGATCCGAGCCGGGAACGAGCGTGTGCTGGCCGCTCGATTGGCCGATGCCAAGTTCTTTTTCGACGAAGATCGCAAAATGAGATTGGAGGAGCGTGTCAAGAAGCTGGGCGGGGTGACGTTCCATCAAAAGCTCGGCACTATGGCGCAAAAACAGGAGCGTGTGCGGAAGCTGGCCGGATTCATCGCCGCGCACCTGTCTCAGAAAGACGAGATCGTGCGGGCCTGTGATCGCGCTGCCACCCTCTGCAAGGCCGATCTGCTGACGGGCATCGTCGGGGAATTTCCTGAGCTGCAGGGGATCATGGGTGGCGAGTATGCGAAACACGATGGGGAGTCAGAGACGGTCGCCCAGGCCATCCGCGAACAATACCTGCCGCGGGCGCTCGAGGGAGAACTACCCATGACGCTGCCGGGCCAAGTGCTGTCGATGGCCGATCGGGTCGATTCCATTGCAGCCTTTTTCCATGTCGGCATGATGCCGACCGGTTCGGAAGATCCGTTTGCCCTCCGTCGCCATGCCACTGCCATTGTCCGCATTATCCTCGAAGGCAACCTCAGATTGAATTTGGGGAAATACATCGATAACGCATTGAATCTTGTTCGTGATGACGGTTTCAAAGGGGTGACAGACTTTGAGAAAGAAGGGCGTCGGCGCATCACGGATTTCATCTTTGAACGTGTACGTCACTACGGCCGAACCGTGCAGGGGCTGCGTGACGACGTGATGGACGCGGTGCTCCGATCGGCCTCTTATGCGGCCATCGACCTCGTCGATCTCGTTTTGAAGATGAAATCGTTGCAGGCCGTGACGGCGCGACCGGAATTCGACCCGTTGATCGTGGGATTCAAGCGGGCTTCTCGTATCGTGGAAAAGGAACAGTGGGATCGCAAGCCGGTCGATGCCGCTTTGTTCAAAGATTCGGCCGAAACGGAGCTCCATCGACAAGTCGGAGCCTGCCGCAAGGATTTCGATCAGCAGATGGCTAAGGGGCAGTATGACCATGCGTTGGATGCCTTGGTGCGGCTTAAACCGTCCATCGATGCCTTCTTTGCCGGCGTGATGGTAAATGCTGACGATGCCGAGCTGAGGAGTAATCGTCTGTCACTCCTCAAAGACGTCGATGAGTTGTTCAAGTCGTTCGCCGACTTTTCGCGTATTATGGTACAAGGGAGTTAAGCGGAGCATGTAGGCCGATGGCCCGAGCCGAACCACGGGCGACCCAGCCTCTGTCTGATGACTGGCGTGCCGCAAAAGTCCGCCGGTTCTCGATGGCGGTGACGGCAGCGTTGATCATCCTCTGCAACGGCATATTGCTGTTCGGTGTGTGGGCCAGCGGTGTCAACCTCGATGAGTTGGTGAAGTCGCCGGATCTGTTTAATTCCAAGCAAGACATCTGTTTGCGGTTAACGTGGCAGCGGGTGGCCGGAGCGGCCGAGCCGGTCCGCGTCTGTTCGGAATGGATCAATCTCGCCGATCCATCAGGCAAACCGCACCTTCTCGCGAAGGACGTGAAGGTCCGTCAGGGCCCGGACGGCCAATACTACTTTGACCAGGGCATTCAAGCGGACTTTCGACTGTTAGAGCTTGCGCTGTTCGTCGGGGCGGTGCTGTTGTTCGGGATGTGGGCGAGGCGATATCTCGTCTCCCGGTATCGATTACATCTCGACATCGCCGAGCCCGGCGGTTCAATATGGCTCCACTGAGGGTAGAGCGGAAGGAGAGGGCACGCGTGGCAAAGAAATACGTCTATTACTTCGGCGACGGCAAAGCCGAGGGCACCTCGAATATGAAGGAGCTGCTCGGCGGCAAGGGCGCGGGGCTGGCGGAGATGACCAATTTGGGAATTTCGGTTCCCCCCGGCTTTACGATTTCAACTGAGGCCTGCGTCGAGTATTACAAGCTCGGCAACAAATATCCTCCGGGCATGTGGGAATCCGCGCTGCAGGCGCTGAAGCGCGTCGAGCGCTCGATGGGCATGGGGTTCGGCGATCCGGAGCGGCCGCTGCTGGTCTCCGTGCGATCCGGGGCCCGCGCCTCGATGCCCGGCATGATGGATACGGTATTGAACGTCGGCCTCACGACGAAAACGGTCGAAGGGCTGGCGGCCAAGACGCGGAACGACCGGTTTGCGCAGGACAGCTACCGCCGGTTCGTTTCCATGTTCGGCAGCATCGTCATGGGCGTGCCGCGCGAGCATTTCGAAGCCATCCTGAAACATAAAAAGGCCGAGGTCGGCGTCGCGCACGAAACGCATCTGGATGCCAGGCATCTTCGCGAGCTGGTGGCGAGCTTCAAGGCCCTGGTCAAAGAGCAGACAAAGAAGGATTTCCCGGACGAGCCGCTCGAGCAACTGCGGATGGCAATCAGCGCCGTGTTTTCATCCTGGTTCGGCGCGCGTGCGATCACCTACCGGCGGCTCTACGGTATTCCCGATTCCTGGGGCACGGCGGTCAACGTCGTGGCCATGGTCTTCGGGAATATGGGCGAGACGAGCGGTACCGGCGTCGCATTCACCCGCAGTCCGAGTTCGGGCGACAAGGCCTTTTTCGGCGAGTGTTTGATGAACGCCCAGGGTGAAGACGTCGTGGCCGGCATCAGAACGCCGCTTCCGGTCAGCGCATTGGCGAAGAATGTTCCGGAGGCCTACAAGGATCTGGAACACACCTATAAGAAGCTCGAAAAACACTACCGCGACATGCTCGACCTGGAGTTCACGATCCAGGAGGGTAAACTCTACATGCTGCAGACCCGTGTCGGTAAGCGCACCGGGATTGCGGCCGTGAAAATTGCGGCCGATATGGTCAAGGAAGGCCTTATCTCCAAAGAGGAGGCGGTCCAACGGATCGGGCCGGACCAGCTGGCGCAGTATCTCTATCCGATCTTCGACTCAAAAGAAGAGTCGAAAGCCAACCCGCTGGGAAAAGGATTGCCGGCCGGCCCCGGCGCCGCGGCGGGCAAGATCGCGCTGACGCCGGACCGAGCCGTGGATATGAAGGCGGCGGGAAACCGCGTAGTCTTGGTGCGGCAGGAAACCAGCCCCGACGATATTCACGGGATGAATGCGGCGGCGGGGTTTTTGACGGCGCGCGGCGGGATGACCTCACATGCGGCGGTCGTGGCCCGTCAGATGGGCAAGGTCTGCGTGGCTGGTTGCGATTCCGTGGAAGTCCTGGATAATCAGACCGTAAGAATCGGCGCCAAGACCTTCAGAGAAGGCGACTACCTGTCGATCAACGGCTCGACGGGAAATGTGTACGAAGGCGACATTCCGGTCGTCGAGTCCGAAATCATTCAGGTGATCCAAGGCAAGCTCGATCCCAAGAAATCGGACAAGTATCAACGGTTCGCGACGATTCTCTCCTGGGCCGACAGTTTCCGCAAACTGCACATCCGTGCCAACGCCGACGTGCCTGAGCAAGCGAAGATCGCGCGCGGCTTCGGCGCGGAAGGCATCGGCCTCTGCCGTACCGAGCACATGTTCTTTGCGGAAGATCGCATTCCGATCATGCAGAAGATGATCCTGGCCCGGACCAAGGAAGAGCGGGAAAAATATCTGGATCAGCTCCTGCCGCTCCAAAAACAGGATTTCATCGGACTCTATCGGGAGATGCAGGGGTTTCCCGTCACCATTCGCCTGCTCGATCCGCCGCTTCACGAGTTTCTGCCGAAGCGCGAAGACTTGATGGTCGAAATCGCGCAGCTCGAGTTGACGGGGAAGGACGGCGCCAAACTGGCCGAGCAGCGCCGGTTGCTGGCCCGTGTCGAAGAGTTGCACGAATTCAATCCAATGCTCGGGCTCCGCGGCTGCCGGCTCGGGATCACCATGCCGGAGATCACCCGGATGCAGGCTCGCGCGATCATGGAGGCGGCCTGTGAACTGGCCAAGGAAGGCAAGAAGATCGTGCCGGAAGTCATGATCCCGCTGGTGGGCATGGTTTCGGAAATGAAGTCGCAGAAAGATCTGGTCCGCGAGGCCGCCCAAGAGACGATGAAGCGGTACAATGTGAAGCTCTCCTACCTCGTTGGGACGATGATCGAATTGCCGCGCGCCGCGGTGACCGCCGATCGCATCGCCGAGGAAGCGGAGTTTTTCTCATTCGGGACCAACGACCTGACGCAGACGACCTTCGGATTCTCCCGCGACGACGCCGCCAAGTTCATCGATCACTACCGGACGGTGAACATCATGGAGTCGGATCCCTTTGCCGTCCTCGACCGCGAGGGCGTCGGATCGCTGATGAAGCAGGCCATTGTCGGAGGACGCAAGACCAGACCCGGCATCAAGCTCGGTATTTGCGGCGAGCATGGCGGCGACCCGAATTCAGTGGAGTTCTGTCATCAACTGGGTCTGGACTACGTGAGCTGCTCGCCTTACCGGGTGGCGATCGCCAGACTGGCGGCGGCCCATGCGGCGTTGGCGGAAGCCGACGCAAAGAAATCCGCCAGTCCCTCTGCTCCATCCCGAACACGAGCGAAGTCGACGAAGCCGGCACGGACAGCCCGCAGCCGATCCCGCGTCGCTCGCAAAAAGCGGTGACCGGCCGCACACAGGATCTCAAGTACATGACCCTGGCGCTTCGCCTGGCGGCGAAGGGTCGGGGGACGACAAGCCCGAATCCGATGGTCGGTGCCTTGGTAGTGAAACAAGGCCGGATCATCGGGCGGGGGTTTCATCTCCGTCCCGGTCGACCCCACGCAGAAATTCTGGCCCTTCTTCAAGCCGGACCAAAGGCCCGTGGCGGCACGCTCTACGTCACGCTCGAACCCTGTTGCCATATCAAGAAACGCACGCCCCCCTGTGTGCCCGCAGTCCTGCGGTCCGGTGTTCGCCGGGTCGTGGTTGCGATGCTCGATCCCAATCCTCAGGTGAAGGGGAAGGGGGTTAGTCAGCTTCGTGGCGCCGGGCTTGCGGTGACGACCGGGGTGGCGCGCCGCCAGGCTGAATCATTGAACAGGATCTACCGTCACTGGATCCTCACCAAGCGTCCCTATGTCACCTTAAAAGCCGGCATGACGCTCGACGGACAGATCGCGACGGCTTCGGGAGAATCGAAGTGGATCACGAGCCGCCAGTCCCGTCAGGAAGTGCATCGACTCCGCTCGCAGGTGGATGCGGTATTGGTTGGAGTCGGCACGGTGGTCGCCGACAATCCCTCGCTCACCGCAAGAACCGGGGCTCAACTCAAAAAACCGGCACCGCGGCAGCCGCTGCGCATCGTCGTTGATAGCGGGCTTCGCATCCCCTTACACGCACGGATTCTCTCTCACCAGGCCAAAGCCAAAACCCTGGTGGCGACGACACGCCGAGCTCCTGCGGCCAGGCTGCGTGCCCTGCAAAAGAAAGGCGTTGAGACTGCCATAGTGTCCGCCGATGGGGGACGGGTATCATTACCGGCGCTGCTGAAGGCACTCGGCCGTCGCGGGATTACCTCTTTGCTCGTCGAAGGCGGCAGCGAGATCAATGCGGCGATGTTGAAGGCCCAGCTGGTTCAGCATGTCCGTTTGTACATGGCGCCGGCGCTGTTGGGCGGCGGGAATGCCAAGGGCGTGATCGGCGGCCAGAGCCCGGTCCGTCTCGCGAAGGCCGTGCGGCTGAAACATTTGCAAATGAGATCGGTCGGGGGCGACGTCGTTGTAGAAGGGGATTTGTGAACAAGTGGCTGTTCGCGCTGGCCGTTGTGGTCGTGACACTGGGCGGCTCGACTCCCGGCGGGTCTGAGCCGCCGTTGGCCCCTGATAGCCTCACGGATCTCATCTTTCATTACCTTGATTCAGCGGACAGCGAAGAGTCGAACCGCCTGCTCCACGAGATTCAGGCTCATCCTGAAGCCTCCGTTGAGCGCATTACCCGTATCATCCAAACCGAGCGGACCTATCAGAGCCAGGCGATCGGGACGCTCCCCGACGAGCGAGTGACCGTTCAAGGTCGTGCCTATCCCGTCGCGCTTTCCATTCCGCTGACCTACCAGCCGTCGAAAGGCTACGGGCTCGTCGTGTGCTTGCACGGAGCCGGGTTCACCGGGAGTGCCTACCTTGAACGATGGCAGGCCAGGCTGGGGGATGACTATCTGCTGGCCTGTCCCACCTATGCGGCGGGAGCCTGGTTCACCAGGCGGGCGGAGGAACTGGTGCTGGCGACGATTCAACACGTGCGGCGGCGGTACCATGTCGATCCGGACCGGATCTTCCTCACCGGCATGTCAAACGGCGGGATCGGGGCGTGGCTAATCGGCATGCACCACGCGCCGTTGTTTGCGGGCATCGCGCCGATGGCAAGCGGTCTGGACGAAGTCCTGATGCCATTTCTCGGCAACTTGCGGAACACGCCGGTCTACATGATTCACGGGGAAAAAGACCAGGTGATGCCGGTTGAACTGAGCCGATCGATCTCGCGCGAACTGACGAGACTCGGGTATCCCCATGTGTATCGTGAGCACCAGCGCGAGCATCCCGTGGCCGGAGGGCACTACTTTCCCAGAGAGGAGTTACCGGACCTCGTCGCCTGGTTCAACCGCCAGCGCCGCGAGCCCTTGCCGGCAAAGCTGACCGTCGTACGTGAGGCCAGCCACTTTCAACCGTTCAACTGGCTTCGTCTGGACTCGACCGATCCCATCGCTGCCTTCTCCGATGACCTGGTGAACAAACGAGACGAACGGATCAGGCATCGTGAGTATGCGAAGCTCGAGGCGACGATCGTGGCAACCAATCGCATCGAAGTGACTGCCGAGCGAGTCCGGCGCTACAGCCTGTTCTTGAACGATCAACTGATCGATATTTCGAAGCCGCTCACGGTCTTCACGAACGGCCGGGTGTCGTTCGAGGGGACCGTTGCGCCCTCGCTGGACACCTTGCTGCGGCAGGCGCGGCTGAGGCAGGATCCCCGTCAGCTCTTTCCGGTCCACATCATCATCACGGTTCAGCAGCAGCCCTCATGAAGACAGGCAGGCGGTTTCCCGGCAGCGGCGGCTTGAGCATCATTTGTCTGCTCACGGCGTTCTGCGCAGGGCTGCTTCCGAGTCCGGTGCATGCCGACACTTGCGTGCTGCCGCCCCAACATGCGGGCGTCACGTTCCCAGTCGAGCGCGTCGACCCCGACTGGGTCTGCCGCCTGCAATCCATCGTCGATGACTATACGACGGCGAACAAAATAGGGCCGATCCGAAGCGCCTTGCCAGAATCGATGTATCTGTATCTCCTGGATCGTCCACCGCTGGCCGCGGCGTTGATCGATCGGCTCGAGCTTGGTCTCTACCGGGCAGAAACACGAGGTCCCGGCCGGTACTGGGGCAGCGACGGCGAAGGGATTCAGGGGATCGTGCAACTCGTCTATCAGGACCCTACGTCTCGGATTTATTATCTTGAAGGATCTCACAAGAAACGATTTCTCCCGCACATCACGGGTAAGGCCGTGGTTTTGCTCCGCATGAGCCCTGTCAAAGAGCCGGGCGGGGCCGAGGCCATGGACAGCACCATGGTTTCGTATACAAAGCTGGACAACCGCATTTTGTCCGGGCTGGTCTCTCTGCTGCGTCCGCTCATTGGCGGGACCGTCACGCGGAAGTTGGCAAAAGGCGTCGATGTCGTCAACCGATTAGGTCAGGAGATGCACCTGCACCCCGATCGGGTTCTGGCTAAGGCCGCGGATCCCCCTCCGTTGCCGGAAGCAGACATCGCCTTCTTGAAAGGTTTGCTGGGAAGTCCGCAGCATCCGGGCGCTTCACCCCGGACAAAGACGACCACGCCATGACCACCTCACGCAGCTTCATGGTGCTCTGCACGATCGGCGTGTTCTGTTTCATCAGTTACAACATGGTGCGGATGCCGGTCTTGGCCTTGTTTGCGGAGTCGCTAGGCGCCGGGCCAGAACGTATCGGACTGATCGTGTCCGTTTCCACTCTCACCGGCGTGTTTCTCAAGCTGCCCTCGGGGGCCCTGTCGGACATCTATGGGCGCCGCATACTCCTGCGCGTCGGCGTCATCGCATTCGGATTGCCTCCATTTATCTATCCCTTCGTGTCGGATTTGAATCTGCTCACAGCGCTTCGCATGTTTCACGGACTGGCGACGGCGATCTTTGCGCCGAGTGCCTTAGCGACCGTAGCGGAACTCTATCGAGAGCGGCGCGGCGCGGCGCTGGGTACCTACACCGCCTGCACGCAGTCGGGTGCGCTGCTCGGTCCATTCATCGGGGGCTATCTTGCCTATGCGTCCGGCTTTTCCTCTACCTTCATCACCGCCGGCATATTCGGCTGCATCGCCATCGTCATGTTCTACAGCCTCCACCTGAAGCCGCCTCCACCGCGCGTTCACGAAACAGGATTGGCTCCGGTGCTGGCCGAAATGTGGAAGGGTTTCGTCATCGTGGCGCGCAACCGGAAAGTCTTGATGACCAGTTCGACTGACGCGGCCAAGATGATCGCCAACGGGGCCTTGATGGCCTTTTTACCGCTCTACGGGGTGTCGGCCGGACTGAATCCCGGGGAAGTCGGATTGTTGTTCACGGTTCAGGCCTGTACGTCATTCTTTTCGAAGCCGATCATGGGCCGGGTGTCCGACCGGGTCGGGCGACAGCCGCTGATCATGGTCGGTCTGCTGATATGCGCGGCGACGTTCGTCTGCATTCCGCATGTCTCGCACTTTGGCGTCTTGCTGCTGCTCTCGGCGGGCTTTGGATTCGGCGAAGCGGTGGTATCCTCTTCGTCCTCGGCCTTTGTTGCGGACAGTTCAGAGTTCAAAACGCTCGGCGCGGGGATGGGCATGCAAGGCACGATCGGCGATATCGGCCACGCCAGCGGGCCGTTGCTGGCCGGCGTGCTGATTGCCACTATGAGTTACGCGTGGGCCTTTGCGATTATCGCCGCCATTCAGGTTGCGGCGGCTGGAGTCTTCTGGGTAACAGTGAGACCGCGGTGAACTCGGTGGTATAATGAGGCCGCCATGAACGAGGTAGCGACAGAAAATATCGTGATAGGGGTACTGGCGTCCCTTGGCGTGATCGTGCTACTGATCCTATTCGTCTATGTCGTCCGGCAAATGATGAGAAAAGAGTCTTAGCTGAACGCTGATGGCTGATTGCTGAGAGCCTGTTGCATGTTTACGGGCATTGTCGAAGAAATGGGCGCTGTGACCGTGATGGGAAAAACCCTCGCCGGAACGAGGATGACGATCCTCGCCTCAACTGTGCTCAGCGATCTGAAAGTAGGGGACAGCGTAAGCGTCAACGGTACCTGCCTGACCGTCGTCACCAAAGGCGAGCGGGACTTTGTCGTTGAGGTGTCGCCGGAGACGCTCTCGGTCACGACGCTCGGGCATTTGACCGCCGGCGCGCCCGTGAATCTAGAGCGGGCAATGAGGTTGAACGAACGGATCGGCGGGCATCTGGTGGCAGGCCATGTCGACGGCGTCGGGACGATCCGCAACCGTCAGCAGGAGGGGAATGCGATCTTCTTCACCATCGAAGCGCCGTCGGAGGTCCTGCGTTATTGCGTCACGAAAGGCTCGATTACCGTCGACGGCATCAGCCTGACGATCAATGAAGTGACCGATCATGCTTTTTCCGTCGCGATCATTCCGCACACGGCCAAAGTGACGACCCTCGGGCTCAAACAGGTCAACGATACGGTTAATCTCGAGTCCGATCTTATCGGCAAATACGTCGAGCGCCTGCTCCAGGAGCGGAGCCAGCTTCCCAAGACCACGCCCATCATCGATCGGGACTATCTCCAGAAACGGGGACTGATTTAGCGAGTGGCCATGCGGCACGATCCGTTGGGCGGATCTCTCGCGGCGCAAAATCTGTCGCAGGGGGCCCGGTCAGAGGTACGGGAGCAGGGATCCTTTTGCTACGGCTGGTTCTGTGCAGAGGACCGATAGGCGAAATAAAGGATGATGCCCGCGAGAATCGACACGATCGCGCCGATGGCCATCTGCACACTGAAACTGATCGGCCCCACGTAAATCTTATAGAGCTGCAGGAAGATGATCGGCAGCCCTACCGCCAGAGCGAGCGCAAGCATGTGGCGTCTCAAATAAATGGGCTCACCGGGTTTTCTCTGTCCTGTCGCCAATTCTGTTACTCTTCGATCGTCGAAATATCGCCCGGATCATGACCTAATTCCTTGGCCTTGAGCACCCGTCGCATGATTTTCCCTGAACGGGTCTTCGGGAGGGATGTCACGATCTCGATTTCGGATGGTACGGCAATCTTCCCGAGCTCATGCTTCACCTGTTCCTTGATCGCGTGGATGAGTTCGGGGCTTGCCGTCTCACCCTGTTTCAGAATGACGAAAGCTTTAATGGATTCGCCCACGGTCTTGTGCGGTTTCCCGATCACGGCGGCTTCCGCGACGGCATGGTGACTCACCAGCGCGCTTTCCACTTCGGCGGTGCCGAGCCGGTTGCCCGCCACCTTGATGACGTCGTCCGCACGGCCCATGAACCACATGTAGCCGTCCGAATCCTTGTGACAGATGTCGCCGGCGGTGTAGCAGTTGGGAATCGTGTTCCAGTAGGTCATGTAGCGTTCCGGGTCCTTGTAGATGGTCCGCATCATCGAAGGCCAGGGCTTCTTGATCACGGCGAAACCGCCGACATTTGCCGGCAGGCTGTTGCCTTCCCGATCTACCACATCGGCTTCGATGCCAAAGAACGGTCTGGTGGCAGAGCCCGGCTTCAACGGGACGGTGGGGAGCGGCGTAATCAGGATGGCGCCGGTTTCCGTCTGCCACCAGGTATCCATGATCGGTTTGTCTCCCCCGGCCGCGCGATGGAACCATTCCCATGCTTCCGGATTGATCGGTTCACCGACGCTGCCCAGGATCCGCAAGGTTGAGAGATCATATTTCTTGGGCCAGTCCTCTCCGTGGCGCATGAGCAGGCGGATGGCCGTGGGCGTTGTGTAGAAAATCGAGACACCATAGCGTTCGATCAAGTTCCACCAGCGGCCCGGATTGGGATAGTCCGGTTTGCCTTCGACGGTGAGAATGGTCGCCCCGTTCAAGAGCGGGCCGTAGACGATGTAGCTGTGCCCGGTGACCCAGCCAGGGTCGGCGACACAGAAATAGACGTCATCGTCTTTCATGTCGAAGACATATTTGGTGGTCGCGTAGGTCCCGACCATATAGCCGCCGTGGACGTGCACGACGCCCTTCGGTTTCCCGGTGGTGCCTGATGTGTAGAGGATATAGAGCGGCGATTCTGCATCGAGCTGCTCTGCCTCGCAGACGGCCCTCTCGTGCTTGATCCATGCATTCCAATCGATCTCTTTTGGGGCCGTAAGCTCCGGTCCGGAGTTCTGCCGACGCACGACCACCACGTGCTCGACGGTGGGGCAGCTCTTCAGCGCCTCATCGACGACCGGCTTGAGATTGATGACCTTGCCCCGATCGAATCCGACGTCGGCCGTGATGACCAGTTTCGATTCGGCATCATTGACGCGGCTGGCCAGGGCCGGCGCGCTGAAACCGGAATAGACGACGCTATGAATGACACCGATACGGGCGCAGGCCAGCATCGCGATGATTTGCTCGGGTATTTTAGGGAGATAGATCGTGACGCGGTCGCCTTTTCGGAGCCCGAGTTTCTTCAGGGCGTTCGCGCAGCGATTGACCTGCCGGGAGAGCTCCCCGTAGGTGAAAATGCGTTCTTGATCGTTTTCGCCGATCCAGATGACCGCAACCTTGTTCTTGCGCCAGGTGTTCACATGCCGATCCAGGCAGTTGTAGGCGATGTTGCATGTGGCGCCAACGAACCATTTGGCCCAGGGATAGTTCCATTCAAGGACTTTGTTCCAGGGAGAAAACCAGTCCAATTCTTTCGCCATTCCGCTCCAGAATCCCTCAGGATCGGCGATGGATTTCTTGTAGTCGGTTTCGTAGTCCTTGATGTAGGCGGCTGACTTCGTCTTGTCGTTCGGTCGGTAGATGCGGCTTTCCTTTAAGAGGGTATCGATATTCTCTGTCATGGGCGCACACTCCTTCGAGATCCGGCCGGGTGACTTGTTGCGCTGCGAACTGTCA
>DATGEA010000399.1:0-19646 GCA_035310605.1 Nitrospira sp. | reverse complement strand
GAACCCTCGAACGACAGCGGATCACTCAAACGGCAACCATCGATCAGGACGTCGTTGGAATCGCAAGAAGGGGCACGGCGGTCGATCTCCAATTATTATTCGTGCGGGGCGGCCTACTGATTGGCCGGAAGGATTTCTTCTGGCCCCAGTCCGCCGACGTCGCAGACGAAGAACTCGTCCGTTCGGCCATCGAGCAGTTCTACAACAAAGAGGGGCAGCCGCCGAGCGAACTGCTGCTTCCCGTCGACATAGCCGATGCGGGATTAATCGCACAATGGCTGTCAGACAAGCGCGGTGGGCCCGTGCGGGTTCTCGTTCCGGAGCGAGGCACCAAACACGAACTCCTCCTCCTGGCCGAAGAGAATGCGGCCGCTGCAGTCGCCGACCATCTCCGTGATGAGGCGATCGACCGGCTGGCAGTTGACGAACTCAGGCGACTGCTCCGCCTCGAGATCACCCCGCGTCGGATCGAAGGATTCGACATTTCCAACACCATGGGCAATCAGTCCGTCGCTTCGATGGTCGTGTGGGAAGACGGCCAGATGAAGAAGGCCGACTATCGGCGATTCAAGATCGAAACCGTCGTGGGCGCGAACGATTTCGCCAGCATGAAGGAAGTCGTCGCGCGGCGCTATGGCGGATTGGAAGATCTTGCGAGGCCCGACCTCATTCTGATCGATGGAGGGCTTGGCCAATTGGCCGCCGCCATGGAGGGGCTGAGGCAGGTCGGAGCACAGGGACTTCCCGTTCTCGGCCTCGCGAAAGCACGCCGGGAGAAGGACGAAAGGATTTTTCTGGCCGGACGAAAGAATCCCATTGTGCTAACCCCGACCTCTCCCGCCACCCATCTCCTGCAGCGCATTCGCGACGAAGCCCATCGCTTCGCCGTCACGTTTCACCGGAAACTTCGAAGCCGTGCGCTGCTCACGTCCAGCCTGGACCGGATCATCGGCATCGGAGAGATCCGCCGAGCCACCCTCCTGAACCGTTTCAAGACTCTCGAAGGAATCATGGCGGCATCAGACCCCGACTTGCGCGCGGCGGGACTCACAGACCAGTCGATTCAAGCCCTTCGAGCACTTTCTTCGAGTGATTCACCGGAGCAGTCCCGCCAGAAATAATCGAATGCCCCGCGCAAATCCGTTTGTCCTCCGGCCCCTAGCTTTTCTGCCGTCACTGGCCCTATCCTATCGGCCGATTCCGCACCGACACGCCAGGAGCGCTTCATGAAGAAAACCATGGAGGTCCCGCTTGATCTGACCGAAGAACTTGACCGGCTTCGAGAGCGCGTGGCCGAACTTGAGCAAGAACGGACGGAGCCGATGTCCGGCGCTCCGCCCCCTCCGCAACCTTCAACGAGTCACTTCAGGCTCCTGTACGAGAATACCCCGTGCATGTCGTTTGCGCTTGCGCCCGACGGCACGACCCTCTCCGTCAATCAGTTCGGCGCCGAGCAATTGGGCTACTCCTCTGAGCAATTGATCGGCCAATCAGTGCTCCTCGTCTTTGATCCTGCCGACCACGGAGCGGTCCGCGAGCAACTCATCGCCTGCACGCAAAGCCCGTACAAGATTTTCCAATGGGACATTCAGAAGGTACATCGGAGCGGCCGGCGTCTCTGGGTCAGAGAAACCGCCAGAGCCGTTCGCGATAGTCATGACGCTCTGATCGTGCTCGTGATGTGCGAGGACATCACGGCGAAGAAAACGGCTGAAGAACGGGCCCATGGTCTCACGACCACGTTAGAGGCGCTCATCCGCACCTCACCCCTGGCCATCATGGCGCTTGATCCAAGCGGTGAGACGGTCACGCTCTGGAACCATGCCGCTGAAATCATGCTCGGCTGGTCCGAACAAGAGGTCATCGGAAAGCCGGCCCCGTTTCTCCCCTCGGACCGCCGAGATGAATCCGATCGACTGTGGGACAAGTTGCTCGAGCAGGGACAACTCCAGGGTGTGGAACTTCGGCGCGTACGAAGGAACGGAACGCCGATCGATCTTTCGCTCTGGGCCACGGTGCTGAGGGATGAGCGGGGAAACATCGTCGGCACCTTCGGGCTCCTGGCGGACATTACTAAACGCAAGCAAATGGAATCGTCGCTTCGCCTGAGCGAACAGGCGATTCGCGAGCTTTATGAAATTACATCCGGAACCGCTTCGACCTTCGATGAGCAGGTTCGCGCGCTGCTTGACCTCGGCCGGAGGAGGTTTCAACTCCCCATCGCAATCTTTGCTACCGCACGAGGCGATGAACTGGAGCTCGCCGCCATTCGATCGGACCGCCCCATGCCGCCCGAAGGCACGCGTCTCCCCTTACGCGACAGCTATTGCAGTCAAACGTTGCTCGTCGAGGAACCGATCGCCATTGAACACATCGGAGCGTCTGACTGGAAGCATCTGCCGGCCTATTCCCTCTTGGGGTTCGAATCGTACCTTGGGTCGAAGCTGTCCGTTCACGGCACAGCCGTGGGCTCCATCTCGTTCTTGAGCCCGCTTCCCCATCCGATTGCGTTTACCGAATCGGACAAACGCTTCTTGCAGTTGATGGCGCGATGGCTCAGTAGCGAACTCGAACGCCGACAGGCTGAAACTTCTTTGCGCGAGAGTGAAGAGCGGTTCCGCCTGATGTTTGAAAAAGCTCCGGTCGGCATGTGCATCCTGAACGAGGATAGAACAATCCGAAAGATCAACACGGCGTTCCGGAAAATGGTGGGCTACTCCAAAGATGAACTGGTGGGGAAAACCTATTCGCTCTATACACATCCGGACGACTTAGCCAGCAATACGGTTCTCACAGACCGGTTCTTCTGCGGAGACATTTCGAGCTACAACCTGGAAAAACGTTACATCCGCAAGGATAGTCAGTGCATCTGGGTGAATGTGACCGCGAGTTCCTTACAACTCCCCGGGGAGCGCAATCGGCTTATTCTGGCGATCGTCGAAGACATCACGGATCGGAAACTCGCCGAGCAGGAACTCAGCATCGTCCGGGAACGGCTCCAGTACCTCATGGCGTCCAGCCCGTCGATCATTTATTCCTGCAAAATATCCGCTGATTACGGCGCTACCTACGTCAGCGATAACGTCGTCGATCATCTGGGTTACGAACCGCGAGAATTTCTCGATCTTCCGGATTTCTGGGCCGCGCACATTCATCCGGACGACCAGACACGCGTCTTTGGCGAATTCTCTCGCCTGTTCCAGCAGGGATCCCATGTGGACGAATACCGCTTCCTCCACAAGAATGGGACCTACCACTGGATGCACGATCGGATGAAGCTGGTGTACGACCCCGCCGGCAACCCGGTGGAAATCGTCGGATCCTGGATCGACATTACCGACCGCAAGCGGGCCGAAGAGGCGTTACGAGCCAGTGAGGAGCGGTTCGCCAAGGCCTTCCGTTCAAGTCCTCACCCGATCATCGTGACAGAACTTGAGAGCGGACGTTGCCTCGAAGTCAATGAAGCCTCACTGCGTTTGTTCGGCTTTCAGCGGGAGGAAGTCATCGGGCAGAGCACGATCACGTTAGGACTCTGGCCGACCTCTGCGGACAGGATGAACCTCATAGACCGGTTGAGGGCCGAAGGTTCGCTCCGCGATCTCGACCTGACGTTCTATACCAAAGATCGCACCGCACGGCGGTTTCTGATTTCGTGTGAATTGATCGAGCTGAACGGGACCAAATGCGCAGTCACCGTCGGAACCGACATTACAGAGCAAAAGCACGCCGAAGAAGCGCTGCGCCGAAGCGAAATGGAGGTCCGCCAGGCTTTCGAAGAGCGTGAACGCCTCAGCCAGGACCTTCACGACAACCTCCTGCAGTCGCTCTACGCCGTCGGCATGGGGCTGGAACTCACCCGGCAACGGCTAAGACGGATCTCCCAACTCAACGCGAAGCGGCTCAACGGCTCGATAAACCAGTTGAACGCGCTCATTCGTGAGGTGCGCGAATTCATTCCCCGCATGCAGGTCTCCCCGGTCCGGAGAGAGAACGTGGCAGGCGCGCTCCGATCGCTCGTCAGATCCTTCATCGCAACCGGGGCGGCCGACATCGCACTGACGATCGATCCGGACGCCGCGATGCGTTTGTCGCCTGAGCAGCGTGCCCACATCGTCGCGATCGCCAAAGAAGCGCTTAGCAACAGCCTCCGGCACACCAAGGCCGCCAATCGGTCACTCACGCTTCAACTACATCGGGGGAACATCAGGCTGGAGGTAGCCGACGATGGGAGAGGGTTCCAACTGCGCGAGAAAACACACCTCGGGATGGGCATCACAAACATGCGATCGCGAGCGAAAAAACTCAAGGCCCGTCTCGCGATCCATACGTCTCCGAACAAGGGGACTCGCATCACCCTTGATCTTCGTCGCCCGTCCTAAGCCCCATCTTTCCGGTACGTTCCAGCTGCAAGACGCGGGCTTAGTACCGTAGGTTGAGCGAAACAATGCCGAGGTGAATCGAGGTACGATAATTTCCGTTCACGGCAGGATTCACATTCGTCGTAATAGTCCGCGGCTCATAGATCCAGTCCTGATAGGCGAGATCGAAGCCGATGGCACGCGGCATCCAGAATGAATTGCCCTTCCCGCCACAGACCATGAGGCCGAGAAATGTTCCGCCATCCTTGCACAACACACCCGCCCCCAGGGACAAGGTATTGGCCGTGAAGGAAGCAATGCCAGGATTGAACGTGGTGTCAGGAATCGGGTTTTCCGTCCTGGTGTAGCCGGCCCGAACTGCGACGTCCCAGTGGGATAGCCAGGAGGGGTCCACCCACTTATACTCCGTTCCGACTTGAATCACGGGCACCGTTTTCCACTGCTGAGGCTGAGGCAACGTCCCCCCGGTCGATAAACCCAGATCAAAGTTTCGCACCGATTTCCAGCCGACGTACTCCACATCGACTTCCAACTTCCACTCACGGTGGTGATCTCGAATCGGCCAGAGTGCGACCGCCCCTCGGTAAATCTGGGGCAGCACAATGGTGGTCGAGGCATCGGCGACCTTGGCGCCGTTGGCCCACAAGGCGCCGCTCACAGGCAACACGGCCTGGCTGCTGTAGATCAATCCGATGGCGGCACGGGGCTTTCCCTCCTCGTTGCGGAAGGGGGTATACAGCATGCTGGCGGTGAACCCGGCACCCGTGCCTTTGCCCTGAAACTCAACCGATGATCCG
Organism: Nitrospira sp.; assembly: GCA_035310605.1. Lineage (GTDB taxonomy): Bacteria > Nitrospirota > Nitrospiria > Nitrospirales > Nitrospiraceae > Nitrospira_C. The sequence continues at coordinate 14,470 of DATGEA010000399.1, read as the reverse complement.
GCGGGAATCCCTGATCCACCCGGCCAGACGAGATGCTGTTCGACCTGTCCTTCTCCTAAAAAACTCGCAAACGTGTACACATCCGCGCTGAGTCCGAACGCCAGCTGTTCGTTCAACTTGTAGGCTATGGTCGGCTTGATATCGATCAGCGGAAGTGTCGATGACGTCACCGCCGAGTTGAACGGACCATCTGTCGGATATCTGGTGTTCAGTCCATATGGACTCGTGAGCCCGATCCCCACTGTGATGTCCTCGAGGCTGTGCCATCCGACAGCGCCAAGATTGGCGCTGAAATACCCGTGGCTCGGCGGAGGAGAGATGATGCTTCCTCCGAAGTCACCTCGAACATCAGCGCCCGCCTGAGTCTTCGATTTGACCGACCCTCCCATGAGAGCCGTTCCCGCAAGGAGTTGGACACCGCTGACCTGGGTCAGGCCGGCCGGGTTGAAATGGATCGCGGAGGCATCGTCAGCTTGCGCGCTGAAGGCATTCCCTTGCCCTGCGGCAGCAGCCCCCTGCGGTTGGAACCGGATAGCTTGAGCAGCAGCGATAACAGGGTGAAGCCAGACCGATATGCAGACCAGAGAAACGACTAACCAGACCATGACCGGTATGATCCCGATAAGAGCGAAAAAATGCGCAATGGTACAATCCTATTCATCGCTTGGTCCAGCAAGAATATTATGACGACCAGCGGATTGTGATCCCTCCACGACACGGAGAGGGGAGACATCTCCCCTTTCTTCTTTCAGACAGTCAGCGTATACTGGGCGGCAGTTCGGGTCCTCTTCATCCCAGGTGCTTCATGGCACGAATTGCCAGCCGGTCCTTCCCCAGGCAACTCTTCGAAACACTGTCAAAACAGGAATGCCAGAATGCCCTTGAGGTCGTACATTACGCGGCTCAAGCGGAAACGTCTCAGGAAATCAGGGACGTTATGGTACGGTTTCAAAATCTCTTTCCGTTTAACCGCCTCCTCGGCGGGCTTGCTCGCCTGGGACCCGGAGGCACATTTCAGGGGTTCGCGAACGTCATTAATGTCAGTTACCCTGATGAGTGGCTCCGTCTCTACTGGCAAAACAGCTATTACGAGGTGGACCCGGTTTTCAAATCTGCCCTGCAATCTCCGGGCACCCGTCATTGGAAAGCCGCGTATGGCGCTGCACCTTCCGAAAAGGAACGGGATTTCATCCAGGCCGCTAAGGAATTTGGTCTGGGAGATGGCATTACGACAGCCTCCGCTGACAAGGCCTGCGGGATCGCCACCTTTTGTTCGTTTGCAGGAATGGACGGCATTGAAGCCGAGCGCTATCTCAAACTCGTCGAGTACCTGGGACATCACCTGCACCTTGCGCTCATGCGGGCGGAGCCGAGGCACGCTTCGGCATTGGACAAATGTGTAAAACAACTCTCGGTCCGTGAGCTCACCATCCTGAACTGGATGAAGAACGGCAAAACCAACTGGGAAATCGCGCAGATTCTTGGAGTGACGGAACGGACCATCCGATTTCATGTCGAGAGCATTTTCGCAAAGCTGGATGTAACCTCACGCTCTCAGGCAGTGGCCACGGCCTTGGAGCATGGACTTCCCAATCTGCACGGCCTGCCCACGGCGATCTAGCGAGGCCGCCTCACTGTGCCTGGTCTCGACGAGTCCGTCTCCACTTGCTCATACCGCTGCGAACTTCAGAGGTACACAGCCTCCCCTTGAGGATGAACGCTTCTCGACAATGGTTGATCCAAAGCCGGCATGTGGTCGGTCAGGATGGCGGGCCGGTCATCGACCGACGAGTACCATTTCAGCAGCTCGGGACGCTTGGTGGCGCCGTTGAATCTGAACTCATCCAGGTCTATGAGGGAGGCGACGGAGACGGCTTGGGCCGGAGGCAATGCCACTGGCTCACCGATGGGCTGGCAGGGCCACCCCATTAAGCGAAGAGCGCGGAGCAACCGCTTTTCCACCACGAGATAGGTGTAGCGAATGTCATGGGCCAGGCACCACTGGTACGCCCCTTTAATCACGGTGCACATGAGCTGTGTGGAAAGACTACGATCCGTAATCCCGGGGTCCACCGCCAGGCGAGTAATTTCCGCCGTGTCGAGTTCTTTGCGAACAGGATGCGAACCTACGAGGCAGGCACTGAATTCGCTCTCCAGCATGAAGGGCACCGGAGCCTGAGTCATGCGAACAATCCCGAGCAGCCGCCCCCATTCGGAAAAGACCCCGATCGAGTGGCTCCACGAATCGTAGATATCCGTTTCGAGTCGGTTGGTTGTTTCCGGCACCCACTTCAAACCTTCGGCAAAGACCCGGTGGCGCAATCGATACGCCTGCCGTAACTCTTCTCCACTCTCCAGAGTCCGCACGTGAAACTCCCCCTCGCAAAAGCACACCTTCTTCATTCCTGTCGTCACTGATTGAATCATGACGCCTCCCCTCCCGTTGACGAACGTTGAGCATCAAATGGCCGCGGATCGTTTCAGAATTGTCAGCATTTCGTCACCTGGCGGAACCGCCAGGTGATCCCCGCTTAAGTCTCGCGTAGAGTTCGTCTGTCCGCCCGTTGGGCTTATGTCCGTTTCGAGTTTGAAAATTAAGGGAGGGGTTCGTCTGATGTCTTTAGATTCTCGAGGGTTTACGATCATTGAAGGATTTCGACAGCCCGCTCCGATGGAACCGGCGCGTCATTCTCCAATGAATTTGAATTTGGAGTCTTGTCAGACTTCCACTGACACCGTTCGGCATGTCCCAGCTCATAAGGTACAAGGCGACCTGGCTCTTGCCCTCATTGCGGCGGAAGAACGTGTAGGGGCGCTTCTGGAGGACCGCAGCTGGCTGGGGCGCGAACTTCAGCATTGCGTCCTGAAATCGCTCAATGCCATTAGCCTCGGCCTTCGTGCGGGTCGCCGTATAAAGTCAACGGTTTCGGCGGGAAACGCAGGGCCCGAGGATTTTTTGATCAGGCAGATCGATCAGGTGGCCCGGGACCTCCGGCGGCTCATTCTGCGGCTCGAATCAGGAACGGTGCATCGATTCAGCCTGGCGTCGGAACTTCGACGCTTGGTCGCTACCTACAGGCCGCTCAGCCCATTGGCTGTCTCGCTCGATATCCGGCGGAGTGCGTTGGAATGCCTGACGCAAGAAGAGGCACACGAACTCTTGACGGTGGCCAGGGAAGCGTTGAGTAATTGCGTGCGTCACGCGGAGGCCACTGCGGCCACGATTACACTACGCTGTCGTCGAACAGGAATCGCGCTTACGGTTTGCGATGACGGGAAAGGGTTTTCGTTGTCAGACCGGCCGAGCGTCGGCTATGGCCTGGCCAGGATGGCGGCGCGGATGGAGAAGCTCGGATGGCAACTGTCCATACGGTCACAGATCGGTCGTGGCACAAGAATCATGGCCGAGTATGTGCCAGGACCGGTGCTCTCAGCCGTGTAACCCTTCCGGAAAGGAACGTCGTGAAGCCTCAGAAACTCTCAGAGTCTATGAAACGGATTGATCGTGTGAGGACGGTACTGCCGCGGCAGACTGGCCGAATGGCCGGTGCGCAGCTCGACGATCGGCGCAAGGGCAGGTCAATTCTCATCCCTGCGCAACAAACCGGGGGCGAAGCTATCGGTAAGATCCTTAAAGCCCAGGAGGCTGAGCGTCGGCGTATTGCGAGGGAATTGCACGACGAGTTCGGCCAGCATCTCACAGGGCTGAGATTCGACCTCGCATGGCTGCGCAACAACCTTGGACAGCAACCTCGCACGGCCAACGCCCATTCACTCATCAAGAGGACCGAGGCCATGCTTGCCGCGGTTGATGCGCTCATGGCCTCCGTCCGGCATACAGCCACCGCATTGCATCCGTGCATTCTCGATGATCTGGGTCTCCTGCCCGCCGTGGAATGGCTGGCGAAGGATTTTCAGACTCGTACCAATATCCAGTGCACGACACTCATCGATCCGGTGCTCTCCGATCTCAACATGACCGTGGATTCTTCCACAGCATTATTCCGGATCGTTCAAGAAGTCCTGACCAATGTGGTGCGTCACGCCCAGGCTTCGACGGTGAACATCACAATGTTCGAACGAGCCGAGGACTTGGTCTTGGAACTGGCCGATAACGGGAAGGGAATCAACCGGCATCAGATGAAACAGAGAGGCTCTTTCGGACTGCGGGGGATTCACGAGCGAGTCGTTCTGCTGGGCGGCACGGTCAACATCGTCGGGGAACCGGGCCATGGCACGACCGTCTCAATCACCCTGCCGCACGCAACGATCGTTGAAGCCAGGACCGGGACGATGCACGAACAGTCCCCCCCCTTTCGAATGTCTCCCTTGGCGAGCAGAGAGCGCAAGGGCGATTCGTATCCATGGAAGACCTCTCCTACAGAATAATAAGCGAGACGATCTGCCGATTCGCCCGAAAACCCGTACGATCGACGGACAAACCTGCCTCGATTGCCGGCGCGGAGCCAATGCATGAACGTTGTCGTTGTTGATCAGGACCCTGTCACTCGCACAAGGTTAAAACGGCGACTGGCGAAGATCCCGGGGATTGCGGTCGTCGGGGAAGCCTCCGAATCCGAAGAGGCCGCGGCGATGATCGCCAATCGCAAACCCGGCATCGTGATTCTCGATACCGAACTAAAACACGGGAGCGGCATCGAAGTCCTCCGGCACATCAAGCAACTCCTGCTGCACCCCACAGTGATTATGGTGACAAATCAGCCCTCGCCCGAGCTCGAATGTGCCTGCGCCGTCGCCGGCGCCGATTTCTTCTTCGATAAATCGCGTGAAGATCGCAAAGTCGTCGCCACCGTCCGGTTGCTCTGCACTCCGGAGCCGGGCCACGATCTGTCGGATCCGGCCGGGACGCTGCCGGATTAGCCGCGTTGCTCCGGCCGGTCCACCGAGACAGAAAAGAAACCGGTCGGATTTGACAGTTACGCGTTTGCTCTCTAGGATAACGCTCCCATCGGGTCATTCCATCCAGCACAGCCAGCGTCACCATCAGCCAGGAGCCCTATGTCCGATCCACAGTCCGTATCAAACACGTCGTCCCCCGGCAGTCAGGTGGAAAAAGTTTTCGAAACCGTGGTGTTCGCCAGTCGATGGATTCAGGCTCCTCTCTATGGAGGCCTGATCGTCGCGGAATTGCTCTACGCATACAAATTCCTGGTCGAACTGTGGGAGATGTCCCTCCACATTCACCAGCTGGAAGAAACCAAGTTCATGTTGGGCGTGCTCGGATTGATCGACGTGACGATGGTGGCGAACCTGTTGACCATGGTGATCATCGGCGGCTATGCCACGTTCGTGAGCAAACTTGACCTCGAAACCCACCCGGACCGCCCCGACTGGCTGACCCACGTGGACCCCGGCACGATCAAGATCAAGCTGGCCGCCTCACTCATCGGAATCTCCAGCATCCACCTGCTCAAAGCCTTCGTGGACGTGGCCAATGAGAACCTCGAACACATCAAGTGGAAAATCTTCATTCATATGACCTTCCTCGGCTCCGCCATCCTCCTGGCCTGGACCGACAAGATCATGCAGAAAGACAAGAAGCACTAAGGTCGGGGTATTCAATTCAATACAGCTTGTATCAGAAAAGAGCCATTCAAAGCCTCGTGCATGGAATTCTTCATTCCGTTGTCCTGGATTTCGATCAATCAGCAGCGTCATGCCGCACACAAAGCGGCATGCCGGTTGCTTAGCGCATTGGTGTCTTTCGCGGTGCGCGATCCGGTTCGGATGCCGCTATTCCCATAAGAGGTTCCGCATGCCTATGCCTCGCTCTATCTTCCCCTTCCTGGCGATCACCGTTGTGCTCACAGCAGGATGCGGGCTGCCGATCATTGGCTTGCACGAAGACGTCGATCTGAATCAGGCGTCGTTCCGCGATAAACTCGCGGCAAGCGGCGCCCTCGCAGATGAATTCCTGGCGTGCACGAAACAGGCGTACGATGACCGCGGACCGATGGCGCGAGGGACCGAACGAACCGGAGCCCTGCCCCCTACGACGACAACCGAACCTGCTCGGACAGAAGGTTACCTCGCTCCGATTCGAGCCGTAATCGAACGCGTAAAAGCGAAACAACGGGCCCGGGCGGAATCACTGTCCGCGATCGAGGATCTTCTGCGCGATTGGACGAACGAGTCCCGTCACCGCCTCGATCTCAACGCGCTGAAGAGAGTTGTCGATGTCATTCGGCAGTGGCACGGCCATCTCGACTTCGACGAAGACGAGTTGTCACAGGATACCTCTCGTTTTGCGCAGCTGCTGCTGGCTTACAACAAGGCCTATTTCGGCGACATCCGATTCACCGTGGAGCCTTCGGCATCCGGAACGGGAATCCGCGCCGCGACCAAGGTTACCTCGTCCGGATTCACCGACCGCAACGGCAATACCTGGATCTTCCCCGGGTTGTCGTTGGAGGTCGTAAATCCATCTGGGAAATCCATCGCCTTCTCTGCTGTACGCGCCGACTCCCAACGCATCAGCGCCGATCTCGCCCGCGTATTCCTGGAGGCGTTCTTCGACGCCGCGTTCCGGGAACCGGCCGTGCAAGGTGCCACCGCGCTCCAGATCGCGTGGAAAGGTTCGGGCCAGGTCTATCCCGCATTTGACGCCGACCATGCGCCGATTCCGCTGGAGGCTCTGGGCCGAGTTACCCGCGATGCCCTGCGGGCCGAAGCAGCGGTCACGTCGCTGGTCGGCAAAGTCGTGCGAGGCGGAAGCGTTTTCAGCGTTCAGAACGAAACCGTCGCCGCCACGTTGGAAACAGCCGCGGGAGTGATCGCGAAAAAACTCATCGAGCACGAAGGCTTCTGTTACTTTCAAGTCCTGCAGGAAAAGTAGATTCTGGACGGGCACTGGTCACGACATGGCATACCGTCGATCGGTTTAGATCCAGGGAGGTACGCGAAGTCCGTCCGGCGAAATCGACGAGCCGGATTTCTAAGGAGGCATTATATGAAGCACGTCGGTCTTGTGGTTGGCGTTGGACTCTTCTTCGCGCTCACCGGTTGTTTTGCGAAGATTCAGCAACTACCCGCCCATCCTGACAAGTCAACTCCGGTATTTGCTCCGCTCGCGGACCAGGATACCTTGGTAGGCCTGGCTGTATCCGGGGGAGGCAGCCGAGCTGCTACGTTCGCCGCCGGCGCGCTGGAGGCGCTGGCGGAAACCTACGTGCAGCAAGGCGGCACAAAACGCAGCGTCCTTGAGAGCGTCGGCTACATGTCGAGCGTATCCGGCGGTAGCCTGGCCACCGCCTATTATGCGGCCAAGAAACCGCCCAAGTCGGAACCGGTCCTGGGCGAACAGGGATTGTCCCCCCGTTATCGTGAATTCTTTTCCACTTTTAAAACCGCCATGCAGACAAATTTTCAACGGCGGGCGCTCGTCCGGCAAATGGCCTTCTTCCGCGCATTGAATCCGACCAAATTGGCCTATTCTCTCTCCGAAGTATGGGACAGCCAGTTCCTCGACGAAATGACGTTTGCGCAACTGTATGAGCGTGAACAGCGCGGCGACAGCCCACGGATAATTTTGAATGGAACGGTGTACAACTCCGGCCAGCGCTTTGCGCTGACCACGTTGCCTTCCACCGAGTTCGAGTATGATTTCATCGAGCTGCTGATTAAGGAGTTGAAGAAGCCCGATCGACCGGTACCGGTCACACCCGAAGGCTTGGCGATCATTCAAAGCGGGCTGGAGAAGGCCAAAAAGCAATTCCTCCCCCTCACATTCGAACAAATCGGGGCAAATCATGAGAATCTGCGACTCTCTCTGGCAGTCGCGACCTCAGCCTCTTTTCCACCGGTCGTCGGACCAGTGACCTATAACGTAGACGGTAGGCCGCCATATCATCACATCGGCGACGGCGGGTTATTCGATAACCTGGGCACGGAATCTCTCACGACTCTGTTTTTGAAGAAGATCCCCCAGGGCTCTTCCAGAAAAGGATTGATCATCGTCATTGACAGCTCCTTCCCCTTCGACGCCAATGCGGGTGAATTGGACAACAGCGAAAAGGGCTTCGAAGTGTTCAAGGACGATCCCTCCCGCATCGTCGGCATCATGGAAGAACGAGCCAACGTCTATCAAACCCTGCTCTGGCATAGTCTCAGGACCGAGGGTGTCGTCCTGCCTGATTTCGCCCATCTGAGGATTGTGGTCCTCAAACACACCGACGTCGACTGGACCGGCTATCAAGACTTGCCCGAGGCTTGTCGGGGCGAATTCTCTCAGAATGTGACGCCAACGCAGATCAAACAGGCGGTCAGCCAGATCCCAACCCTGTTCAAAATCAAAACTCCGTGTCATGGGGCGCTGCTCATCAAGGCAGCCCAGAAGGTCGTCGACAAGTACCGGCCCAGAATTGTGAAGTGGCTTGAAGCCCCGCAGTCATAGGAGGTACTCCATGCCCTCTCCACAAGGCCCGCACGCCCCGCTACGACTTCCGACGATCCTGGAAGAGGAGTACTTGAAGCTCCACACCTCCCCAGCAGCCGATTCCACGGCGACGCTAAAGTCTGAATACAAGAAACTTCCGCACCCCAGCTTTGAGGACTACCCCGTGAACGGATCGGAGGACGAGCGTCTGAAAGCAGTCTACGAGCTTATCCACGGTCTTCCGGACCGGCGCAGTGCGCTTTGTTTCTCCGGTGGCGGCATTCGTAGTGCGACCTTCGGTCTTGGTGTGCTTCAGGGGCTGGCCCGCACCAATCTTCTTGAGCGGTTTAACTATCTATCTACCGTCTCGGGAGGCGGCTACGTCGGGAGTTGGCTTTCGGCATGGATCAAGCGGCACCCACAAGGGATCGCGGGTGTAGCCGAAGAACTTCGACGGCAGCCACAGACGCCTTTGGACACGGAGCCCCAGCCGGTGACATGGCTCCGCAGGTACAGTAATTTTCTCAGCCCACGTTTGGGGCTGCTCTCTGCGGACTCCTGGACACTGATCGGGACATACCTGCGCAACCTGCTTCTCAACTGGTTGGTCCTGCTCCCTCTTCTGATTGTCGGATTGATGGTACCAAGGTTCATGATCGCCGTTGTCCGGTGGAACCTATCGGACATGGGTCTGCCCGAATCCCTTATGAAAGTTCTCTTCTATACCGGTCTGGGCCTTATCGTAGTCGCCATAAGCTACCTTCACCTCTATAGGCCGAGTCTTGAACCGTTCCGTCCGGAACATCTCAAGAAACCGATCGAACACCAGAAATGGAAACCGTTTGAATCCCAGAAGTGGTTCCTGACTCTTTCTCTCACCCCCACATTGCTGAGTGTTCTGCTACTCACAACCGCATGGGCCTGGTTTCGCAACGCCGGTGGCACATTGCATCAACTAGCTGTCGATGGGCTCGGCAGTCGAGAAACCTTCATGGCGGGAGCCCTTCTGATTCATTTGATCAGCTGGCTGCTCTCAGCGCTGTTGTTACGCCGGTTCAAGCATATGAGCCGCTGGCTGTTCGTTGAAATACTGGTGATCGTCGGCACTGGTGCGCTGGGCGGATTCTTCCTCTGGTCGGTACTGGCGGAAATGCCGTCGGAGATGCCGGTCTCGAGCGTTGCCGAGTGGTACGTCGGTTTCGCGGTTCCCGGAGTCCTGGCCGTGTTTCTTCTCTCCGCAACCCTGTTCGTCGGCGTCGCCAGCCGATACACTGACGATGATGACCGTGAATGGTGGGCGCGATCGGGATCGTGGGTGTTACTGGCAGGAGTCGTGTGGGTTGCGGCCGCGACGTTAGTGATCTTCGGACCAGGCATTCTGGCCTTCACGCCTGCCGTGATCACTTCACTGGGTGGATTCTCTGGCCTGATCACGCTTGTGCTTGGGTTCAGCTCGAGAACCGCTCCCACCACGGGCCAAAAAGACAGGCGATCAGTGAAGGTGGCCGAGTACGCACTCAAGCTGGCAACCCCCATCTTTATCCTGTTCTTGCTCACGGTGCTGGCACTCGGCACGAGTTGGCTCCTGAAGATTTTGGCCCACCTACACGGAGTGTTAGCGGTTGACCTGCAGTCCATCGGCCTCCAGATGCTGAGTGACCCGTGGGGCCATGCGAACGTCATTCACAATGCACCATTCTGGTTGCTGGTCGAAATGAGTTTAGCCCTGGCAGTCCTCGGCTGCAGCATGGCCTGGGTGATTAACATCAATAAGTTTTCGCTCCACTCTATGTATCGCAACCGTCTGATCCTCGCGTATCTTGGCGCCTCCCAATTAGAGAAGTATGGCGTGAAACGGACCCCGAATCTCTTCACCGGCTTCGATCCCGACGACAACATACAGATGCATGATCTGGCGCCACCTGGCCAACCAATCTCGAAGCCGTTTCACGTCATCAACATCGCGCTCAACCTGGTACGCGGCACCAATCTAGCGTGGCAGCAGCGAAAGGCTCAGTCATTTACGGTCTCACCGCTGCACTGCGGCAGTTTTGCGAGTCACTTGGGCTATCGCCCGTCTTCCCGGTACGGGACCAATAGTGGGGTCGGAAAGGCTATTACGGTCGGAACGGCCATGGCCATCTCCGGAGCGGCTGCGAGCCCCAATATGGGATATCATTCATCGCCTGCCGTCGCCTTCTTGCTCGCATTCTTTAACATACGGCTGGGATGGTGGCTGGGTAATCCGGGCGACGCCGGCGCGCGAACCTACGACCGGTCTTGCCCCGAATTTTCCGTGGGCCCGCTGCTCGCAGAGGCCTTCGGACTGACGGACGAGAATAGCCCGTATGTCTATCTGTCGGACGGAGGGCACTTCGATAATCTGGGTCTGTACGAGATGGTGCTGCGCCGCTGTCATTGCATTCTCGTGAGCGACGCAGGCGCCGATCCGGATTTCGCGTTTCAAGACCTGGGAAATGCGATCCGGAAAATCCGCATTGACCTGGGAATCGACATCGAGATCAAGCTGGAAAGGCTGAGACGACAAGAGTCGACCGGACACACTTTAGGACACCATGGGATCGGCACGATCCACTATAGCCGTGTGGATCCCGGGGCGGAGGATGGCATCCTCATCTATTTGAAACCCTCGCTTACCGGAGAAGAACCGGTGGACGTTTTGGAATACGCGAATAACCATGAATGCTTTCCGCACGAGCCCACGGCGGACCAGTTCTTCGACGAGTCCCAATTCGAATCGTACAGACAGCTTGGGGAACACATTGCCGAAGAAGCCTTCACCGCGGCGCTAACGACCTCACAACCTGCCCTCAGTCAGGTGTTTGAGGCATTGCGCGACCGCAGTGAGAATCCGCGCGCCTGAATGTCGGTGCCGTGAGTTCTCGACGGCCCTGCTAGACCCAGGCAGGGGTCGAGGCGCCCTTCTCATCACGCCAGTGCGGCACCCAGGCAAGGGCCACCAATTTCACGGCAATGTTGGCTTTGGTGGGTTTGATGGAGAGGGTTTCGAGTGTTTCGTTCAAAGGATCAGTGGCCGCAGCCAGCGCCTCGCTCTCGGCTTTGAACTCTGCTTCGAGGTCCGCGAGCTGCTGTTGAAGGACTGCGACGTTCTCTTCCGCCCGCCCGACATCTTGTGAGTCTTTGAATACCCGGCCCGCACTTCTGATCGCCGTGGTCGTCCGGCCGATGTTCGCGGCACTGATCGCCTTCCGTCCTAAAAAAGCGCCGAGGATCGACGCCCCGACCGAAATCGCCGCCTGAACCTGGCTGGAGCGAGACTCAGTCTGCTGCTTTTCTTTCATGTGCTCCGCGCGTCTGACGCGATCCTGAAGCGCCGCGATCTTTGGCGCGTACTTCTTTCGCAACGCCTCCAATCCCTTATCACGCTGCTCACGGCCGGATTGCTGCAGTCGGAGGCGGAAGTCCCGTTCCGACTCACCGGGCTTGGATATCTGCTTGGTGCTGGGACTCTTGAGCAATTCCACCTTTTGAGTACGGAACAGCCACCCGCCAAACTCCTTGTTCCATTCCGCGTAGCTCTTGGCTTTGCCGGCGCTCGCGGGCAACGGGAGGAATTGCGCTCCTTCGGACGGCGCCTGCTCGAGGTCCGCAACCGGCAACTCCGCTGTGGCAGCATGGTCCCAATCGACCGCCACCGCTCCGTCGGTCAAGGGCGCCAGCACCGTTACGTCTTGCGTCGTATCAATGCCGCTCTTCGCATCCGAGAAGCGGACCTGCGAGGAACCGAGCAGCATGGGCACATAGGCCAACTCACTTCCCCCCGGTCTGCTGCCGCGCAGGGGAACGAAGCACTGCGGCACGTCCGGCGGCAACATTGGTCGTGAGGCGTGAGGCGTACGGCGTGAGACACCGGGCGAAGCAACCGGGTTCTCCTTACCCTGACCCTTCGCGCCCGGCTCTTCACCTCTCTTCGGGTCCATCAGCCTCTTGATCTGTGCTCTCGTAAGCGGGCCTCGCAAATATGATAGGCACCAGCGGGTTTCGAACACGACCGGTTCATCCTCATGGACGTTATTCATGAGGAAAATGCGGCTCCCCAGTCCCGCCAGTATCTGTTCCATCAGTCCTTTGTCGAATTTCTTTCCCGAACTTGAGGAAGCTCCTTCCAATCCTTCGAGCACCCGCGCCTTGTCCCGCTCGGTCTGCAGCCTGCCGATGAACCAGGTGCCGGTGTTCGCCAACCCCTTATAATCGAGGTCAACCGGATTCTGCGTCGCGAGCACGACCCCCAGACCGAACGCACGTGCCTGCTTGAGAAGCGTGAGCAACGGAAGCTTGGATGGCGGGTTGGCGACCGGCGGAAAGTAGCCGAAGATCTCGTCCATATAGAGCAGCGCCCGCAAGCTGGTCGTCCCGGACTGGGCCCGCATCCAGCCGACCATCTGACTCAGCAGCAACGTGACGAAGAACATGCGTTCGGCATCGTTCAGGTGCGCAATGGAGAAAATGGCCAGCCGCGGTTTCCCTGACGGCGTGTAGAGCACCTGCTGGACGTCGAGCGGCTCCCCTTCCAGCCAGGCCTCGAACCCCGGGGCTGCGAGCAGGTTGTTCAGCTTCATGGCCAGGGCGAAGCGATCTTTCGACGGGAAGAACGATTCCACGTCCATGACGCCGATCTTCGACACCGGCGGCGATTGAATGGCGTGGATCAGAGCGGCGAGATCGAGATCCTCCTCGTTCCGCCAGGTCTGATCGAGAATCGTCGAAATGAGGATGTGTTCGCGGCTCTGGATCGGGTCCGCCTCGATGCCGAGCAACCCGAGCAAGCCGGTTACGGTCGTACTGATTCGTTCGCGGAACAACTCGGCATCCTCGCGCACGCCGGCAGCCGGAGCCGCAAATGATTTCAAAATCGAGACGGGCAATCCCGCATTGCTGCCCGGCGTGTAAATCGCGAACTCCGCGGCGTCGCGCAGCCGTTGGATACGAGCGCCATCCTGCTGCCACGACACCAATCCCTTCGTCCACAACTCGGCCTGTGCCTTGGCATAGTCAGCGGGCGACAAGCCTTTCTTCCTCGCATCGTCTTCGTTGATCCAGGGCTGAAAATCTTCGCCCTTGAGACTCGGGAAAGTCAGCAGCAGGTTGCCGAGGTCCCCCTTGGGATCAATGATGATGGCGGGAATGTTGTCGATGGCCGCTTCTTCGAGAAGGGCAAGACAGAGGCCGGTCTTGCCGCTGCCGGTCATGCCGACACAGACCGCGTGGGTCACCAAGTCTTTTGAATCATAAAGCAGCCAGCCGGGTTTGGCTTGCTTGGCAGCCAGATCGTACGGGCGCCCGAGGTAAAAAACCCCGAGTTTTTCAAACTCTTCACATTTGTCTGCAGCGACCGTTGACTGGCGACGCGACGATGGCGGCGTTTTGCGCGGCATGGCTTCTCCAAAAGAAGGCGGTTGGAGCCCAACAACGCGCGCATTGTATTGCGGACATGCAACCACTGCAAGCGTGGGACGAACGTCGTGACCCTACCGATATCGTTGGACAATGGAACAGCCAGATTCGCCGTGAAGTCGGGATAAGGACCTGAAGGTGACCCGGAAAAACGGGAGGGGTCATGCGCCCCCTCCCTGCTCTGGGCGACCAGTTGACGCCTCGTCCTAGTGAATCAACGATGGCTCGGCAAGCAGGGCGCGATCGAGGGCCGCGACCATTTTGAGATGAGCGCTGTGGTCTTCCTGTAAGTCCGTTGTGAACAATTCCGCATGCTTCTCCTGCAGTAACCGCCCAAACTCCTGGTGCTTTGCGACTGGGACCCCGTACAGGTCTGCAAGCGAACTCACATACTGCCCGCTTCCCGCCGCGGCTTCCTGACGCAAGTTGTCATAAGAGACTCCAGCAAACAGCTTGATCTTTTGTTCACGTGCGACCATCCCGTCCGCCGTGAACATGGAGTCCGGGCTCGTGCTCGAGAAAAACTTTACTGTCGTATCGATCGTAGCTTTAGTGGTATTGCAGGCAGTGACGCTCAAGGCCATGACCATGATTCCACATGCGGCTACGAAATGTCGGCAATGTGCGCTCTTCATAACT
>DATGEA010000398.1:0-8914 GCA_035310605.1 Nitrospira sp. | reverse complement strand
CGCATCGCTCTCGGAGGGAGGCAACACGTGAAAGTCGATATTCACCTCATTGATATCGAATGGAATGTATTGTTCGGCAGCAAGCTTGACTTGGCCTTCTAACTCATCATCGGGCATAGGCGGCAAGCTAATCTTCTTGATAATGACTGCATGGCCGGAGATGGACACGGCGACTTGCTTAACCTTGACGTTGAGCTCTTCGAAGAGTTCCTTGATCGCAGAAACCACTCGGCCTTCATCCATCACGGTCCCATCGACGATCACTTCAGGCTCCAGCGGCTTGAACCCAAACTTCTGCAGGACATATCGCCCGCGGTTCTCCTTCAGCTGGACAAGCTTTATTCCACTAGACCCGATATCCAGCCCAACAAGCTGACGTTTCGGCGTCAACATGGCGAAGATATCGGTATCGACGAGGCTTTTCAGTGAATTCAGCATATGTGCCTCAGACTGTACATGAGTTCCTATTTATCGCAAATCAATTTATGTTTTTCCGCCATATCCGCATTCATCTCATCAAGTCCCACTGCCTTTCCCGACGAAAACGCGGCAACATGGCTTCAATACAGGCGATTCTTACGATGCACAGGCTAAGTATAGTCCAGATGCTCTTGCTGTCAAGAAAACGAAAGAATCTTCAGCGCAGCAATCGCACGTGTCAGCAACCACGGTGGACTGAACGGATAGCCTGGCAGCAAGCTACTGTTTGTCGAGATCTCGGTGGGAAAGAGTGACGTGGTATCCGGCAGAGGAAAACATTTCCTGCAATCGCTTGGCGATCGCCACCGATCGGTGGCGCCCGCCGGTACAGCCGAGCCCGACGTTCAGGTAACTGCGGTGCTCGCGCTCAAAGAGAGGGATCAGAAATTTGAAGAATTGCTCAAGCTGCTCGAGAAACCTTGCTGCATCCGGATCTGCCAAGACATAACTTCGCACGCGGGTGTCCTCTCCGGACAAGGGCTTGAGCTCCGGCACAAAAAACGGGTTGCGCAGGAACCTCACATCAAACATCAGATCGATATCATAGGGAATCCCGAACTTGTACCCGAAGGTAATGAGCGAGATGGTAAGCCGTCGTGACGCATTGTCCTGGCTGAACTGTCTCGTCAGCAGATCGCGCAATTCATGGACGCTCAGATTCGATGTATCGATAATTCGGTCGGCATGCCCTCGCAACTCGGCGAGCTGCTCTTTTTCAAACCGAACGCCTTCCAGGACCGGAAGATTTGGCAGGAGCGGGTGGGGCCTTCGCGATTCCGAAAACCGTCGCACCAGGACCGCATCGCGAGCCTCCAGAAACAACAGCTCGACCGAATGGCCCAGGTCCTTTATCCGCTGCAGCGTGCCGACAAGATCGGCAAAAAACACGCGTTCCCGAATGTCGATTCCCAACGCCACGTTCTTGATTTCACCACCCTGCTGATGGCAGAGCTCGACGAAGGTAGGGAGTAATGCCGGCGGCAAATTATCAATACAGAAGTATCCAACATCCTCGAAGCATTTCAGCGCGTGAGACTTGCCTGCACCGGAAAGACCGGTAATCACCACGAGCTTTAGTCCCGGCATCTCGCCCAGTCCTCAGGGGTCAATGAGTACGACTTGCCCGGTCTCTGATCGCTGCAGAATCTGCAGCTTTCCGGAATCCGCACACGTGAAGAGCACCATGGCGCCGGGGCGTCCTTCCAACCGACCCCGAGCCTCGTTCCGTGACATGACGGCGATTTTCGGACGCACGAATTTTACCTCACCCTCGTCCTGACTGGATGGGGGTCCGGAAGGTGGAACCTGAGTCTTTTTTCTTCCCTTATGCTCAACCTTCCGCTCTTTGTACTTTCTGATCTGTGCGTCGAGACGATCCACCAATTGATCGATGGTCGCATACATTTCACGCGTCGAGGTCTTCGCTTGAAAGCGTTTCCCGCTGATTGAACAGACCGCCTCAGCCGCGTGCTGGAGCTTGCTGACACTCAGCACGATCTCCAGACGATCGAGAGATACGTCATACCGCTCGAGACGTTGAAAGCGAGACCGAATGTGCCGTTTCAAGGCTGGCGTGACATCCATATGCCGCCCGGTAATTTTCATGCGATTCACCCCTTCTACTAGAGAATGTCTGGGGAACGGACTGCTTCGGGTTAGAAAAACCGCTTGCGTTGCGTGGCTGGGGGGATGTTTTCTTCCGCTCGGTACTTGGCGACGGTACGCCTTGCGATCAAGACTTGCCGCTCACGCAACCGTGCCGCAATTTCCTCATCTTTCAGAGGATGATTTGCATCTTCCTCGGCCACCATCTTTCGAATCATTTCTCGAACCGTCACCGAGGACAGCATATCACTCGGTTGGTCCGCTCGCTGAAGTCCTGCATTAAAGAAGAATTTCAGTTCGAGCATGCCTTGCGGACAATACATGTACTTATTCGCCGTGACCCGGCTGATCGTGGATTCATGCATCCCGATGTCCTCGGCGACTTGTTTTAACACCAACGGCTTCAAATATTGAATGCCGTGTTCGAAAAATTGCTCTTGGAACTTCACAATGCTGGATACAACCTTGACGATGGTCTTATTTCGTTGCTCAATGCTACGAATCACCCATTGTGCGGCCCGCAACTTCTCATCAAGATACGCTTTTGTTTCGGTCGACCCGCCCTCACCTGATGCCATCATCTGCTTGTAATAAGGGCTGATCCGCATGCGTGGCAGTCCATCGTCGTTCAAGAGCACCACCCACTCCCCTTCAGTCTTCACCACAAAGACGTCGGGAACGATCACATAGTTCTGGGTGTTAGCAAACGGTCGGCCGGGCTTGGGCTCCAGCCCCTCAATCACCTTCGTGGCCTGAAAAATCTCTTCAACCGTGACATCCAACGCCTTCGCGATTCTGGCATACTGTTTCTTCTCAAGATCCTTGAGATGGTGTTGCACTACCGCTTCGACAATGGAACCTTTGAGCGCACCGGGCCGGGCACCCAACGACCCCATCGGACTCTTTCCCAAATGGCCAAGTTGCAGCATGAGGCACTCCGAGAGATCTCTCGCACCGACTCCCGTCGGGTCGAATGTCTGGATGTCCCGCAGGACCGAGTCGGCTTCCGCCTCTGTAAAATCTGTTCCGGTGATGATCTCCGACAACGGTGTCCGTAGATAGCCGTCGTCATCAAGGTTGCCGATCAGCAAACGCCCGATCGCTTTCTCACGGTCTGACAAACCCGATAACGAAAGTTGCCAAAGCAGATGGTCTTCCAGGGAAGCGGCCTTGGCCACGGTCTGCTCATAAGAGGGAAAATCATCTGACGATGACGACTGATGTTCGCCGCCCCCAGCCCGGCGGTCAGTGCCAAAATATTCCTCCCATCCAGCCGCCGACACTTCATCGGGAGTATCCCGCTCTTCCCGAGTCGACTCTCCCGCCTCGGGTGCATCATTGCCGGCAGACACTGACGCTGCAGTGGTTTCGGCTTGCTCCTCCGCACTGCCGGGCTCGGTCTCTTCCGTTTCAGTAGGCAACTCATCCAGCAAGGGATTTTCCATCAGATGCTGAGCCAAGCTCTGCTGCAGCTCCAAACGAGACAGTTGCAGCAGTTTGATCGCCTGCTGCAACTGCGGGGTCATGATCAACTTTTGGCTGAGTTTAAGATCCAGTCGTAGCTTCATCGTGAAAGACCCACCACTATAACTTGAACCGATCCCCCAGGTAGACCGCACGAGCCGTTTCACTCTTCACGATCGCATCCGGAGAACCGGCTTCTAGAATCTGGCCCTCGTTAATGATGTAGGCGCGATCGGTAATCGAGAGCGTCTCTTGAACGTTGTGATCGGTTATGAGAATTCCGATTCCTTTAGCCTTTAGCCTGGTGATGATCTGTTGGATGTCGGCCACGGCGATCGGATCAATGCCGGCGAACGGTTCATCTAAGAGCATGAAAGACGGGTTCGTCGCAAGGGCTCTGGTAATTTCCAAGCGCCGACGTTCTCCGCCGGAAAGCGCATAGGCCATGCTCGTTCGAATATGCTCAAGATCCAGCTCTTTGAGCAGCACATCTACGCGTTCTGCACGCTCCGAACGAGAGTAGTCCAGCATTTCAAGAATTGCCAGAATATTGTCTTGGACAGACAGGCGTCGGAAGACGGAAGATTCTTGCGGAAGGTATCCGATCCCCTTCCGCGCTCGTTTATACATTGGAAGAGCCGTGATCACTTCTCCATCGAGCATGATCGTACCTTCATCCGGCTGTGTCAATCCGACCATCATGTCGAAGATCGTGGTCTTTCCCGCTCCGTTGGGGCCCAAGAGTCCGACGACTTCTCCTGCCCCTACCTCGACTGAAACCCCCTTCACAACTTTGCGGGCGCGAAAACTTTTCACTAGACCTTCGGCGCACAGCACGACCTTTCGCAACGGATGACCAGACAGGCCATCCAGAACAGGCTGAACGTGAACCGCTTCGGTCACTTCGCCCCCTCATCAGGTTCGATTCGTACATGCGAACCGCCTTCGACGACAGTCCGATCTTCGGCTAAGAACATGGTGATGCGCTTGCCGCTTACCCTGGTCCCTTTATCCCATGCGACGGGATCCCCTGTAAGAACGATTTTATCTTCATCACGGTAGTACACCGCCTTTTGACAAGTCGCATTACCTGCGTCGCGCTCGATCTTCACCCGTCCGGTCGCTTCGATCTGACTCACCGCCCGGTTTGAAACCGTATCCGGGCCCTTTGCCGGCATCACGCCTTTTGCCGTTCCTGCATCAGTCGCCTTCTTCGGCTCATTCAAACCCGGTTCCTGCCCGCGAAAGGAGACCACCATCCGATCGGAATAAACAACCAGCGTTCCTCTCGTCAACACCACGGCTCCGTCAAAGACGGCTTGGCTGTCCTGGTTCTTGAATGTCATCTTCTGAGAGGTCACGGTCGTACCGAGAGTCTGGTCAGACGCCCCCTTGGGGGCGTTCGCGACCGCAGCCTCATCGATCGACGCGAGATTCACCAAACCCAAACTAAGAAACAGGAGCCAAATCCACATGTACATCCTCGAGCACTTCAAACTCTTCCTTGTCCAGATGACCCAGCAACCCGCGCCCCGTCACTTCCAATCCATGGCCGACGATCCGGACCGGGTCCTGCGTGTGAATCTCACGAGTCCGGTCCGTCCACACCAAATGGTTCGTATAGATCGTATATCCGCTCTCCGTATAGATCACCAAGGGCTCGGACCTATTCGCCAACACAAAATTCTTCGTTTCCGTGTCCAAAGTACCTTCATCCCCTTGGACGGTCATTTCCTTACCCTGCACTCCGAACAGCGTAACCGCAACTTTGTCCAGGATCGCTTTCTTGTCCTGTTCGAACAGGCGGGCCTGCTGGGCATCCACCTGCCACTGCACCTTGTCGCCCTTGGTTTGCGTAAAGGTAAATTGTGAAATGATGGCGTCCGCCTGGCTGATCGTCCCCGGGGCGGTGGCGGTCGGGGGAGGAACGGACGCCGAGTTGGTCATGAGCAGATAGATCAGAAAACAGGCCAACAAGAGACTGAGCGCTAATAGACCCCGCTGTGCCCAACGCCGCCACACGATCCTGTTCTTCCTTTTCCTTCATCACGTTAGTGCTGGCACGATAGTAGCATGAGCATGCCGGCAAGTAAACTCTGGCAGGGGCGGGCGAGGAAGGAACTTCACGAAGAATGATCGGAGCTCAGCCCACGGGGCTGGATATTCAGAGGGAAAACACGAAGGCGCGACTAGGCCCCGGTCGGGGGTCTAGCCGGCCTTTTCAGTCGGTGCAACTGTCGCAGCGGGAACAGACTTTTTCTTCGATGATGCTTCAGGCCTCGAAACCAGCTCGATGGCGACCAACTCGGCTCCATCGCCGATTCTGCGCCTGGTCTTCACCATTCTCGTGTAGCCGCCCGGACGGTCCTTAAAGCGTATCGCCACATCACTGAAGAGCTTGGACACAACGTCTTTGCTCCGCAGGAAGGTCAGTGCGCGCCGGCGGGCAGGCAAAGATCCTTCCTTTCCTAATGTGATCATACGGTCGGTAAAGCCCCGTATCTCCTTCGCCTTGGCTTCGGTTGTTTCAATCCGTTCATGCTCAAGGAGAGACGTCACCAGACTTCTGAATAACGCCCATCGATGTTTTGTTTGCCGTCCGAGCTGTCTGCCTTTTTTTCTGTGACGCACGGTTCCCTCTTCCTTCGTTACTCGCTCTTAGGATTGCCGCTCGGGGCCACGGCATCGAGCTTGACTCCCAAACTCAATCCCATGTCCGTCAGAATTTCTTTGATCTCATTCAGCGACTTCTTGCCGAAGTTCTTGGTCTTCAGCATTTCAGCTTCCGTCTTCTGCACCAGATCGGCGATCGTCTTGATATTGGCATTCTTCAGGCAATTCGCAGCACGCACCGACAATTCCAGTTCGTTGACGCTGCGGAAGAGATTCTTGTTGATCTCCCTCTGCGCCTCGTCGCCAACCAACTCACCCCGTCCTTCCACTCTGGCTTCAGGATTGATGAAGATATCGACGTGGTCCCGAAGAATTCCGGCAGCCGTGGACAGTGCGTCGCTGGGTGAAATAGTCCCGTCCGTCCAGATCTCAAGCGTCAGCTTATCGTAATCGGTCATGCGACCGACACGGGCATTCTCCACGTGAAAATTCACCCGCTTAATCGGGGAGAAGATTGAATCGATCGCGATCACTCCAATCGGAAGCCCTTCTTCCTTGTTCCGTTCAGCCGGCACATAACCGCGCCCGTGCTTGACCGTCATTTCCATATCCAGCGTGGCATCCTTGTCCAACGTGGCGATATGGAGATTTGGCGTCAGAATCGCGACGTCGGCATCGTGAATGATGTCCGATCCCTTGGCCTCGCCGGGTCCCTTCTTCTTGAGCCGAATCGTCTTGGGTTTGTCCGTGTGCAAGGCCAACCGCAACCCCTTGACGTTCAGAATGATCGAGGTCACATCTTCCGTGACGCCTGGGATCGTGGAGAACTCGTGAAGCACCCCTTCGATCTTCACAGTCGTGACGGCTGCCCCTGTCAACGATGAGAGCAGAACTCGACGCAAAGCATTCCCGACCGTCGTCCCGAAACCACGCTCGAAGGCCTCAGTGGAAAATCTCCCGAACGTGGGAGAAGCCGTTTCCTTTTCGACTTCGACCCGCATCGGGATCTGAAAGTCTTTCATCGCTTTAATCATGAATCCCCCTTCATCCTGTCAGGCGCCACACCCCCCTGCGATGCATTCTGCAAGGGAGCGGCGTTGTATGAAGTCGCCGTTATCTCGAGTACAACTCCACAACCATCTGTTCATTGACCGGCAGCGTGATCTGATCCTTTGTCGGCAGCGCCCGCACGGTACCTTTGAATGCCGCCTTGTCCAACTCGAGCCATTCCGGGATCCCGCGGCCTTCGACGGAGTCCAACGCCGCCTGGATCGAGACGAGACCCCGGCTTCGCTCCCGAACAGCCACGACATCTCCCGCCCGTACTTGCGCGCCTGGGACATTGGTCTTCCGTCCGTTCACCGTTACATGTCCGTGGCTCACGAGCTGGCGTGCTTCTTTGCGCGACGCACCGAAGCCCAACCGGTATGCGACGTTATCCAGCCGGCACTCGAGGAGCCGCAAGAGGGCCTCACCGGTCACGCCTGACTGCCGCTCCGCCCGCTCGAACACTCCGCGGAACTGCCGCTCTTGGAGCCCATAGATTCGCCGCAATTTCTGTTTCTCGCGGAGCTGTGTGCTGTAATCTGAAATTCTCGGCCGAGCTTGTCCGTGCTGCCCTGGCGGATAGCTTCGACGTTCGATCGCACATTTTTCGGTCATGCAGCGCGAGCCTTTCAAGAACAACTTCTCGCCCTCACGCCGACACAACCGACAGACAGGACCGCGATACTTTGCCACTTCTCTACCTCCGGTTACCGGGCACGCCCATTAGCAGGTGCCCAACATTCGTCACAACCTTACTCTCTCACGCCCTCACTACACTCGACGCCGTTTCGGCGGCCGGCATCCGTTGTGGGGAATCGGCGTCACGTCACGAATCAAATTGATTCGGAGGCCCGCTCCCTGCAACGAACGAATCGCCGACTCCCGCCCTGATCCAGGACCATTCACATAGACATCGACTTGACGCATACCGCTTTCCATCGCCTTGCGGGCTGCCGCTTCACCGGCCCGCTGCGCGGCAAAGGGCGTGCTCTTTCTGGAGCCCTTGAACCCCTGATTTCCCGCGCTGGCCCATACGACCGTGTTGCCGCTCATATCGGTGATCGTTACGATGGTGTTGTTGAACGAAGCCTGCACATGAGCAACCCCGCTCTGAACAATCCGCCGCTCTTTCTTCTTACCTTTTTTCACGCTCATACAAACTCCCTAGGTACGGTTAAGCGCTCGGTGAGGGACGCCCAGCTGGTCTGGGCTTACTTCCGACTCCCGCGCGACGGCCCTTTCTCGTGCGGGCATTGGTCTTTGACCGCTGGCCGCGGACCGGCAGTCCCTTTCGATGGCGCAGGCCGCGGTACGTCCCGGTGTCGATCAGTCGCTTGATGTTCATCGAAAACGTTTTTCTCAGGTCGCCTTCGACCTGATACTCCTGATCGATGATCTCGCGGATCTTGACGATCTGATCTTCACTCAGATCCTTCACGCGGATCGCACCATCGATCCCGGCCTTGTCCAGAATGTAGCGGGCCGCCGCCCGGCCGATCCCGAATACATAGGTGAGGCCGATATCCGACCGCTTCTCTCTGGGTAAATCCACTCCGGCGATACGTGCCATACTTCTTCTCCTCGTCGAACGTCAGTCGTGAATCGTCAATCGCGTCACACGGTCTCTTCCAAGGTTCCGTGCGATTGACGGTTGACGTATTTATCCTTGGCGCTGCTTGTGCCGGGGATTTTCACAAAGGATCCG
>DATGEA010000397.1:0-2646 GCA_035310605.1 Nitrospira sp. | reverse complement strand
GTACAAGGTCCGGTTCTTCCTGCTGAATGAGGCGCAAGCCTTCCTTGCCGTTGTCGGCGGTCACGGGATCATGCCCCATCCAGGTGATCCGGTTTTCAAGTCCGAGAAGAATGTCGGGATCGTCGTCAACAACGAGGATTTTGGCGCGCATCGGTGCCTTACCTCAGTAGAGTGGAATGACCGCAACCCGGCTTGTGAGCGGCTACACTATACTCCTCACGCGGAAATGAGTGAATCATGAATCCTCCTTGATGGTCGCAGGTGCATCGGACAGCGAGGGGCTCGGCGGAAGATCCCCCGGTGGCGACACACTAGGAAACGTCACAATGAAGGTGGTTCCGGCGTCTAACGTGCTTTCTACGGCGATCGTGCCTTGATGCATCTGCACGAGACTCTTCGTAATAAACAGGCCCAGCTGTGCGCCCTGGGAGGCCGGCATGGCGGACGGCACCTTGGAAAATTCCTCGAACACGTTGTGCAGGTGGTCGGGGGGAATGCCGCAGCCGGTGTCGGTGATATGTACTTGCACATGGTTTTGCGGCGTCGTCGTCAGGTCGATCGAAATACGCCCTTCCGGTGGCGTGAACTTGACCGCGTTGCCGATGAGATTCCAGAAGATCTGCTCCAATTTGTCCCGGTCACCGTGGATCATCGGCAGGTGATCCTGCATCGTCATTGAGATCGTCACCTTCTTTTCGTCACCCACAGTGCGCAGGCTCTCCGCCACGAGCAACGCAACCTGCCCGACGCAGACCGGTTCGAGGCGCAGTGTTTCTTTCTTCAAGTCGAGACGGGACCAGTCCAGCAGCTGGTTGATGATACGGGTGAGACGATTCAGGTTGTGCCCGATCCTGGTCAGATAGGTCGTCTGGCGTTCCGTGAGCGGCCCCGCCACGCCGTCCAGCATGTTATCGGCAAAACTGCGAATGGCGGTCATGGGAGTGCGCAGCTCATGGGAGGCCACGGAGAAAAAGAGGGAGCGTCGATGGTCGTGCTCCTGGAGCCGTTTGTTCGCGACGGACAGTTCCAGAGTGCGTTCCTGGATGCGGTATTCCAGATTCTGAGTGAGTTTCGCCAAGTGTGCATAGGTGCGGGCGTTGTCGATTGCCGTCGCGACATGGCTCGCAATCGTGAGCAGGATGTTGAGATCCTCCTCGGAACAGGGTTGCATGCCTCGATCCCCTCCGATGAAACCCAAGGTCTGATTGTGGGTTTGAAGCGGGACGAGGACGAACGAGATCACGCCGACACGTTTGGCGAGCTCGAGAATTGAGGGATGCATGCGATGAGCCACGGCATTGATATCCTGAACGAGCACCGGCTTGGCATGAATGAACAATTCGGCGATAAAAGTATCCCCGTCCTGAATCGGGATGGTAAGGAACCGTGCGGCCTCGGCAATCTCATCCGATACGCCGGCGACTTGAGCAACGTAGGCGACGTCGCGGTCCTCATGGCGAAGCATCAACAGCATGCGCGACAATCCCAGATTGGACATGAGCAATTGCAGCACGGTGTCCATCAGTTCGTTGAGGTCGAGCGTGCTGGTAATCGCCGCGCTGGTCTGATGCACCGTCGTCAATTGACTGATCTGCCTGCGAATCGTATCCATGTTGGCAGTAATGGCCACATTGCGTTCGTGCAAGGCCCGGGTCATGTGGTTGAACATTTGGGTCAGCTGGCCGACCTCATCGTTCGTCGAAGGGGAAAGAGGGGAGGGCGACTCGCCTTCCGCCAGCTGACGGGCAACTCCGGCCAAGCCTTGCAACGGCCTGGTGATGCGCAATGTCAGGAGGTGCGCGCCCAAAATGCCTGCGCCGATCAGCAGTATGGTCAGGATAAGGACGTTGCGGATCATGTCGAAGAGTGCGCGTTTAACCCGCGCATCGCTGATCCCGAGCTGCACGACGCCCTGCACGAGCCCCGATTTGGCGCTGCCCTTGCCATGGATCCTTTCCTCGAGTTCCAGCGGGAGCGGGGTAAGGGACGGGTCTGTGGCCGGGCCGCGCAAGACGGGCAACGCAAAGTCATACAAATTCTCAGTGAGCGGAGACAGGAACCAGGAGGAATTGGAGTTGCCGGGAACCGGAATCAGAGTGTTTTCCGCGGATAACGCCACCGGCGTAATGAGAGGGGTTGCCGGCGGGTCGTCATACAAGCGCTGGGCGATCTCATCTTCCGGGTAGAACCGGCGATCCTGGTTATACGTCAAGCTTACAAAGGACTCTTTCACCCGCTTGTTTTGTTGGGCCAGGATGAGGTGGTCGGCGCCCCAGATCACGACATAGACCACATCATCGATCGCCATCAGACTTTCGGTAAATTGCCGGAGCGTCTCCCGATCCTCCGCGATGAGCCCTCCATAGCGGAATTGGCCGTTGTTGACGACGCTAGTCAGTAGGATGGTGCCCAATTGATTCAAGCTGTCGGTCATGGAAGCGCGTCTGGTCTCGATGAAATACCAGCTGAGCGTTGAAGAGACCAGTATCAAAATGACGCTGAAGAAGATGACAAACTTGGTGCGGAGACTGACAAACCGGGGTTTGCCGGCAGTCATCCGGTTGGAGAGTGCCCTGGGTGTTTCAGAAGGTGCCATGGCTGACTCAGTACGTCTCATCGATAAGGTGATAGACTTCTTTCGGAAAT
>DATGEA010000396.1:0-4439 GCA_035310605.1 Nitrospira sp. | reverse complement strand
CCGTGCGATGCGATATGCATGATCGTAAACGGGGTCTCTTTCATCTCCTGCTCCAGCAAGGGCACGCGGAATTCCTGATTGAACAGGCGATGAGTTTTGTAGAGCCGTCCGATCGCGTCCAATTCCTCGGCTGTGTTCGGCAAGGCAGGAAACCCTTGAACAGCATCCGACAGGCCGGCGGACAGGACTTCTATGTGGTCACGCGTCAGAGGCTTGGGGTCGGTCAGATTCAGACTGGGCGTCGTCGCGACCGCGTATTTCGCGATCACAAACTGCTTGCCGTCGTGCAGCGCCGCAAAGGGGATCGTCCGCAACGGGCCGTCGGGCACAATCACCAGCGTGTCGATAGAGAACATTGCGAGCATCGGCTCGAGTGGCCGAAGCAGCCAGTCATAGAGGCGTTGGGCGCGCTTCAAGTATTCGCGCGTCGTCTCTTTTTGCAACAGCGTACGGAAGGCTCGAACCTCGGCCGCAAGTTCCTCTTGGCGCACAGGGACGGTGACTCGATGCATGCCGTCGGGAAGACTGACCAGCATTTCCGTGCGATCAGGCAGGATGATCGGATAGATGATGGCAGCCTGACGCGAGACATCCTCAAGCTTCGTCGGGCGTGACTGAAACGCATCAACACACTCGTCGGCGAAGTAGTCACGAAGCTCGGCCGTTTTAAACAGCTCTATCGCCTCACGGGCCTTCGTCAGGTAGGGCTGAGCTTCTTCACGTGTCGCCGTACTGTTCGCCCGTTGCAGCAGCACGTCGGCCAGTTCAAAAAACAACCGCCCGCTGGAGTCTCGAAACGACGACGAAGACTCAGCGAGACCCGCAACCATTTCCGGCCGTAGGATCTGCACCAGATCCGCCGCACGTTGATAGGCAGGGATGGCCTGATCGAGGCGATTCTGGGCTCTCAGGACACGGCCCGTCTGCCACTCCCACCGATAGAGTGATTCCGGCGCGTGCACCTGCTGAGCATACCCGACTGCAAGCCTGCTCAACAGAAGCGTCTCGTCGTAGCGTCGGTCCTGCTCATAGAGGTGGCCACGGTTCCCGAGCGCGTAGGAGGCCGCACGGGCATCGCCAAGCGCCTTGGCGATCTCCCCGGCTTCTTCGAGCACATCGGCCGCGAGTACGTGCAGGCGATCGCCGGCAGCCGGAAGTTTGCTGCGAAGGCTGGCGTAGCCGAGCCCGATCGAAATCAGTCCATAGGCCTTGTCGTGGGAATCGGGTTGAAGTCTGACTTGCGCCAACGCATCATCCAGTAGAGCCTGCGCTTCTTGCCATTGGCTCAACTTGAGCGCGATCTTGCCGGCGTTGATCGTGGCGAACGCGCCAAGCATCGGCATAGGAGCAGCGTTTGCCAGACGACGAGCTTCTTGATACGAGACAAGCGCTTCCTTGTCCTGCTTGAGAGCGGCTTGCACTGAGCCCAGCGTGTGAAGGACCGTGGCCAGGCGAACCTGGTCACCGGATTCCGTCGCCAAGGCCTTGGCATCCTGCAGGGATTCCAAGGCGGCGTCCTGATGTCCCGCTGCAAG
Source organism: Nitrospira sp. (assembly GCA_035310605.1). GTDB lineage: Bacteria > Nitrospirota > Nitrospiria > Nitrospirales > Nitrospiraceae > Nitrospira_C. Next base: position 2,904 of record DATGEA010000396.1, on the reverse strand, counting down.
ATAGGCCTGACCGAGAAGCTCCAGCGCGATCGCCTCGCGAGATCGGTCCTTCGCAGATCGGGCCAGTGCCACGGCGAGATCTAGATTCTGAGCCGCGCGAGTTTGAAATCCGAGCGCCAGGTAGGCTTGCGCGAGTGCGACACGAGCATCACTTTCCTCAACAACGCGCCCCGCCTCGTGAGACAATTCGGCCGCCTGTTTCCACGTCTCGGCAGCCTGCTCGAACGCGCCGCGGCTGAAGGCATCCTGCCCTTGTTGCTGAAGGGAAGGTTGCGTGACGGGAGGCGCGGCGTCTGTCGATTGAGAGAGCGCGGGCGAGGACGAGATCAACAGCGGCCAAAGTGCGAACATCCCGGCGCCGATGCAGGTGACGAGTAGACGCCTCCGAAGCCGGCGGGAAGCGCAAACAACTACTCGTTGATCAGCTCGTTGGCCCGATTGATGGTGGTTCATGGCAATCTCCTCACGACCTAAAAGATCTGTATGACCAATTGCATATGTATCCCGTGATCCTGCAGATTTCCGTTCCTGGTATACGGCGGATCATTGCTGCCAGTCCCCCTGAGCCGATACCCCCAATAGATTTCGAAGTAGCCTTGATTATTCGACACAAAGTTGGTCCGCAACCCCGCACCCACACTCATCAGATCCATGGGATCAACCGTCGAACCTTTGGCATTCCAGGCTCTCGAATAATCAAAGAACGGAGCGAGCTGCAGTAGATCCTCACGTTGTCCGAATACCCAGCGGGAAATCGGAAGACGCGGCTCAATAGAGAACAGCAAGGCGTTATCCCGCAGCAGGCTGATCTCACGATAGCCCCGCACACTGTTTCGCCCGCCAACGGGAACCTGTTCGAGCGGGAATAGGCGATCGTTGGCCAATTGCATGTCGATCCGCCCGAGCAGTTGCGTGCCTGCGTACTCTTCGAATCGGTGCAATCCTTGAAACTGTCCGAGCCAGGAAAAGTACTGGCTGTCCGCGACAGGACCGGAATTGATCGTCGCGTCCAGGACGTCCACCCCGACGGAAAAACGCGATCGAACTCCCACCACGGACTCTTGGGATTTGTAGGTCCATTCCTGGAGGAAACGCATCACGGCGACGTTCGCGACACCGTTATGATAGCCGGCAAAGAAGTCGAACGGCTGACCCAGCAGGAGGTTCTTGTTGTAGAGATACTCTCCCTGCACACCGAGCGTCACCAGATGGTTGAGCGTGCGATACACGGGCTGCTGCACCATGAGACTAAAGATTTCGGTATGGCCTTCAATGTTCAGCGCTTTAAAGGGATCTGTGACGACCTCGAAGTCCGTGCGGCGGTATCCCACAACCAGGCTGGTGTCATAGCGCGTGAACGGCAAAATATACGACGTCTGGATTAACGGCAAGACGCCTGTCGTGTTATTCATGGGGATGGACTGCCCATAGGTAAACTGAAACCGGTCGCCATTCCCCGTCAAACTGTCGTGAGCAATCGTTGCCAGCCCTCGTTCGGCCCGCACGGCCGGCGGCTGATAGTTGTTGAAATCCAGCCAGGCTTTAAACGGGCGATATTCCGAGACGCGGACATTCAACTCACTTACGCCTGGCGCGACACCGCGGCGGAGTTCCGCGTTGATTCGCTGCACCGGGGGATCCTGCTGCAGAATCTGCAACCGCTCCTGCAACGTATAGATATTGACCGGCGGCCCGGCACTTATCGCGATACGGCGCTTGTAGTAGCTGGGCCACGACCATCGTGCGCCTTCAATGTTGATCTCGCTCAACTTCCCTTCGATGATCCGAATCCGGATGATCCCCTCTGTGACAGGCTGATCAGGAATCACCGCTCCGGAGGTCACATAGCCGCGCTGGAAGTATTGCAGCGACACCGCGTTCCGCAAACTTTCCAGATCTTCAGTGGTCACTTCGCGATTCAGGTACGGTGCGGCTAGAGCTTCCAGCTCCTGCGTGGTAAATACCGTGTGGCCCTCGAACCGGTATTCGCGTACGAACACTTTGACGGGCGGAAGACGTTCCTGCGTTTCAACGGGAGGCGCCGGCACAGCCGGCTCCAGTGGCGGGGGTTTGGGTTTCAGCGGCTCTTCTTTTCTGAGCGGAGCCCCTTCTCGCGTCCGGCCACCGGGATCGAAGATCGGAGGGAGAAACACTTGCGCCTGAACCTGTTGAGCAGCAAGGTTCATGATCAACACTCCGACCACAGTCCAGGCCAGCAGCCAGAGGCGGAGAAACATGCCGGAGCCAAGCCATGGTTTCATAGCTCGGTCCCCGATCATGATGAGCAAGCGGCGTCACCCGAGAGAATTGTCACACGCGAAGCTGAATCTGGTCCCAACAGGCGCCGAACCTGGACAGCGGATCGTTCTACATATTCGCCAGCCATCCCGTAATCGGAACCCAAGCGTAGGCCGCCCGTCTGCGCCGACGGCTCGGAGGAAGGCGGCAGGTACGGGCTCGCGAGTAAGCCATCCGGGCCGGTGGGAATACTGTCTCGTCCACGTTCCACGAAGCTGCTGACTTGCCCCTGTGCCAATCTCGCCGCACAGGCGGCCCGCAGCAAGGCCTGGGCCGCAAGCACAGATTCCGACAGCCGCCCGACCACACTTGACAGGTTGTTGATAGGGGCGTTGATTTGCACGGTGCCACTGATCCCAAGCGTTGAGGACGCGTCGACAATGCTGGACGGGTCAGCAAGAAACACCCCCGCCGTGATATTGATCGCCCCTCCCGATCCGGCAAAGGCCTGGGCCAGAATCTGGCTGTTCTGCAGAATCACGAATTGCGGGTCGATCGAGATGTTGCCGCCGAAAGTATCCGTACTGCTCCCCGCGACGGAGGTCGTGATCTTGCTGTTGGTCATCTGGAGCATCTGTGGTGCCGTGATCGTGATCTGACCACCGC
>DATGEA010000395.1:0-6077 GCA_035310605.1 Nitrospira sp. | reverse complement strand
CGGATTTGGTACGTGACGACCTCCGATGGCCCACGGCTTCCCGACGAGTGGCTTCTACTCGATGGAGAGAACGGAGGCTGTTCGTTCCCCACAGAGGCCATAGGTTTCGACGGAATCTGGGATGAGTTGAAACAGCGCTTCGCGGGGTTCGACTATAAACCGCTCATTCAAGGTGGAACCGATGAGGCCAGGCATCTCTGCTGGGATCGGAATCGAGTGTCTTAGTAGTTTCATGCAGACCATCTAGTCCTGTACACGAGGGCTATCGCCTAGGCACCAAGGCTGCTCGTCCCTTTGCGGAGCCGCGGGTTGCCATGGGCCATCAGCAGGTTCTCGGAGTCCTCCTTCAGCAGCCGTCGGCAGGTCGCTTTCAATCCTCGCTCCAACTCATCCCTGGGCAAGTCGTTTGACGGACTGGTTGACCACTGCCGGCAATTCGTCCTAACTCATGGATTTAATTATGCACAGACTCGATGTCGATTGTGGTCATCGCGAACGACTATCTATCGAGAACAGCGTTTCACAGTCAAATCGGAGGTCGAAGCCATGAAATTTCTGCTCCTGTGTTGCCATGAAGAGAAGAAATGGGACTCCATGTCCAAGAGCGAGTGCGACGCCGTTATGGAAGAGACCAAGGCCTATTGCGAGGCACTGAAGAAGAGCGGTCGGCTCCTTGCGGTAGAGCAACTCGAACCCATACAGACGGCTATGAGTGTAAGAGTCCGAAAGGGGAAGTTGTCCGTGACCGACGGTCCCTTTGCTGAAACGAAGGAGCAGGTCGGTGGCTTTTTCCTGATCGATGCCCGAGACCTCAACGAGGCCATCCAGGTGGCCTCGAAGTTTCCGTCGGTGGGGTTCGGGACCATGGAGGTGCGGCCGGTGAGGGACTTTCCAGGCAGCAGCCACGCAGCGGCTGCATCGTGAGGAGTCACTCGTGTGTCCGGTATGCCTCACAACGATGGCCGTGATTGTGACCGGATCAACTTCGGCCGGCAGCTTCACAGGGCTCACGATGAAGCTGGCGCAACGGCGCGGCCAAGAGGATCGAGATCCGGATGTCGTGGCACAGGAAGAGCGCCAATTCATTGGAAACACCCGAAGGAAGGAGACAAAACGATGACGAAGCAAAAGACCGGGACACGCGAAGAGTGGCTCGCCGCACGGCTTTCGCTGCTCAAGGCGGAGAAGGAGTTCACGCGCCGCGGCGATGAGTTGGCGCGGCGGCGGCAGGAACTGCCGTGGGTGCGGATCGACAAGGAGTACCGATTCGAGACCGACGAGGGAAGCGCCTCGCTGGCGGACCTCTTTCGAGGGCGTTCGCAGCTGCTCGTCTATCACTTTATGTTTGGGCCTGACTGGACGGCGGGGTGCCCGTCCTGCTCCGCGATCGCGGACGGCTTCAACGGGTTTGCCGTGCACCTCGCCAATCACGACGTGATGCTCTGGGCGGTGTCGCGGGCGCCGCTCGCCAAGCTGCAGGCGTATAAGCGGCGGATGGGGTGGACGTTTCCCTGGGCATCGTCGGTCGGCAGCGACTTCAACTTCGACTTCAACGTGTCGTTTACCGAGGAGCAGCAGCACGAGGGGATGCTCGAATACAACTACGAGCGCGGCGGCCACGCGATGGACGCGACACCGGTCCCGCCGCCCGTCGCCCAGCTAGGGGCCACCTGCGGAACCGACGCTGCCACGTACTCGCGCGATAGGCCGGGCCTGAGCGCGTTCGTGCTCGAGGACGGCGTCGTCTATCATACCTATTCCACCTATTCGCGTGGAGTTGATGCGCTTTGGGGCATGTACCAGTGGCTCGACCGCGCGCCTAAGGGACGCAACGAGACGGGCGTCTGGTGGTGCCGCCACGAGGAGTACGGCAAGCGCTGAGCCGGTTGTGAGTCTAGCCTACAGAAAGGAGAATTAATCGTGGGAACGAATACCATTCGACTCCATCGCGTGTTTCGTGCAACACCAGAACGGATCTACCGGGCGTTTCTCGATGCGGATGCCATGGCGAAATGGCTACCGCCGAACGGATTTACAGGTAAGGTTCATCACATGGATGCCAAGGTCGGCGGCACCTTCAAGATGTCCTTTACCAATTTCACCACAGGCAAAAGTCACTCCTTTGGCGGCCAGTATCTCGAACTTGTGCCCCATGAGCGGATTCGCTACACGGATAACTTCGACGATCCCAACCTGCCGGGAGAAATTCGCGTGACGGTGACGTTGAACAAAGTCTCTTGTGGAACGGAAGTCAATATTGTGCAAGAAGGTGTGCCCGACGTCATACCCGCAGAAGCGTGCTATCTCGGCTGGCAAGAATCGCTGATCCTCCTCGGGAAACTCGTCGAAGCGGAGATCCCAGATTAGTACCGTGGGCAGCGAATCACACTTTCGTAATCTATCCTGACGGGCTGCCTCCCTGAAGGACGGTTTCGACGGCGCCGACGTCGCTGTGGTCCATGGGGAGGGAAAATCGTGTCAGGAGCAATTATCTGAGGGAGATATCATCGAGACCGGCAATTCCCATCCCATCTAGTTCGAATCATTCTCCTCCTGCTAAGCTGATTGCATGACGCAATCTCTCCGTGGGAAGTCCGTCATCGTCGTCGGAGCCGGTCTGGCCGGTTTGACCGCTGCTGTGGAGTTGCAGAGGCAAGGCGCGGCCGTGACGGTGCTGGAAGGTCAAGACCGGGTCGGCGGAAGGGTGTTGACGATCAGGAAGGGCTTTGTTGAACGACAACACGCCGAAGCGGGCGCTGACTTCATCGATGAAGAGCACGAAGAGATTTGCCAGCTGGTCCGCGGTCTCAATTTGAAACTCGTTCCGGTTTTACATGCAGGCTTTGCCTTTGCATTGTCGTCCGATGGAAAAGTCCGGCGGACCGTCTCTGGCGACGGCAGCTGGAAACGGCTGACGCAATATCTGGTGCCCCTGATTCACGCTTATCGATTGAGCGAGCAGCGATGGGATGGAGCGGTCGCGCAGGCGTTGGGCTCCTTGTCTGTGGCGGATTGGATGAAAGGGGCGTCGCTGCCAGGCGAGGTGCGCGACATGCTGGTCGGGTTGCGCGGCTTTTTCCTGGCCGATCCGGCCAACCTGTCGTTGCTCAGTCTGGTTGATCAGGTGGCGTCGAGCAGTCCCGGGAAGGGAGGCATGTACCGGATCGCAGGTGGCAACGATCGGCTGCCAGAGGCGCTCGCTTCGATCCTGCGCGACCGACTGCTGCTCCGGCATGAAGTGCTGGTGGTATCCCAATCCAAGACCACAGTTCGTGTGCGCATCCGTGCCGGCAATCATGACTCGTGGCTTCAATCCGATTATCTCGTTCTCGCTATACCGGCCACGAAGGTGCGGACGCTTGATATCCGTCCAGCTTTGCCTCGTGAGCAGGCTGCCGCCTTCTCGACATTGGCGTATGGACCGGTGACCAAAACGTTGCTGCAATTCGATTGCCGGTTTTGGAAACAGCGGAACCGGCCGTTGGCCTATGGGACGAATTTGCCGATTGGGGCTCTCTGGGATGCCAACGAACAACAGAAGGGAAAGACTGGGATTTTATGCCTGATGGCCGGAGGGACGACAAGCGAGGCCACCCGGAAAATCTTATCGACCTCCGGCGCGGCCGGTCTGGTGCAGGCGCTCGGCTGGCTCGACAAGAGGCGAAAGAAGTTGGTCGCGATGCATTCCGTCACGTGGGAGCAGGATCCCTGGGTAAAAGGAGGCTATGCTGTCTTCGGTCCGGGGTATGATCCTGCCTTTCGCTCGTGGCTGGCTCGCCCATGTGGACGTATTCTCTTTGCCGGTGAACACACCAGTTTGCGGTGGCAAGGATACATGAATGGAGCGGTGGAAAGCGGACTGCGGGCGGCAGCAGAAATTCAAGCGTTGAGCAGCCGGTCCGCAGTCTAATAGGCGATCGGTGATCGGACACCGCTGAACGAGAAATGGTTTTCCCATTGCCAAGAGGTGCTAGCTCGCATGAGAGGCTGGAGCAAGGCCTTGTCGGCCTTGATCCCTCCGTTCAGCAGAATCGGCGCATGGAGGGGAGTCCGGACCTGTTTTACTCCTTTGGCGGGAAGGGGTTTTGTATGCAGAAGGTAAGAGGGAATGTGGTGTGCGAATGGGTATCAGCGGGCATGGTCTGCGGAAGGATATGCTATTTCTTCTGCTTCGATGATTCTTGGGTTGACTGTTTACCAGACTCTTTTCCCGTAATTTTCTTTACGGCATTTCCGATGGCGGAGCCGATCTTGGGGATTTCTTTCTCCACGTTCTGCGCGGCGCTCTTGAGGTCTCGTCCGAGGTCTTCCACCGTCGTCCCTTTGCCTTGCTCTGTCTTTTGACTGTCGGAGGAAGTCAAACCAGTTCCTGCCGCAAGGCGACAGGTCGGTTGTTCCGCCGGGGGCAGCGCCAGGAGGCTATATCCGGTAGCGATAATCGCTGGAGGCATCTAAGCGGGAAGCGTGCCTCAAGATCAGCTCTCGCGGGGGGTTATGCCTCCTAAAGACCACTTGTACGCCACGAGTTTGATAGGCGGGTGTGGAAGGTCCGTGAGGGCCGTAGCTAACTAACATCCTTATGGTCTGCCGACCTTCCAAATCCCACCCGGAGGGAGAAGGTTTCGCCCGCTAGTTCTGTAGGAGTGGCGGAAAGACCGATTTGCCTCACTTAGAAGTCATTGAATGGAAGGAACAGTTGTGCGCTGGACAGATGAGCTTCGAGCAGACGACGGCGAGTCGGCGTGCGAATGCAGATTGTCCGCAAGCTTGGTATCGGGTTCGAGGATCTCGATTGAGGGCGGGAAGGTAGCCGTCTACGACGTCTTGGATTCTGTTTGTTCCTTTGCTTCCGAATTTTGGTCAACAACGCTTTTTCGTGGTCATCACAAATGCCATGGGATGTCATTGCCCGGTCGTACAGACCGATTTCACCAATGAGCGTCTCTTTTCCTTCTTGTTCACACCACGCACATACGACTTTCATCTTGACCTCTGCTCCCGAGTAGTTGGCAAGTTTAATGCCGAATGCCGGCCAACGAAAAACAAACAAATACGGGCAATAAGGACCAGTGCGTATAACAGCGGAAAGCGCGTTGCAGGGAAACAGATACATCGAAAATATCGGGCGCGACGGATTGATCTGATTTATCACGCGAAAGCGAATTGAAGCGGAATGCATACAGAAAGGATTAAAATGAACATTGAACTGTCCTGATCCGACGGACCTCCCGGATTTAATCCGGGAGCGATGTATCGATCGGTCTCTCGACCTGCCCGATGATGATATTGACGCGCCGGTGGAGGCTGTTGCTGGCCCACCCATCACGCGCGGCCAAATTGGGTCGTGCCGGTGAAGATCTGTCTCTACTCTGATTCTCGAGTGATAAGAAGGTGATGCGGGGTGTTCCGTAGACCGTGAAAGTCGGAGCGGTCCGGATCCATATAGCCTTGGAATTATGGAAGATTGAGCGCAGGACGATGAAGGAAGGAGGAATCGATTCATGCTTCTTGGCATCGCAGCTGATCATGCGGGGTTCACGCTGAAACAAGAGTTATCCAAGGACTTCCGTGCCGCCGGACAGGACGTCGTGGACTACGGCGCCGACCAACTAGACCCGAGGGACGACTATCCGGATCTAGTTGCGCCGTTGGCCAGGGCCGTTGCCAATAGAGAGGTGAAACGAGGGATCGCGATTTGCGGGAGCAACATCGGGGCCTGCATTGCCGCGAACAAGATTGCCGGGGTGCGAGCCGGTCCCTGTTCCGACAACTATTCAGCGCATTAGGGCGTTGAACATGACGATATGAATGTGATCTGTCTGGGCGAGCGAGTGGTCGGCTACGCGTTGGCCTGGGAGCTGATTCAGACATGCCTGGCTGCCCGCTTTACCGGCGAAGAGTGGCATGTCCGTCGGTTGCGGAAGATTGCGGTACTGGAGAAGGAGCGTTCGGTATAAGGCCGGCAGGAGGCGAGCCTCTGGGTCTGGCCTCCCTCCTGATTTAATTCAATCAAACGAAGAGTTCCCGATCCAATCGCCCCATTTCCAAGGGCTCGCATGATGCGGGATGTGTTCCAC
>DATGEA010000394.1:0-10321 GCA_035310605.1 Nitrospira sp. | reverse complement strand
TGACGTTTCAGCCACGCCGACTGTCTCATCTTTCGCGCTTCCTGATCATCCCAGACGCGACCGATATTCCAGTCTCCGCCGCTCCAACGCCGGCATCAGTCTGCGCATCCTTCCCAAGACTCCCGAATCACTGTAAGGAGGATCGAATGTCACCCCAGAAGCCCATTACCGACCGAATTCTCGATTTGCTTCGAGGTACCCAGGAATGCGAGTTCGAGGCCTTAGTGGCCCGCTACCCGGAATTCTCCTGGAATGAGCTCTTCCAAGAAGTGGCTCGATTGAGCCGGGCCGGGCAGGTGATCATTACAAGGAACGTGGGGGTCTTTACGATCAGGCACGCTCCGGCAACGAAATAGGCACGGGCAGTGCCAAGGACCGGATCCCCTTTCGCACCGCATGATGCGGAGAGCCGGCTCATTGGTCCGGGCGGTGTGTTTGGTCCGGCTCGTTCAGTGACCCACAAAGACACGACAGTATCGCGTGCCAGATAAGACGCCTCTAAACCGGCTCTCCACCCCCGGAAAACTCCCGCCATACAGCAGTAGCCTTTGGCCGCCCGACGAAGGCATGGCCCGGGCCAAGCCTTCACGGGTAGAATGTGCCGATTTTTTGCCTGTGTTGCCCGGATGGATCTCCCGGGCACATCCTGAATGATCTGAACGATGAAAGTTGAGCCGCACACGGAGCGCTCTCTGCGTCACATTCCTCCAGGGATCTGGGTGCTGGGTTTCGTCAGCTTGCTGATGGACATCTCGTCGGAAATGATCCACAGCCTGCTGCCGTTATTTATGGTGACCACGCTGGAGGCCAGCACCATGGCGGTCGGCCTGGTTGAAGGGCTCGCCGAGTCTCTGGCCCTGGTCGTCAAAGTCTTTTCGGGAACGCTGAGCGACTACTGGGGGAAGCGGAAGGGGCTGGCCGTCTTCGGCTATGCCTTGGGGGCCTTCACCAAGCCGCTTTTTGCACTCGCCCCCGGAATCGGCCTCGTTCTGACCGCCCGCCTGCTGGACAGAATCGGGAAAGGAATACGGGGCGCACCGCGGGATGCGCTGGTGGCAGACATTGCGCCGATGCACCTTCGAGGCGCCGCCTTCGGATTACGACAGGCGCTCGATACTGTCGGCGCGTTCCTCGGCCCCCTGCTCGCCGTCGGATTGATGCTGCTCTGGGCAAATGATTTCCGGGCCGTTTTCTGGGTGGCCGTCGTGCCGGGATTGCTGGCAGTGGGGCTCTTGTTGTTCGGCATCCGGGAGCCTGAGCATCGGCAGACCTCCAAAGGCAGAAATCCCATTAAGTGGGAAACGCTTGCCCGCTTGCAGCCGGCCTATTGGTGGGTCGTTGGATTCGGGGCGATCTTCACGCTCGCTCGTTTCAGCGAGGCCTTCTTGGTACTCCGCGCTCAGTACGGAGGCATTCCCATCGCCCTCGTCCCGCTTGTCATGGTGGCCATGAACGTGATCTACGCCGGCTCGGCCTATCCGTTCGGCAAGCTCTCCGATCAGATGCGTCACACGAAACTGCTCTCGCTCGGCCTGTTGGTTCTGATTGCGGCCGATGTTGTCTTGGCGACGAACGATCACTGGAGCGTGGTCGTAGCGGGCGTGGGGCTGTGGGGTCTTCACATGGGCATGACACAAGGTTTGCTCGCCACCATGGTCGCGGACACCGTGCCCGCCGATCTCCGCGGAACGGCGTATGGCTTCTTCAACCTGGCCAGCGGTGGGGCGATGCTGATCGCGAGCGTGTTCGCCGGATTCCTCTGGGATCGGTTTGGCGCCTCATTCACATTCTATGCGGGGGCAGGTTTTTGCGGGGTCGCCCTCCTGGGACTGATCTCTTACCAGGTAAAGTATGAGGCTTCAAGATGAGGCTTGCGGGTCAACGGGCCACGACGCGCGGGAGAATCCGGTTCATCTCGTTTATGTTGTCCATCTGGTTTCGCTGATGACCGCATCTCTGGCGAAATGAGTTGCGCTGTCAGGTGGATTTTTCCGACGGCAGAGCGTCGAGTTTCAAGGCCCGCGTAATCAAAGGAATCGGCGGCCCTTGCAAGAGCACAGAGGTGAGCGCGATGAAGAACACGAGGTGAAAGATCGTATCGGCCCGTTTGACCCCGGCCAATACCGGGAAGGTGGCCAGCACGATCGGCACGGCCCCGCGCAATCCCACCCAGGCCACCAGCGTTTGTTCTCGATAGGACATGCCGGACAATGCCAGCGCCGAGTAGACGCTGATCGGACGGGCGACGAGGATGAGAAATAGGGAAATCAGAAGACCGGCCCAGGCGATCGGCACGAGCCGGCCCGGAAATACTTGCAGGCCCAGGATTAAGAACATCGTGATCTGCATCAGCCAAGCCAGCCCGTCGTGAAACTGCACGAGCACCTGCTGGTGCAGAAACGGCCTCCTCCGCATGATGAGTCCCGCCAGATACACGGCGAGAAACCCGCTCCCGTCCAAGAACGATGTGAGGCCGTACGTCAGCAACGCCAGTGCGACCGACAGCACGGGATAGATCCCCTCCAGTTCCAGGTTGAGAGCGTTGAGCGTTCGCCGCATGATCTCTCCCATCGCAATGCCGAGCACCGCCCCCACGATCATTTGCGTCACAAAGAAAATGACGAGTTCTCCGAACGACGTCGAGGGGGCGGTCAAGAGCCGGATGATGGCGATGGTGAGCACCACGGCCATCGGATCATTGCTGCCGGATTCCAATTCGAGTAAATGCGCCAAGGGCCGCGGGAGCCTGGCTTTCCGCGCTCTGAGCACCATGAATACGGCGGCCGCATCGGTGGACGAGACAATCGCGCCGAGCAGGAGACCCTCCAGGAACGAGAATCCCTGTACCCATGACACAAACAGCCCGACCAGAAAGGCGGTGAGCAGGACGCCGATCGTGGAAAGAGCCAGCCCGTTCCACAGAACGGGCCTCACTCCCGCCCACTCCGTATCGAGTCCGCCCGCAAAGAGAATCAACAAGAGTGCGATGACGCCCAGCGACTGCACCAGAGCCGGATTATCGAAATAGATTCCGCCGAGGCCATCGGACCCGGCCAACATTCCAATGGCAAGGAACAATACCAGGGAGGGAATCCCGAAGCGGATCGAGAGCTTGATCGTCAGGACGCTGAGGATGACGAGGCTGGAGCAGACGATGAACAGCAGATCAATCGAAAACGGCATCTTCCTCCCATACGGTCAGTAATTTGCATCACCCGAACAGGTTCTATAGCACAGGAGGAGAATGAGGTTCCAGAAACCATTTCGCCGTCTGTATACACTCCTCGCGCGTCCCGCAAGCCACGCTCCATCCATCCGTCATCGGCTGTCAGCCTCTGCCTACTGGGATAACATGCACAGAGAAGGTCTAGACCAGCGCGCCCCGGACCGCGTAGAATGCATGACCGCTTTTCCTTCCTCCTCTCAGCCTCGAAGGCGCGTTGGAAACGGCACTCCATAATAACCGCATCGCCATGAGCATGAAGGGATCGTCATGAGTGTGAAATGTGGAATCGTCGGGCTGCCCAATGTGGGCAAGTCCACCCTGTTTAATGCCCTCACCAGATCAGGTATCGCAGCGGAGAACTATCCCTTCTGCACGATCGAGCCGAACGTCGGCATCGTGGAGGTGCCGGATGCGCGGATGCAGGCGCTGGCCGACATCGTCAAACCGCAACGGATGCAATACGCCACCACCGAGTTCGTGGACATCGCCGGGCTGGTGGCGGGGGCCTCGAAGGGCGAAGGCCTGGGCAATCAGTTCCTCGCCAACATCCGCGAGACCGACGGAATCGTGAATGTGGTGCGCTGCTTCGAAGACGACAACGTGATCCACGTGGCGGGAAAGGTCGATCCGGTTTCCGACATCGTCACCATCACCACTGAACTGGCGCTGGCGGACCTCACGACCGTGGAAAAAGCCCAGGAGAAGAATGTGAAGCTCATTCGCGCGGGCAACAAGGACGCTGCGAAACTGGGTGACCTGCTGGTCCAGGTGGCAGCCTGTTTGAATGAGGGCAAACCGGCCCGCACGTTACAGCTGGATGCGGGGCAGCTCGCCTTGCTGAAACCGCTCTGTCTGCTCACGATGAAGCCCGTGATGTACGTGGCTAATGTGTCGGAAAAGGGATTCTCGAACAATCCCTTCCTGGCGCGTGTGGAAGAATTGGCCGCGAAGGAAGGGGCGCCGGTCGTACCTATATGTGCCGCGCTGGAGGCTGAAATCTCCGTGCTGTCGGACGAGGAGAAGAAGGAGTTCCTGGCCGACACCGGCATGACCGAGCCGGGGCTCAACCGCCTGATTCGCGCGGCCTACCAGCTGCTGGGCCTGCAAACCTACTTCACCGCGGGGGTGAAAGAGGTCCGCGCCTGGACCATTCACGTTGGTGACACCGCCCCGCAGGCCGCCGGGGTCATCCACGGGGATTTTGAAAAGGGCTTCATTCGCGCCGAGGTGATCAGCTACGACGACTTCATCACCTGCAAAGGCGAGGCGGGTGCCAAGGAGAAAGGGAAAATGCGGCTCGAAGGCAAGGAGTACGTGGTGCAGGACGGTGACGTGATGCACTTCCGCTTCAACGTCTAGTCCATGTGGCTTATCTGATTTCTCTGATTCATTGAGTTTGTTTGGTTCGTCTCGTCGAGAAACCACAATGCAGGTACACTCAACGAACCAAATGAAAGATGGCGCTCCGTTCAGCCCCGCATCCCCTTTTCGAAGAACAACCCGCGGTTGATGTCGCCGATACTGAGCATCCCGACGAGCTGGCCCTTGTCGACGACGGGGATTCGCCGGAAGTTCTTCAGCCCCATGTACGAAGCCGCCTCCAGAACGGGATGGCAGGGTCCAACCGTGAGGGGATTCCGGCTCATAATCTCTTCCACTTTCCTGCCGAGCGCCTCAGGATAGCCTTCTTCCATCTCGACAAAATCCCGGCTGTGCACGTTGTCGTGTATGTAATCGCCATAGTTGGGATAGAGCGGCAGCAGCACGTCACGCAACGTCACCATCCCGATAAGTTGATTGTTTCCCTCCACCACCGGAATGGCCCCGCAGTTGCGGTTCATCATTTTCACCACGACCGATCGGACCGAATCCGTCTTCTTCGCCGTTACGATGCCTGTTGACATGACTTCATGGACGTACATAGCCGCCTCCTTCTCTCAGTGCCGCGAGCAGCCTTGCGCAAGACTCTCCTGCGGCGCTATCCCTCCACGCCGCTACGAACACCCCCGATCGCCTGCTTCCAAGAATCACCGGCCCGTTCACGATGGAAACAGCACGGGCGACCCTGCACCGTGGTAGGAGGTCGCCCGTGTGTGGCGCTTGGGACGCCGAACGGCACTTTCGTCTGTTGTGGCTGAGGACCCGTGCGACAAACGGTTTGAAAGGCGACTCGTCAGGGGAGATCCATTCGATCCCAGGCGCTTGTGTTCCTCACGCCGGCCCAGGCTCTTCACAATGGCTCATCGGATACTTATGTGTTTCCCTCACGCGGGAAGACGACAGCCGATGAAGAACCGGCTAGCGTGACTGACGAGAAGCCCGCCCGTGACTCGGCGGGCCATAATGGTCCGGTGGATTCAGGTCTTCCATTTCCACCTCCTCCTGGTTTCGGAGTGACCGGAGAGAATCGCTGTACGAACAATTTCTCCTTTACGCTTGTTCACCGCTCGTGTCAACGGGCCAAGAGAAAAAATTTCCCTGCTGGGTGACAGCATAACCCGTGCCATCTGGTCGGCCGTACACCATGTGATTGAGCCTTCGCTATTCACCGTTGACGATCGAGTATTCTCTCTATCTTTTCATTCCCCATACTTCTCTGAGCCTTCCCTAATTCATCATTTAACATTGCGCACTTACCCCCTTCGCCCCGCACTGCTTGCCGCTCCCCTTTCTTGACAGGGTATCGGGCGGCCCGTATGCTGCCCCTGCTTGATTCACCTCCCTTTCCTTCACCTTGCGGGAGGAACACTTCGATGAATGGTCCCGATCGTCGATCCCGTCTGCCGCTCTGTCCGCTGATTGTCGCCGTTGTTACACTCCTGGCCGCTCTGTTCACAGGACCTATAGCCGTGCGGGCCGAGTCGTTCGTGGTGGTCGCCACATACGATGGCATCATCAACCCGGTTTCCGCCGAATACCTGCACGATGCGCTCGCTTCAGCGCAAGAGAGCGGAGCTCAGGCCTTGATCATCCGCCTCAATACGCCCGGCGGGCTCGACACGTCGATGCGGCTTATCATCAAGGACATCACCGGCGCGACAATTCCCGTGATCGTCTATGTGTCGCCGTCCAGCGGACGTGCCGCCTCTGCCGGCGTGTTCATCACGATGGCCGCGCATGTGGCGGCGATGGCTCCCGGCACGAATATCGGGGCGGCGCATCCCGTCGCCATGGGCGGCGGCGAGATGGACAACACGATGAAGGAGAAAGTCGAAAATGACTCCGTGGCCTACATCAAATCGATCGCCGAGCAACGAAAACGGAACGTCGCGTGGGCGGAGGATGCCGTCCGGAAAAGCGTATCCGTAACCGAGCAGGAAGCCTTAAAGCTGAAGATCATCGATCTGGTGGTTGACGATATCCCGACGTTGCTGAAGCAGCTGGACGGCCGCAGCGTCCCCCTGCCACCCGGTCCGGTGGTGTTGCACACAGCCGGTGCGGCCCTGCGCGAATTCCCGATGGGGATTCGCCTGGAATTCCTCAAGACGCTCAGCGATCCGAACATCGCCTATCTGCTCATGACCATCGGCACCGTCGGCCTCATCGCCGAATTGTATAACCCCGGCGCGATTCTCCCGGGCATCGTCGGCGCCATCAGCCTGATCCTCGCCTTCTACTCCTTCCAGTCGCTGCCGGTGAACTATGCGGGCGTGCTGTTGTTTCTTCTCGGGATCGTCTTTTTCATTCTAGAAGCCAGCATCACGAGTTACGGCCTGCTGGGCATCGGCGGGGCGATCTCGATGCTGCTGGGATCGGTCATGCTGATCAAGACCGACGCGGAATTCTTTCAGATTTCATGGTCGGTCATCCTGCCGGTCGTCGCGCTTGCCGCCGGTTTCTCCCTCTTTATTGTGGGCATGGGAGTGAGGGCGATGCGGCAGAGGCCGGTCACCGGGCGCGAAGAAATGGTCGGCCTCGTGGGTATCGTCAAAACATCGCTGACGCCCCACGGGCAGGTCGCTGTTCACGGCGAACTCTGGGAGGCCGTCAGCGAACAGCCGCTGCAGCCCGGCGACGAAGCTGAAGTCACAGGCGTGGATGGTTTGCGATTGCATGTGAAACCCCTCTCTACACAGAAAGAGGCTTGATATGATGTTCAGTCCGTTCGCAGTCGTCATCATCGCGCTGGTGCTGATCCTGATGGGCTTCAACGTCCTTCGGGAGTACGAGCGGGCCGTGATCTTCAGATGGGGCCGGCTGGCCCGGGGGCTCGTCGGAGGCAACGGGCCCGGCGTTGTGATCATCATCCCGTTCATCGACAAACTGGTTCGAGTCAGCCTGCGGACCATCACGATGGACGTGCCCCCTCAGGACGTCATCACGAAGGACAACGTCAGCGTCAAAGTGAACGCGGTCATCTACTTCCGGGTCGTGGACCAGGAACGTGCCATCATTCAAGTCGAGGACTATCTCTACGCCACCTCCATGATGTCGCAGACGACGCTGCGCAGCGTGCTGGGGCAAAGCCAGCTCGACGATCTGCTGTCAAAACGGGAACAGATCAACTCGGATCTCCAACGCATCATCGATCAACAGACGGAGCCGTGGGGCATCAAAGTCACCGCAGTGGAAGTCAAGAATGTGGACCTGCCACAGGAAATGCAACGGGCCATCGCGCGTCAGGCGGAAGCGGAGCGGGAACGTCGTGCGAAAGTTATTCACGCTGAAGGCGAATTCGAGGCCTCGCAGCGTTTGGCCGATGCCGCTGATGTGATCAGTCGAAACCCGGCTGCCCTCCAGCTTCGCTATCTGCAAACCCTTGTGGAGATTTCGGCCGAGAAGAACTCGACCACCATTTTTCCGATCCCGATCGACACGATTGCCCCCTTCCTCAAGAGCTGGGTCAAGAGTGTGGAGCCGTAGCGCGCCATGGGACGGCCGCCATCATGTCTGGGGTGGTAGTTGGGTTTGACGAAACGGCGTCAGTGCTATAGCCCGACGTAGCGGACCGCTCACAGGCTTTTTGCAAAAATCCTAGCTAATGAGTAACATTCTCCCGCACAAGGCATGAGCCAGCCGCCTATCTCCCATCCCCGCGATCCGTTGCACGGCATCACCCTGGAGACCATCGTCACGCAGTTGGTCGAGCGGCATGGATGGGCCGAGTTAGGGCGCCGCATCCCCATCCGCTGTTTTCTTCACAACCCCACCATCAAGTCCAGTCTCATATTCCTCCGCAAAACGCCCTGGGCGCGCGAGCGGGTTGAACGCTTGTTCATCGCAGAGCTTCCATAATAGAGCGCTGACTCTTTGACTTTGGACGCGACGATTCATGAAGTCGCCCTGCCAATTTCCGACACGGACCACCCGAATAGCAGGACCATGAGATCACCCTGGCGCGCCATCCGGCCTAAACCGACGAACACATGATGGCTCGACTGCTGGCCTTGGCGCAGCGCGCACACGAAGACTTGTCATTCGGCCGGCAGATTGGGCCGATGATGACCCGGCGCCATCGACCATTGGGCTGAGGTCGACCAGCCGGTCACAATCATTCGCCATGCCTGCGGTCGAGCCGAGCACCAAAAAGGGTAGCGTTTCAATGAATCCGCGATGATCTGCTAGCCTGTGTGAAACGGCCAAGCTGGAAGTCGAAACTCTGCGTGTACCGCATCATCAGTGACAAACGGAAGTTTTTTTGCAATGACGATCTAAATGGCGAAGTACGGAAGTTTTTGATAGATCAAATACATCGCCCCAAAGGACTGATCCGTCAGATGATGAGGCTCTTATGACACCCTGCGATATTAGGCAAATATCGTGATCGGCAACCTCCAACTCTTACGGGTTTTTGCGGCCTCAGGGGTAGTCATTTGGCATTCCCATGCCAACATTTTCGGGATTCACACTATGTTTCACGGTGTAGCGCTTTTTTTTGTTCTATCTGGCTACCTGATGTGCAAGATCAGCAACCGCAGTGCGCTAGATTTCGCCCGAGATCGTTTCTGGCGAATTGTTCCGAACTACTGGCTTGCCCTGGGAATGTTGTTATCTCTTTTCAATATGTGGACATATTGGCCAGTCGATCATACTGTTTTAAGTGCTTTTTTTATTCCCCACGAATCGCCATCAGGCTTTTATCCAGTACTTGGAGTTGGTTGGACACTCAATTTGGAGATGTACTTTTACGCTGTCTTTGCGCTGTCAATTCTCCTTTTCCAAGGACGTGCACCAATCATTGCCGGCTTAGTCATCCTCGGTTTATCCGCAGGCCTACCATATGTGACCGAGAATACAGCACTCTTATTTTATTACTCTCACGACGAAGTTAAGTATTTCGTGTTCGGGATCGTCATCTGGTATTTTTCCGAATGGATTAAAGCCAAGAATTTACCAATCTTTCTCCCCTGCTGGACTCTCCCAGTTGCTCTTGCCGTATACGCCCTTCTCGTACTTATTGGGGGAAGTCCCATCATCATAGTCCCGGCATTGTTCTTGATGGCCGTGTTTGCGGCAAGCTTCGGCGCAGACCTCAAACCACGAATTCTCATGATTATGGGGGATGCTTCCTATGCCTGCTATCTACTGCATACAATTCTCCTCGAGTTTCTTCGACACAACGGCATTGACACCAGCGGAACCCTTCCGTTCACTGTCGGGGTGCTAGTCGGCTCTTGGACAATAGCGATTTGGTGGCACATCTATGTTGAAAAGTTGATTTCGGTCGTTCGGTCTAGACGTGTTTCATATTTACCAACAGTTGCTGAGAGGGCTTCAAGATCCGCGTTCAGATGATTAACTCCACGCAGGCGCGCGGCCTGGCTCTAGATCGCTAGATTGCGCCCCTGTTAGCGAGGTTCGGGCCAAGCGTGACAGTTTTTGGGTATGAACACGGGCATACGATGAAGCCGACCTAGAAGAAAGTCGTGCAGGACGGTGACGTTGCACTCTGGTAGAGCGGGTTGAGTCAAAAGCAATCTTCCTGACGGGTCAAAGTGAATATTGGCTTTCAATGCCTTACGGATCAAGCCACAATGCCTCTGAATCCCCGTGGAAAGCAGTCGTCACGGTCGAACTCTTACGGTACGAGCTTCTGACTATGGACTGCCTATCAGGCCTATGATTTGCGAGCCAATATCCTGCTCCCCTTGAAAT
>DATGEA010000393.1:0-2183 GCA_035310605.1 Nitrospira sp. | reverse complement strand
AACTTTGGGTTGCCGGTGCAGCGACCCCGCGCTCATTCCAAAGGGACCGTGCGTGCATCGCGAACAGATCTAGATGCATGGATTGCGGCTCGGTGGTCTGTGAGGTCAGCGGTTGGGAATGTCACTCCGATTCATTGGGTGGGTATGGCAGAGGCAATCACCGCTAATCGGCAATTATGCGAGGAGTTGCGCGGTGCTATTGCAATGTTGCAAACAAACGTGCGTGCACTGTCTTCCACTGTGCGAAATCTGCCCGGCGACTAAGCCATCATAACCTTATCGGGAGTCACTGGATAGGCTACGATAAGCCTGTTCACGCCAACAATCCATGTTTAGGCATCGCGTTGCCGTGAAATTTCAGGATCATGACTGAAGACACCGAACCAGTCGCCCAAACTCCCGATAGTTGATCCGCCGCCGGACTGCAAGAGGGTTGAAACGGGCGGAAGGGACAGTCTGCGTAAATGTATCCGGCCTTTAGTGGAGACTCGCTCTCCGGGCCTTGATGATGATCCGCGCGTGTCGGTCCTTATAAATCGGTCGGTCACGGGAGACCTACTCAACAGGCAGGTTTTCCGACACGCCGTTTGACTGTTCTTTCGTCCTGTTCGCTCCTCAGCAGACCTTGGTGGAACTGGTTAACTACTCGTCGTCGTGGCGGTGGGAAAGTGGAAAGCGTTTTGTGCTTTCCAAGCGTCAGCGTCTTTTCCACGGCCGGTTAAGCTGCATTCATCTGCAGCGGTTGATGTTGATAGGGTTTGCCGCTGGAGAGCACGGCCCAGGCGATGCGTGCCAGCTTGTTGGCGATGGCGACGATCACCTTGGGGCGCGGCGCCCTCTCCTCCAGCCGTTTCACCCACTGACCGAAACCGCCAGTGTCGTACTTCACGCGCAGCAGTACGGCCCGAGCTCCGTGGATCAGCATGCGGCGCAGATATTTGTTGCCGCGCTTGGTAATGCCGAACAGCTGCTGTCGTCCCCCGGTGGAGTGCTGCCGCGGGACGATACCCAGCCAGGCTGCAAAGTCTCGCCCACGCCGGAAAGCCGCGCCGTTGCCGATGGCCGCGACCGTAGCTGTCGCCACCAGCGGGCCGAAGCCGGGAACCTGGCGCAGTTGTCGGCACAGTCCGTCCTGCTGGCTGATCGCATCGAGCTCGTCGGTGATCGTCTTTATATCCACCTCCAACTGCCGCCACTCCTGCCACATCTGCTGTAAGAGCCAGCGCAAACGCGGAGTCAGGTTCTGCTCCGCATCTTCGATGACCGAAGGCAGGCTCTCGCGCAGCCGGTTGGGCTTGGGCGGAAAGATGATGCCTCGGTCCAGCAGGAAGCCACGGATCTCGTTGATCAGAGCCGTGCGACGCTGCACCAGGCGGTCGCGCACCCGATGCATGGCTTGCAGGTCGAGCTGATCCTGCGTCTTGATGGCGACGAACCGCATGTTCTCCTTGGTCACCGCTTCGGCGATCGCCTCGGCATCGATGAAGTCGTTCTTGTTCGACTTGCGATACGGTTTTACGAACTGGCCGGGGATGATGCGAACCTGATGACCCTGGTCGCGCAGCGCCGCACCGAGAAAGTGAGATCCGGCGCAGGCTTCCATGCCGATCAACGAGGACGGCAGGTTGGCGGTGTAGGCGAGCAACTGCGAACGCGAGAACTTCCGGCGAACCAGAACCTTGCTGCTAGGTCCGAGTGCAACCAGGTGGAATACGGTCTTGCCGAGATCGATGCCGATGGATGCGATGTGCATACGATGATCCTCCCGATGTAAACTGCCGAGCCGTAGAATCGTACTCGGCGGCGGACCATCTCATTAATCGGCTTCCCATAAATTGCCCGCTCGTAATTTTCTAAAATGAAAAACGGCCCACATGCTCGCAAAGAATGCGAACATACGTGGGCCACAATTTCTGATTTCCTTTTCGACTAGTTGCTGTTGCCTCGATTGGGCCGACACGTGAACAGTTCCACGTCGTCGACGTACCAACCGATCTGCCCTGAGCAGAAGTCCGTGCCAACGTCCCAACGTAGACGGATTGTATACGCCTGCGCACCAGCCGAATTCGGGAGGTAGCGGCCGATGTCGACATACGACCACGCCCACTTCCCGATCACCTGCCCCGGATCGGACCCGGTGTACGTATCGTATCCGGCGTACGGATTGGTGTTGCCATCCGCCG
>DATGEA010000392.1:0-4644 GCA_035310605.1 Nitrospira sp. | reverse complement strand
ATAGGAGGGCTTGTTCCGATCGAGAAACATCCCCGTCTCGGCCGTATTGGCGTAGCGCGAACCGGTCCGCTTTAACATGCCCAGTGTGACGAGCGCGTCGAAGAAATCCCGCGCGCTCCGGGGATGCAAATTCAACCGCCTGGTCAACGTGTCCGCATCGAGCGGCCCTTGAGCCAGTTCCGTGAACAGCCCGAGTTCGATGGCGCTGAGCAGCGTCTTCGATCCCCAGAACGCCATACCGAGTGCCATGATTTTTGCCGGAGAGAGCCGTCGGGTGGCCATAGTACCAGTCCTTTCGTCGCATTAACCGGGAGTAGGCTACTCATCGGCTTGCCCACTGTCAATCATGACAAGCGCCGATGCTATTTTCATGCGCTCGATGCGATCAGTCTGGTCCGGATTGGCGGGCTAGTACGACAGAGTTCCCCTCTATCCACCATGGCGGGCAATTCCCCCCTCGAACTGAACCGCCCGGTCATCTATGGCTTGGTGGATAGTCAGCCTTCCGGAACGAATCCTTTTCTGCCGCTGCGCCTCTCACGAGGTGGATCTCTGAACGCATCTCATTTCGGATAGGGAGAATGAGCCATGCAGAACCTGATTGAAGGAACCCCGGAGCTAGGCTGGTTCATCACGACTTTCCTGGTTCTCTCTCGGATGATGAGCGTCCATGGACCGAAAGTGGCAACGTCCCCGGCGACGATCCGGCATCCTCGTTATAAGAAAGCGAATTGAGCCATCATCAATGCCCGCGGCAATCAGGACGTAACGGCCTATTTCACTAAGGAAAGATTCTTGGTACAGTGATCGGGATGCAAGGCCTGTCACCCTGTTCAGGCTCTTCATAAACCATAAGTTCTTATCTCACATGCGAAATCAGCTCAGCCGGCCGCGGCATTCATCCATCGCGATGCTCCTTGGCGTACCGCTGTTGTGGGCGATGCCGACAGGGCTTGTGGCAGATGCGAGCGGGCCGGAGGTCACGTCGGAGGAGAAGGTGGCCGAACAGGCAAAGGTGGTGTGGGAGAGCGGAGCCATGAACCCCGCACTCGATATCCTCGAGCAAGGCATTCAAGACCATCCTGACGCGCTCACGCTTCACAAATTACGCGGAGACATTCTTGCCACATTCCGAGGCCCCCAGGAAGCGATCGAGGCCTATGAGACGGCCCTCACCGGGACGCCCGCAGCGCTGGATGTCCGATGGGCGAAGTTAAGCGTGCTGATTCGGTCGGGGCAGGGAGAGGAGTCCATCGCCGAGTTATGGCGCATGGCGCTGGTCGACGCCAAGAATCCCTTGATTCACCTGCGATTGGCGCAGGAACTCCGAAAGCTCAATCGCCTGGAGGAATCGCTCGAATCGTATAAGCAAGCCGTGGAACTCGTTCCGGAATTGCTCGGCTGGCGCCTGGCGATGGCCCGGGCACGCTTCGATGTCCTGGATTATCAGGGTGCGGAAGGTGACGTGCAATACGTGTTGAACAAGATTGCGCCCGGTTCCCCACTGGAACTCCCTGCCAAGAATCTGCTTTCGGTCATCTATGGAGAGAGCCAGGAGCGCGGCCGACGGTTCGACCCCGTTCTGACTCCGAAAGAAGTGACGGAGGCTCAACTGAAAGAATGGGCATTGATTCGCGCAGACGCATGGAGAATGTTCGTCGCCGGTCGCTATCAGGAGGCCGAGCCGATCTATCGAAAACTGCTGGCCCTCAACCCCAATGATCCATCAGCAACCCACCAATTGGGGCTGACCCTCATGCAGCTTGGCCGGTGCAAGGACGCCCTGGACGTCTTTGGTACGATAGCCAACCTCGATCCGAGTGACGAACAATATGCGGATACCGTGTTTCGTATGGGCCAATGTTTGGTGGAGCTGGAACAGTGGGAAGACGCATTCGTCCATTTTCAAACACTTTATGACGCGGCCATCGCATTCGAAGAAGCCAACAAGGGAATTGATCTCCCGCCTGACACCCGGGTGCTGGACAAGAGCAAAATGGTCCGGTGGCTGGAGAAAATTCGCCCTCACATTCCTGAACTGGCGGAACAGACGGTTGCTCCTTCCGCACACTCCGCTGCTTCAGCTGGTCCGTCGGCTTCCGCAGTCGATTCTCCCGATGAAGAGCAAATGGCGAAAGCCGCTGAACGGTTGAAGCCACAAAAAGGCCTGGATGCGCGGACATCGCTCATGGGCCGGGACGCCGATTTCAGCGCGTTTCGATTCGTCATCCCAGCCGGCAAGGTCATGCGGGATGACTTCCCCACCGGCGCGCATGAATTCATTCCCCTGAACCCCGGGGACAGCTTCCCCACCACACAGCCGGAAATCTATTTGGTGTTCGGGCTCGTGTCGGCATCGTATGATGCGATACCACTCACCGCGCAATGTTTCCTGGAAACGGCCGAGATGGCCGGAGAGCCACGAGCCATCACACAGGACCGCGTCACCATGTCCATGAGCGACCAGTCCGGCTATTTCATGCTGTCCCGTCCTGCATCCGGATGGACGCCTGGTCTCTACCGCTGCGGACTGTTCGAAGGAGAGCGGACGTCCGCATATACGCAAGCTGATGAAGTCAGATTCCGAATCGTCGAACCGGCCAGACCGTCATAGCCTGGCGTGGGACGCCGGTGTGAGTATCCCGGCAGTCGAAAGCAAACAGGTTCCCGCCCGTTTTAATTCCTGAAAGAACACATTCCCTACCCGTTCATGCCATTCGAGCGGCGACGCATCGACGACGGCTCATACGAATGCCAGGTATACCGCTAAGAGGATTCCCACAGCCCCAAGCGCCACGGACAATACCGATGTCAGCCACGGCATGGCCATCTGCGGGATGTTTTCCGATGGGAGCGTGCGCACATACAGCCGATGATTGAACAAGGCTCCAAGTATCACCGCGGCCCCCAAGACGACCAGAGCGATTCCGAGGGTGTTCGATATCCAATTGAAGTGATGCGAAGCGCCCGCAGGCTGATTCAAGACGGGCAGGAAACCGAGAAGCAGACCGAACCTCGCTACGACAAACCCGAATGCCATCATGGTCAGTCCGGACCGCACCCAGGCCAGAAGCGTTCGTTCCGCGGCGAAGAAGACGCGTGGATCGGACATCCTTAACCTATCGAATCCGGGGTTACTGTCCGATCGATAATAGATACTCTCATGGCTGTCCTTTGTTGCGTCATCGATCGCGGATTGCCGTCACAGATCATCGGGATGTCCATACCCTCACGTCCCGATGCTGTTCTGGCCGTCCGGAGACGACCAAGACCGGGAAGGTCGGCGGCCGGCGGAGTTGAGGCGCCTGTTGAGCACGCAACGATTGCGGCACCTTTCATTACGGCTAGGCGGTCTTTCTCGCCGCATCCACGCTCCAGATTCCGGAACCGTGAGCGGAAATATAGAGAAAAACGAAGCAGTACAGGGCGGCAAGTTCTCCCATATTCTGGATCGGCAACGGAGCCTGCATGCCATGAACCATCCAGTAGGCAAACGCCATCAGTCCGCTGCAGAGGAACGCCGCCCACCCGGCAAAGAGTCCGATCATCACCAGCGTGCCGCCCACCAATTCGATGGGACCGGCAATCGCGATCACAAACGAAGGTAGCTGCGGCGGCGGTGGCATCGGCACGCCCAACAACTTTTGCGTCCCGTGCCAGAGAAACAGGAACCCCGCAACGATGCGCATCAACGCATAGGTGTGCGTCGCATAGGCATGCATGAATGACGGCATAGATTCCTCCTCGGACAATTGGTGGGACGACCAATAGGGATGGAGTCTCAAGCTGGCGACAGGCTACTGACTTTGAAAAATTCTGTCAACGCGAGCAGGTGAGAATGGAGAAGGAAAAGTAAAGCCGAAGCTGCACCGGAGGCAGTAAGGTCCGACGGAGTTGCAGCCGATAGGGCTTGGGTTCCATATATAATCGCAAACCCAACCGTTGGTCTTTCTCCGGAAATTGGTATTGGCAGACATACCCTGGATACCCCGCTGTTACACCATCGGACGGAAGGGCATCGAAATCAGGCTGCTGATTACGACAGGATATCAGCGCTGGTGCCGGTTGTGCTTGTCTCGGAAGACATGCCGGCTCTGCACATTTTCCCGATGTTGGATGCCAGCCTGCTCGCGCGCACTCACGTGACCGTCTGCTCCCGCACGTGCTTCAGACCGATTGACACGTGCTTGACCTCGTTCCAACTGCGACACCTCCTTGTTCGTGAGCTGCCCGGATTGAACACCTTGCTCAATGCGACTTTGCTGATTGATATTGCGCTGCGCGTCGGCTTGCATGCGCTGTGACGAAGCCGAGTCAGGATTCCCGGTGACATCATTGTGCTTCAGCCGGTTAATCGCGGTAGACTCCCGATTCTGCGCACCCTGAATACGGGCCGCTTCGTCAGGCGACAGATTCCCATCTTTGAGAGCCTTGGATTCCATCCGGTCGATCCGGACCTCCCCTCGCTCCAATCTCGCCGCTTCCCCCGTACTGAGCTGGCCCGACTTCAACCCCTGTTCAATCCGCGTTTCCTGGTTGATATCACGCTGGACTTCCGAGCCGACCGACTGGGCCAGCACCGGAGCGGCAATCGGCATCACCAGGATAACCGCGACAACCGACTTGTGGAAATCCATAAGACCC
>DATGEA010000391.1:0-2960 GCA_035310605.1 Nitrospira sp. | reverse complement strand
CATCAGGGAACCGGACCCGGTGGAACAGGCTTCGATTCCAGAACGGACCCCTTTGCCCAAAATGCCTTCTTCGTGCAGTTCCAGATACGGTTCATGTAATCAGGACAGTGAGCAATCTTCTGTCACTCGTCATTTGGCATTGCATTCTGAACCAGCTCAGAGTAAGGAGGAGAGAAATGAAATCCACCCCGGCCGTGATCCTGTTGTTCGCCTGCGTAGGGCTCGGCGCATGCACCGCGCCCCGCGTGTTTCCACCGGACGTCTTAGTGGGCGTCGATCCTGACTTTGACTTTACCCGTTGGCGGATGATGCCGAACCAGGCTGAAACCAAAAAGATTCGACTTGGTGGCCGTATCGTGCAATCTGATACAAAGGGAGATACGGTGACCATTGTAGTCGCCCAACTCCCCATCGTTGAACATCCTGCCTATGGGCCTAAGGAAACCGGCAAGAGAAGCGGCGAGTTTGCAATCAGGTATTCGGGCAAGATCGAGGCAACTTATCTTCAGCCGGGGAATCGCGTGATGGTGGTCGGCACGACCCATGCTCCGATGGTCGTCAGCGTCGACGACCTTCCCAAAAGTCTCCCGACGGTGGTCGCTAAATGTGTTCACCTATGGAACACGGGCGGTCGAGATATTGCCGATTTTCCTTCCTTCGGCGCAGGATATGAAACCCTTGAAGAACAAACCGCTTGCACGCCCAACCCTTAGGAGGAGCAGGCTATTCATCCATTGCTCTGGGTCCTGACCGCTACGCTATATGTAATCAGTCTGGATGGTTGCACACACGAGGCCTCCCTTCAGCGTGAATCACCGCAAGGGGGACTCGTGACCTTTTCCATTCAGTCGGAGACCGATGTTCTCTCCTCGGTCGGCCGGCGTGACGCGCTCCGCATCATGGAAGACAAGTGTCCATCGGGAACACACATCATCAAGGAAGGGGAGATCCCCAAGGTCAGCAAAGCGGCCGACCGCGCCTGGGGAGCCCAAATCGGAACTGACCGAATATGGGGAATTCAATTTACATGCAAATGAGCGCATGCTGCCGGGCCCTAGGACTCTCTCTGTCGCTTTTTCTCACCTGTGCAACCGTATCGGCTTGTAGTTCCTTTGCCTCTGAACGATTGCTGTATGACCAGCAGGGGATTCGAATCGGGCTCGAAGCCGATCCCACGGTGAGCCGCTCCGATCACAGCGTGTTGAACAATCACCCATCGGACATGACTCAGAAGGACATTGCGTCTCTGCTCCAAGTCATTCAAGTCAGCGGTTGGAGTGGAGCACTCGTGGGGATGTTGGAAACGCCTCGACCGGTTCCGCTCTTTACGGCTAAGGAGTTATCAACGATTTCTGGCTACCTCGCCGCCGCATTTCAGCAAGCCAAGCCGACCGAGCGGGTCTTCTTTTCCTTGCCAAAACCAGGCGTGGCCTATAGTGAAGATCGAACAGAGGGGGCCATGTTCCTACGCGGACGCTACCTTCACGTAGTCGTCACAGACCATTCGTCGGTGATTCGTGCGGATACAGGGGGAGGGGAGGTCAAGGATATCCGGGATACGAAAGGCATGAAATTGTGGGTGGCCGGCCCTACTCAAGCCGCGACGGTACCCGATGCCGAAGAGCCTCGTTGGGCACCATTTGAAACAGTCCACATTTCGTTGAATACCAAGGAGGTGCTGGCTTGGAAGACCAAGAGCCCGCCCGTTCACCCAGATAGGGAGCGGACGATGGTTCCACCGGCACCATCACCTTCCCAACCGATCCCTCAGGCCGGGGGAGCTGTTGGCTCGCAGGATGATGTGCAGTTGCAGATTCGTGAACTCACCAGCTCGAATTCGGAACTTCGTGGCCGTCTCGAGGAGCAGAACAAACGGATGCAGATGCTCACCGATCAGCTGGAGCAGCTGCGTTTTGAACTTGATAAATCCAAGTCCAAGAAGCAGCTTCCCCGCCCTGCGCCACCACAATAGTTTTGCCTGTGCTGTTCCTCAAGAGAGACTATTATCGAACCGTTGTCGGGGCTGAGGAACCGGCGAGGCCGAGAGCCACCGCGCTCTTGGATGCCTGACTTGGCGGTAAAGGGAAGAACCCTGCTTTCATTACAGCCTGTTGGCCATCATAGCTCATGATAAACATCAAGAACTCCTGAACCGCAGCAGGCAGCGGCGTCTTGGGGGATTTATCGATGTAGAGATACAGCACCCGACGCAATGGATAGGTCTGGTCTGCAACCGTTAAGGAGGACGGTGTCACGAACGGCATACCGGCACTCTCGGCGAGGGGAACCACCCGGACCGATGATGCTTGCAGCCCGAGTCCGCTGTACCCGATTCCCAATTGATCTCTGCTGATATCCAAGATTACGGAGGCGGCTCCGGGAGCTTCATGCAAGCCAGGTATAAACTCGCCACCGGCTAGGCAATGTTCCTGGAAAAACGCCCTCGTGCCTGATTTGCGGTCACGACCGTAGAGCTGGATCGCGGCCTTCTCCCATCCATCGGTCAAACCAAGATGACCCCATTGTGTGATCGCCGTCTTATAGCCGCGATTTCTGGTGGTCGAGAACATCGCATCGACCTGATCGAGCGTCAGGCCTGTCAGCGGATTGTCCTTATGGACATAGAGTGCCACGGCATCGACGGCAACCGGGATGGCGGTCGGTTCATAGCCGTTCTGGGCCACAAACTCTTTTGTCTCCGCATCGAAGAGTTCCCGTGAGGTTGCCACCAGTTTGAAATGGCTCGCCCGCTCCTCGAGCAGCCTCACGTTTCCGGTTTTGCTGAGAGGCGGCTGAATAAACTCTGCGATGGCCTTGGTCGATCCTCCGCCTTTGACGTCAATCCCAACCTTCGGTTGACGGCGCTGGAACTCCATGCTGAGCCGATTCAACAGGGGGTACATCGTCTCCGAGCCTTGAATCTTAAAGCTTCCGGACACTTGCGCCTGCGGATTGTATCG
>DATGEA010000390.1:0-3732 GCA_035310605.1 Nitrospira sp. | reverse complement strand
CGTTGCTCACTCCAACAACTGTATAAGCCGCTCGCTTCAGTGGCTTCGGTGTCTCCATCCTAAACGGCGACACCATCGAAGTCCTGCATGACAACCGTAGTGAGCGCATCCGCCTCAACGGTATCGACTGCCCTGAGAAGGGTCAGGCTTATGGCAAGCGAGCGAAGCAAGCGGCATCTGAGCTGCTGTTCGGTAAAGAGGTAACGCTCCAAAGATTCGGGAGGGACAAGTAGGGGCGTTCCAATGCTGATGTACTCCTTCCTGACGGAACCAATGTCAATCACACGCTGGTTGAAGACGGCTGGTGCTGGTGGTATGAGAAGTATGCGGAGGCGGGTACCGTCCCGGAAGGGCTAGAGAACGAGGCGCGAGAGGCCGAGAAAGGCTTGCGGGTTGATCCACCGCCGGTGCCGCCGTGGGAGTGGCGGAAGAAGAGGAGATAGCTTCGCCCACCCCCCGACTTCGATCACTGCGCCTAGCATTTGAAGACTAAAGAAATACGTGCATTTATTTCGTGCCACGACCGGTCCTTCGTGCCGGTGTGCTCAGTACCTCTAATGAGGTATTTATATATGGTGTCTCTGGGCACAGCATGAACGCACGACTTCTTTTACGGCTCTTCATTCTCATTACGGGCGCGGCCAGAACAAAACAGAAGGACATCATGCAGCGCAGACTACATTCAATTCAACTTCTTCTCGTCGTTCTCGCATTCCTTATGACCACACCCGCCTGGGCCCTGCCGCTTACTGGGTTCCTGGAAGCGTCGGCAGATACCGGCTGGCAAGGCGCGTTTGCCGTGCGGCTCACGGATGGTACCGTCGTGAACGGCCTCGACCAAGTGACGCTTGGGAGTGACTTTTCATCCTTGCCGCTGGTCACCTCGGGGTGCATCGTGTCCCCGAGCTGTGTCGCCGTTACCAATTTCACCACGTCCACTGATTTCACCATGTCCGTCGCTGTCCTGTTCCCGGACGGCACGGCGACCCTCGGGAGCCTGGGCACCCTGTCGTGGGGGACACAGCCGGTCTGGTTATTACCTGGCGATCCAAGCCCGACTGTGGCGGTACTTGCCATCGCGAACGGGACACTGGGCGGCACCATACTAACCAGCTCGTCGTTCTCGTTCGGCTTCAACAGCACGCTGACCGCGTCGTTCATCTCGGTGGCGGGAGGACAGGCGTTGAGTTCGGTGCGGCTCGATTTTACCGATGGCACCCCACCTCCAAGGTCACAGACTCTCGGTCTCCTGGGGCAGTGCTGTCTTATCGACAACGGCGTGCCAGTCGCACTGGGGACGCCCCTCGCGGTCCCTGAACCACCTGCCGTACTTCTGCTGAGCCTAGGCATGGCGGGATTGCTGGGGTGGCAGTGGAAGCGGCAGGGCATCGCGCTCTCCTGATCGAGAGGAGTAGAAATCTTTTGTCGTCTCTTTAGGTTTCATCCCGAGATTCAATATCGCCTCTGGTAAAAACAGCCCTACTATGCGAGCCCTATTCTCCCTTTCGCCATGACGGTCACCTGCATCGTGTTCTGCTAGGCTCCTCACCAAGTCCTGGCTAGCAGTTATACGTTTACTACATTGATGTTCCTCACACCTCGTTCTTCGGTACCTTCGGGATCAATGACAGTGGCCAAATCGTGGGCTTCTATTCCGATTCCGCGGGGAACCATGGGTTTCTGTACAGCGAGGGCAGTTTTATGCCGATTGATGTTTCCGGCAGCGTGTTTGCCGATGCCCTGGGGATCAATAACCGTGGTCAGATCGTGGGAAATTATTTCGATGCCACAGGGAAGCATGGGTTTCTGGCGACGATCCCCGAACCATCCTCTCTGCTCCTCCATGCCTCCGGCTTCGCTGTGCTGGCAGGGTGGCGATGGAAGCAGCCAATCGGCACAAGCTGCAAGTTATACGGATTAGTTCCCAATTTTGTAAACATCCGCTTCAACTTCTCGCTCGAGGTGGCTAAACTCCGGCAGAACTATCGTGTTCAATTGAGTTTAACCGGTTCCTCCCTTTGAGTGGGGTAAAATGTGGGGTTGAAACTGACATAGAGTCTCCCCCCTCTTCTGCGGTACCCTGTTCGAGGAATGGCGGGCGACCTTAACTCTCGGTAACCTCTCACTGTCTCGTCCTCGAACAGGAGGTGCCGCATGACCCGTTCTCTTCCGGTTCGTCGTCATACCCGCTACCCAGTCCATTGGCCAGTTCTCTATGTCGGCGAAGACTTCCTGGCCGAAGGCACGGTTGAGAATCTCACAGCGCATGGATGGCGGATCGCCGGGCCAATGCCGGTGCAACTCGGTATGCGGCTGCGCCTGCAGGTGTGGCCGCCTGACAAAGCGACTCCGATCCTGATTGAGGAAGCCACGGTGGTCTGGGTGCGCGGCCAGGTCTTTGGTGTGGAAGTGAACCAATCGGGGTCAGCCGATGAGGTCTGGCTGATGGAATACCTTGAAGAGGTCCTCGGCCTCTGGTTAGTGCCGCAGGCTGCCTCGAACCCGCGTTGAGTCCGTCCTATCGGTTGCTGACTGCATCCACTAACGGAACTTTGGAAGACTGGACGTGAGTGCACATTCCTCACAATCCACTCTCGTGTCCGGTCCACAAGCAATCCGTATCACAATTGGCGCGAGAACCATCGTGGCCAACCCGGTGATGCCCAACGCCCAGAGCCCTACCGCAACTCCTCCCATGATCCAGCTGATCAGGCCAATCACCACCGTTAAGACGATGGCAAAGGGACAAATCAACAGACTGAGAAATATCAGCTCGCACAGGACATGGTTCACGTTATGAGCCGTCCACTTCTTCGTCGATCGCTTCATGCCGTGAAGCCCTGACCAACTTCTCGATCGAGCCACGGCGCGTCCTCGATCGCCCTTCGACAATTTGTGTCCGGTTCCCATGCCGTCACCGCAGTGTCATCGAGCCGCCGGGGTCTGTTCGCTGCGTCCAGGCTGTTTTGATCGCTTGGATCAGTTCACGCAGCTGCCGTTGGTCGTCTGGTTCCATCTGAATAAACTCCATCCCAAATTCCTGGCCATTCGACCATCGGATGACCGCAAGGGGTACGTGGAGGGGACGCTCATACCGGGGTACGTCAATCAACACGCTCGCATAATCATCCTTCTTGACCGCGAAGGCACCGCGGGCACGGCATCCAATCACGGAGAGGTCCAGAATGATCCCCTGCGCACCAAACCAATCTCCTGAAAACGATGCCACATATTCGACGGGATACCGATCGTACTTGCGATGTTCCATCAGCACGTCCTTGTGTGAGATCACAGAATTCAAGACACGTGCTATACCCCTGGATGAGGCGCGGACACAAGCAGCCAATTGGCCTTATAGGATGACTGTCGGACAGAACCGACGTGACTGTAGGACGGAGGGGAACACAAGTGTCAGATTTCGGTAACTAGGTTGGACTATGAAATCGAGTGGAATTTATTTGCGCGAGAGAAACGGAGGAGGCGGGGTTTCGAGTGGCGTGGGTTGCCCTTGAGGGTGAGGGCATGCGTCCGTGTGAGTGGTGGACACGGTCTCCTAGTCTCTTAACGAACCAGCTATTACACCCATCTCGGTTAGTCTTACCCGGAGCTGTGACCACAGTTTGAGAGCCTACAAGATCAGACTCATTCGAATCTTGTTCAGTGTCGAGGATTCATACGCCGCGGCCTGATGAGCAACGCCGGCTTGCTGACCATCACCGGTGGCGGCATACT
>DATGEA010000389.1:0-6497 GCA_035310605.1 Nitrospira sp. | reverse complement strand
TCAACCTGTCGAGTCCAACGGTGCATCCCTTCTGCGGGTTCAAAGGCGAATGATTCGGAACTTTGCGAATATGTTTTCCATGTGCTAGCCTTGCCGCCGAAAAGAAGAGTGTCTCCGGCCAGAGACAATGGCGTCTTGAGGTGAGAAGGACAATGAAGTCCTTTTAGGACCAGCGTGGAACGTCTAAGAAGGGCTTTTTGTATGCTCGAAATGGACTGCGGAAAGTGAGTGCTTCTGACAAGAACTTCCTGAGGGGAGGACAACATGTATTACAAATACCCAGCCGTGGCGATCGGAGTCTTGATCGGCGTGCTCGTGGTTTCTCACGGATGTCAGTCGTCCCCTCCGCCCGTATTTCCTGACGTTAGGGGCACACACCTCGAAGGAGGGGCGGAGATCCAAGGAGATCCCCAAACGGTCCAGGCCATCTTGTCGCTGTTCAAGAAGGCTGAGGAGGCTGTGCAACGCAAGGATCTCGATGGCTTAATGGAGCTCTACTCAGAAGACTATAAGCATGGTGGCTATATCAAGAACAGTGTCAGGGCAGTGTGGAGTGATCTGTTCGCGAACTATCATGATTTTGGGGGAACCCATCTATTTTCGAAAATCAAAGTAGAGTCAGGTAAACCGGTGCCGGTAACCCACGTTACCTGCACCGGAAGCCTGTGGGCACTGTCCAATGAGACGGGGCAACGCGTGAATATTGATAGTTGGTTCGGCGAGGTCCACCATTTGACCTTTGAACGTGGGGCCTGGCACTTGGCAGGAACGTTTTGGGAGATTCCACGACCGAACGAACAACGTCCAGCCTTTCTGCCCCATCCCTTTTTCTGAGCCCAAGAGAAGGATCACATAGATCAACACTCCGCTATTTGATTACCGGGTTTCGGTCTCGACCGGAGCCCACTGCCACGCGCCGAGAAATGGTTGATCGCGAGGCCTGACGATAATTGTTCGTCGGCTACACCGGCTTGTTCGGCTCTGAGAGCTGCGACTTGTAGCGTCAGTAGCGGAGGCCGAGTCTCGAAGGGATTTCACTCTCTTGACGAAATCCCATGGACTCGTAGAGTTGTTGCGCAGCAGTCATCAGCTCGCTTGTGAAGAGGCCAATCACCCGGGCGGCATCGTCGCGCGCAGACTGAATACAGGTGGATACGAGTTCCCGAGCGATACCACGACCGCGGTGAGTCGGAGAGACTGCGAGCAGAAGAACGCCCGCCCAGTCCGGCGGGAAGATCTCAGGATTCCCCTTGCCTGCCGGGCAATATCGGACCGAGCCCACGATTATTCCCTGATCTTTCAGCACGAGAAACCGTGTCGTTCGTGCGCGGGCATCAACGGCGCGCAGATTTTCCTCCATAGTGCGCCAGCCGTCAGGACTCATGCGGCCGGCGTACTCCCGGGAAGCCTCGACGTTGAGGGCAACGATCGCATCGAAATCGCTGGTTTGTGCCAGGCTCACCATGTGTCGCTCTTCAGGCTGCCAAATGATGGAGTCTGATGCAGCCTATCCGTGAGCATGCGATGTGTTTCGCAACTATCGCGGTGAGTTTATTGCAAAAGCGGAGGGGTATCCATGACTCGGAAGGCTGTGGAGAGCGGCGAGGGTGGAGGTGTAATAGCGCATAGGGGATGGCGAGAGGGTGAGGCCTACCGTAACCGACGACAAACGAACGACGCTTCATGAGAGGCGAGCTAGAAGCTGGACAGTCACGCGGCGTGAAATGTGAAGTTCCAGGAAGTTGATGACTCGCACTTGTTTCGAATCGCAGGGGAACCTTCAAAGTTCCCCTTGACACAGAACCTACCTACTAGTAGGATTAGCACCATGCCTTCTAGGGACACCAAGACGGTGATCATGGATGCGGCGCAGGATTTGATTCAGCGCGGCGGCGCCAACGCGATGAGCTATCAAGACGTCAGCGACGCAATCGGCATCCGGAAGGCCAGCATCCATCATCACTTCCCTACGAAAGACAGTCTTATCGAAGCCGTGATCCAACGGTACGCGGCCTATTTCCTCGGGCTCGTGGACGGCATCGCCGAGTCGAAATTGGATCCTGCGGCCAAGCTGCGCAAGTACGCCGGGCTGTTTGAGGCGACCTTGTGCGAAGGCAAGCAGGACAAAGCCTGTCTGTTCGGGATGCTGGGCGCGGAACTGTCGACTTTGCGCAGCCCGGCGGCAGCGGGAGTGCGGCGCTTCTATCGTGACAACGAGGCGCGGCTCGCCCGTATGTTGGAAGAAGGGCGGGAAAAGGGGCAGTTCCACTTCAAGGGGGAGGCGAAGCTGGTGGCGGCCATGATCTTTGCCCTGTTGGAAGGCGGGGCGTTGGTAGCTCGGGCGGAAGGCGGGCATAAGCGGCTGCACGCGATAACAGAGCAGGCGCTGAAAGTATTGGAGGGATGACGGGGTTTTTTTAGGAGATAAGTCTACCTACTAGTAGGTCCATTCTGGCATCACAACCATAAGGAGGGAGTCATGACGACGATCGGTATTTTAGGAACGGGACGAATGGGTGTGCGGCTGGCGGAGGCGTTTGCCAAGGCGGGGACGCAAGTGATCCTCGGGTCGCGCGATCCGCAGCGGGCGGAGCGGATCGTCAAGGGGCTGAAGGTGTTCGGCATCACGCCCGGCAGCTATGAGCGAGCAGCGAAGGCGGAATGCATCCTTCCCGCCATGTTCCTGCGGGACGGGATGGTCGCGACCCTCCAACCCTATCGTCGGGCGTTGGCCGGCAAGATCTTCATCGACATTACGAATCCGTTCAACAGCGACTACTCAGACTTCATACTGCCCTGGGACACGAGCGCGGCGGAAGAGCTCCAGCGGCAGTTTCCGGAAAGCCGGATCGTGGGAGCATTCAAGAACGTCTGGTGGGAGGTCTTCGACGCGCCGATCTTCGACGGGACCGTGAGCGACGTCTTCGTCGTCGGGGACGATCAGGCCGCCAAACAGGCCTTCTTCGACATTGCCGAGCCGATGCCGTTCCGCTTCGTCGATGCGGGCCGGCTGGCCAACGCGCGTGTTGTCGAACGAATGACGCTGTTGAGCGGCGAACTTGGCCAGCGCTACGGCTATTTCCCTCGCATGAACTATCGCTTCGTGGGCGAACCCTGGACGCCGGGTTCCGCAGACCGCTATGCCCATCTCATTGCGCCTGCGACAGGAGGAGGAGTGCGGTGAAACCTGAGGAGCGCCTGCAGGAACTGAATCTGGTCTTGCCCGAACCACCCGAGCCGCTCGGCACCTACGTGCCGGCGGTGGAGGCGGGCGGGTTGCTCTTCGTCAGCGGCATGTTGCCCGTAAAGGGGCGGCAGCGGGTCTGGATCGGCCGTGTTGGAACGGAACTCACGTTGACGGAGGGTCGCGAAGCGGCGAAGCTGGCGGCACTCAACGGTCTGGCCGTGGCGCGCGCTGCGCTCGGCTCGCTGAACCGCATCCGGCGCCTGTCGCGTCTGACGGTCCATATCGCCGCTGCATCGGATTTCGGCGAGCATGCAGCGGTTGCCGACGGCGCGTCCGAATTATTGGCGAGGCTGTTCAAGGATGGCGGCGGCCATGCGCGGCTGGCAGTGGGGGCGTCCTCGCTGCCGGCGCACATGCCGGTGGAATTGGAACTGGTGTTCGAGCTTGCATAACCGGGGACAATCAACTTTTGACAATGTGGACAACACGACACAGGGAGCAAAACACATGAGTAAGTTTGATCGATATGCCTTCAGCGCGCGTCCTTCGTTTGATGAGGCGGAAACACGAGAGGCATTCTCACACGCAGTTCCGCTTAAGACACTGGTGATCTATTGCTATGATCCGAGGGCAAGTGAAATCCCAAAGGCCGTGGCGGAGTTACTTGGCGACGAAGTCTATCCGGGACAGCTCGTCGTCGACGCCTCGGGCAACCGCGTTGCATCGTCCACGACTATGTTCCCCGTCATCGTGGCCGGAGGGCGTGCCATCGATGCACTGCGCTCCATCACCGTTGCTCAGCATCTGTTCGGAATTCAGAACATCGTCGTTGTTCACCATTCTTATTGCGGTGCGACAACCTTCACGGCCGACGGCATTATCGACGCATACAAGCACGAACACCACACCGACATCTCGGAACTCTACGAGCGAGGCAGCATTTGCATCGAGGATTATGAGGCGTCGCTGAAGCGGGACACCGCGCTGATTCGATCACATGCCGGGACACCCATGCATGTGAACGTCTTCGGCTATTTCTATAACATCGACACCGGCTTGCTCACGGAAGTCGTGAAGGACAAATCTGAGGCCGTTCAACGGGTCTGATCAGATGCTGGCTCGATAGCCGCCGCTCAATGCTGGCGGCTGATCAACCTTTGCATGGCGTCCGGTAGGAGTCCTCCGACTGACGCAACGCACTCGAGTGTCACTGCCGGAACGTATCGGTGGTCAAGATGAATCGATCACATGTGGACTGCCGGCCCACCATGCGCCGAACAATGTCAGAATGTCCTGGTTGTTCTGCCACAAATCCACATTCTTCTTGTGTAGAATTTCACGAATTCGTTGCAAGCTGGAAAGTTGTAGGCATACTTACACGTAAGTACATACGTAGCTGCCACAGGCTTCTCACCTTTCTGTTGCACGGAGGGGACCATGAGAACTCACAGCCAACCGCCCACCACGCCGCAAACAGTCGATCGCAGAATGCTCGGTGTGCTCAAAACAAAGGGCGCACAATCTTTTGAAGGCCTCAGCACACTGACGGGGATCGGCTGGGCACAGGTGTTCATGTCAGTGGACCGTCTCAGCCGGATTGGAAAGATCTCGCTGACTCCCGTTCGTCCCTGTGAATATCGGATCTCGATCGGCGGACTGCTTCGTCGCTAGCGCTGTCCGGTTCCCGAGAAAAAACATGCGAAAGAGAAAGAGTGACATTCTACTGTTCTGCTCCGGCGGGTCTATAGCGTAGAGGTGTTCGATAAAGCGGTGCGGGGCGTGGAGGCGAAGAACGCGCCAGCCGCCACGTGCCGCGGAATGGGGCCGGACACCAGCTGTTTCTTTCCTCAGGGCCTTACACTTGTCGGCCTTGAATGATACGAACCAGGATCACCACGATGGCGAGGACCAAGAGGACATGAATGAATCCGCCCATCGTGTAGGAGCTGACATAACCCAGAAGCCAGAGGATAACCAAGATGACTGCAATGGTTTCGAGCATCAGGTACCTCCTTTTGGCATCACGTCGCCAATCGTAAAAGTAGCGGCCCACTGCCGCCTACCTCATAAATTTGCTGGGGCCCACCTGAGCCGCAGAGCGAGGCAGCCTCTGCAATTGTGTGTAGGCTAGTCTACTTCAAAGTCAGTGACGTATCCATCACTCCGAAAGCGATGGGGGCGTTGTGTGAGGTGGGGGGCAGGCGAGGAAGGAGCCGACCGCCACGCGCCGGGAAATGGTTTCTGGCACCGTTCGATTTCTCCATCATGATGTCAGTGGGCTAACCGAGGCAACGCGGTGCTCTTGCGTGGTTGCGTCCTAGCCCTTACTGCTATCTTAGCCGCGCATACCTCTAACTGCGCCGTGACAGCAAAGAGTCCGTCGCCCCTCATGAGCCGCACCTGTCCTCATCGGTTCAAGCGAGCGATTTCGCGGAATATCTCGCGCCAGGAGAATTCCGGGCAGCGACTGACCAAGGTTTCGATCGCACAGTCAGGAGAGCCGCGCAACTGTTTGAGGATCCCGTCTGTAAGGGGTGATGGGTGTGACATAAGGATCGCTCTTTTGTTGTCTGTCGGTCTACGTACAGTGCAGTTCCGAATTCTCTCTGGCAACCCGGGAAAACGGGGAGAATAATGAGGAAAAAGTGAGCAAGTATGGATCTAAGCTAAGCCTCTACAAGGAAGGATGTCTGGTCAAAATTGCTCAGTTGTGCAGAATGATCCTACCTCTTTGTCCTGCAAGGCTGCGATAAGTACCAAGCATAGAGCAGCGAAAGAAGCACAAAGTTTGGTATGAGAATGTTTGGTGTCATCCATTGCCAGCCGTTGAACTTCCAATCGAAAAAAGGCCACAGGACGGGCGTCGGGAAGAACGCATGGGAATGCGTGGGCACGTCAACCAGCACATGCAGACCCCAGGCAAGGAGTTCCCAAACCGGTCGTTTCAGGAGGAACCAAATCAGGAGAAATACGATGAGGAACACAATGA
This sequence comes from Nitrospira sp., assembly GCA_035310605.1. Lineage (GTDB taxonomy): Bacteria > Nitrospirota > Nitrospiria > Nitrospirales > Nitrospiraceae > Nitrospira_C. The sequence goes on along the minus strand of DATGEA010000389.1, from coordinate 321 downwards.
AGCTATGAGTGAAATTGTACAGATGATGCACGTATTGAGGGATCGACGATTCTGGGGGTGTTCCGTGACTGAAATCGGGTTTGTCTTCAAGACCGACCATGGCTGCCGTCCACAGGATTCCGAACGAGAGGAGATCCGGAGCCAGGCCGATGACGAACGCAAGCCAAAAACTCGATCGACTCTTTCGACCGAAGGCAATCGCTCCCCACAGGCCGTGTGACACAATATCCATCTGTCCCTCTTCAGTCGAATGGCGTAGCGATCCTGCAGCCACCAACATAACAAATTTCATCTGCTGGCTGCTGCTAGACAGTAGAAGAG
>DATGEA010000388.1:0-7890 GCA_035310605.1 Nitrospira sp. | reverse complement strand
AGCCATCGGCTCCACTGCACAACGGGGGGATCCATCCACGGTGATGAGGTCATGCCACCAGCCTCCGGCAACAGGCAAACCGGTGGTAACACGTCCGTCCCGGTGACGCAAGGATCTGAGAAGCACACTTGTACAGACCATGGGGGGACTCTGTATAATGGGCCTTCTTTGAGTCGAGATCACAAGGAGTGCTCATGGCAGGTCAGACGTTATTCGACAAAATCTGGGAGTCTCATGTGGTTCGAGCAGAGCCGGATGGGACGACCTTGCTCTATATCGATCGCCAGTTGGTTCACGAAGTCACGTCGCCGCAGGCTTTTGAAGGGCTGAAGCTCGCTGGCCGTCGCCCCCGACGGCCTGGCGCGACGCTCGCCGTACCGGACCACAATGTCCCGACGACGGACCGGCGGCTTGGTATCGCCGATCAGGTGAGCGCCCTACAGATTCAAACGCTGGATGATAACTGCCGGGAATTCGGCATCACCCTGTTCGGGATGAACGACATCCGTCAGGGTGTCGTCCACGTGATTGGACCGGAGCAGGGCTTTACCCTCCCCGGAACGACCATCGTCTGCGGCGATTCGCATACCTCCACGCACGGCGCGTTCGGCGCGCTAGCCTTCGGCATCGGGACCAGCGAAGTGGAACATGTCCTCGCGACACAATGCCTGGTTCAGAAGCGGCCCAAGACGATGGACATCAGGGTGGACGGCGTCCTCTCCGATCGCTGTTCGGCAAAAGACGTGATTCTCGCGATTATCGGCAAGATCGGCACGGCGGGCGGAACCGGGTACGTCATCGAATATACGGGTTCGGCCATTCGTGCCCTCAGCATGGAAGGGCGCATGACGCTCTGCAACATGTCGATCGAAGCCGGTGCCAGAGCCGGCATGGTCGCGCCGGACGAGAAGACGATCGCGTACATCAAGGATCGTCCGATGGCCCCCAAGGGCGAGCTGTTCGAACAAGCGGTGAAATCCTGGCAACAGCTGAAGACCGATGCCGCCGCTCGATATGATGCGACCGTCACCCTCCGGGCCGAAGATATCGCCCCGCAAGTGAGCTGGGGAACGAGCCCCGGCATGGTCACCGGCGTGGACCAGAACGTCCCCGATCCGGAGTCGTTCACCGACGAGAAAACGCGCAAGGCGACCGAACGCGCGCTGGAATACATGGGCCTCACCGCAAACACGCCCATCACCGACATCAAGATTGACAGGGTCTTCATCGGCTCCTGCACCAATTCACGCATCGAAGACCTTCGTCTCGCCGCCAGCCTGGCCAAGGGGAAGAAAGTCGCGAAGACCGTCCATGCGATGGTAGTGCCGGGCTCAGGTCTTGTGAAGCAGCAAGCCGAGCAGGAAGGGCTGGACCGGGTGTTCACCGCGGCGGGATTCGAATGGCGGGAAGCCGGTTGCAGTATGTGCCTGGCGATGAACGCAGACGTACTTCAGCCCGGCGAGCGCTGCGCCTCCACGAGTAATCGTAACTTCGAGGGACGTCAGGGCGCCGGCGGGCGTACCCATCTCGTCTCCCCGGCCATGGCCGTCGCCGCCGCGATCGAGGGACATTTCGTCGATATTAGGAATTGGCAATAGACGAGGGCCAAGGAGCAACCAGCGGCAGGACGTCCGTCGGATCACCTCCTGTGTTGGCCCGACGTTCCCTGCTTTAACCAGGAAAAGGATCTTCGGATGCAAGCATTTACGACACTTACGGGTCTGGTTGCCGTGTTGGACCGCGTCAACGTCGATACCGATCAGATCATCCCGAAGCAGTTTCTGAAGACCATTAAGCGGACGGGGTTACGCGAAGGTCTCTTCTACGATTGGCGTAAGCGGAAGGACGGCTCTCCCGACCCCGAATTCTTTCTGAACCAGCCACGCTATCAGGGAGCAACCATTCTCCTCACCCGCGACAACTTCGGCTGCGGCTCCTCGCGCGAACATGCCCCTTGGGCTTTGCTCGATCAGGGCTTTCGCTGCGTGATTGCCCCGAGCTTCGCCGACATTTTTTACAACAATTGCTTCCAGAACGGGATTCTCCCGGTGATCTTGAAGACGGACGAGGTGCAGGCACTCATGAAAGCCGCGCTCGCAACACCGGGATATCAAGTGACGGTCGATCTCGGCCGGCAAACGGTGTCGACGACAGCCGGGACGAGCTATCGTTTCGACATCGATCCCTTCCGGAGAGACTGCCTGTACCGCGGGCTTGATTCGATCGGATTGACCTTGCAACATGAGCCGGCGATTGCGGCCTATGAAACCAGGCGGAAGGCCGAAGCCCCGTGGTTGTTCACCGATCTGCGCCCGTGACCTGAGGAGGTATCAGTGAACTGGTCTACTCTTCTGTTTCCTGTCATGTGGCTGTGGCGCCCGAAACTATTTTTCACGCTGGCGTTCTTCCTCGGCGCGGCCTATTTGCTCGTCGCGTTCAACTACAGTTACTCCGACGGCAGCCGGGCCGGCTATATCCAGAAGTTCTCGAACAAGGGGTGGATCTGCAAATCCTACGAAGGAGAGCTTGCGATGACCACGGTACCGGGCGTCGCGCCGGTGCTCTGGGACTTCACCGTGCGGGACGAAAAGATTGCATCCCAGCTCACACAAGTGATGGGGAAACGGCTGGTACTGCACTACAAAGAGTATCGCTACCTTCCCACTACCTGCTTCGGCGAAACGCCCTACTTCGTGGATCACGTCGAGGTCCAGGAGTAGCAGGTTTCTTACAACCAACGTTTCTTCCGGAACACCATCAGCATTCCGATCCCGACCGCAGCCATCACTCCGAGGACCATCGGATACCCCCATGCCGACTTCAGCTCCGGCATGTGCTCGAAATTCATCCCGTAAATACTGGCGATGAAGCTGAGCGGCATGAAGATGGTGGTGATGACCGTGAGCACGCGCATCACGGCGTTCAGTCGATAACTGACGCTCGAAAGATAGATATCGAGACTGGCCGACACCATTTCGCGCAAGGTTTCTATTGTATCGACGATCTGGACGACGTGGTCGTGCACGTCGCGGAAAAACACCTTTGTGGTTTGTTGCATAAACGGACTTTCGGATCGCGAGAGATTGTTCAGGACGTCGCGGAGAGGCCAGACGGCTCGCCGAAGGAATAGCAGCTGGCGCTTGAGGGCCTGGATTTCCCGAAGCGTCTCGGGCTTCGGATCGGCGACGACGGTCTGTTGCACGGACTCGATCTTTTCGCCCAGGGATTCCAGTACGGCGAAGTATTGATCGACGATGGCGTCCACCAGCGAATAGAGCAGATAGTCTGCACCCGCCTGTCGCAATCGTCCTTTGCCCGCGCGGAGTCGTTCCCGCACCGGCTGGAAGACATCCGTGCCGTTCTCCTGGAATGACAGCACGAAGTTCCGTCCCAGGACCAAGCTGACTTGTTCGATCATGACGTCCTGGCGCTCGCTCAGCGAGAGCATTTTCATGACGAGAAAGAAATACGTATCGTAGTCGTCGAGCTTGGGCCGTTGATCGGTATTCGCAATGTCTTCGAGCAGGAGCGGGTGCAGTGCGAATTGCCTTCCGAACGCCTCCAGAACATCCAGTTTATGGACACCGCCCACGTCCACCCAGACGACGGATTCGTCCGTCGGCGGGGCGAAGAGGTCGGGCTGCTCCGCCGCCTGTTCATCGCACCGGTCACTGGCGTACTGGAACGCCCTGATCGTGACCTTGTCCGCCTTTTTCTCGCCGATATGGACAAGCGTGCCGGGCGGGAGCCCGGTTTTTCTGGATCGCTTCTGGACGAGCTTCATCGGGAAAGACCTCAGCTCACTGCTTGTACCCAGGTTCTCGCAAGGGGTCAAGGGAGAAAGGGTGTCGCCTCTCTGATGCGGCTTTTCCGGCAGCGGCAGACCTGCTACCCTGGCACGCACGAACCTTGAGCCGGCAATCATGGAAGTTGAACTGACACGATTAAGCGATACAATCAGACGGGCGGGCGCGCGAGCGCGCGAGCTGGCGACCCTGGGCTTTGAGGTGTTTACGAAGCCCGATCACTCACCGGTTACCACGGCCGACCTGGAGGTGAATGACTTGCTGCACGAAATGCAGCGTGCACACTTTCCCGGTGACGGATGGCTGTCCGAGGAATCACCCGACGATCCCGTCCGACTTGCCCGACCCCGTGTCTGGATCGTCGACCCGATCGACGGCACCAAGGCCTTTGTGAAGCGGCTGCCGGAGTTCTGCATTTCCGTCGCATTGGCTGAGCAGGGCAAACCGGTCTTGGCAGCCATTTTCAATCCCTCGACCGATGAGCTCTTTACCGCCGTACGCGGCCGAGGCCTTTTCTTGAACGGCAAGCCGATTACCCCGGCCTCATCACACGATGCCCCGGCGCTCGTCATGGTGAGCCCGCGCGAGCTCCGGAATGGACGCTGGGCCGGCCTCGACGGCCTGGTCCAGTTCCGTCCCATGCTGTCCATCGCCAATGCGCTGACGCTGGTAGCGGCGGGCCGTGTTCACGCTCTCCTTACGATCGAACCGGAAAATGAATGGGACCTGGCTGCCGGCGTGCTGCTGATCGAAGAGAGCGGAGGCGTCGTCGCCGATGTTGAAGGCCGGCCCTTCACGTTCAATCAACCGACCCCTCAGTTCGAGGGCGTCATCGCCGTCGCTGGTACGGCGGGCCGGGAGTTGCGCCCGTTGCTGCAAGTCCGGGCCGACGAGGCCCGCACGAAGCCAAATCGATCATGACATCACCTCCAACCATCGGCTTGCTGGGGACCGGACTCTTGGGAAAAGCCGTCGCACAACGATTGCGGGCAACCGGCCACAGTGTCATCGCGTATAACCGGACCAGGGAGAAGGCGTTGCCGCTTGTGCCACTTGGAGTTCAAGTAGTTGAGCATCCCTGGGAGGCGCTCGCCGGATCTGAATGCATACTTCTTCTCCTCGCCGACAACCTGGCGATTCGAGCTGTCCTGCAGGATCCTCGAAGCCGGAAGGAACTGTCCGGCCGCACCGTCATTCAGATGGGTACGATAGGCTCCGATCAGAGCCTGGACCTTCAACGAGAGGTCGAGGAGGCCGGCGGGAGGTATCTTGAAGCTCCGGTGCTGGGAAGCATTGCGGAAGCACTGTCGGGAACGTTACTGGTCATGGTCGGGGGACAGGAGGAACAATTCATCAGATGGAAGCCGGTGCTCGCGTCGCTTGCTCCAGCTCCGCGCCTGATCGGCCCGGTGGGCTCCGCCTCGGCGTTGAAGCTGGCTCTGAACTACCTCATTGCTGCCGAAATTGCGGCGTTCTCTCTCGCCCTCGGGCTGGTTCAACGGTCCACGGTGTCCGTCGACGATTACATGCATGTATTGCGACAAAGCGCATTGTTCGCGCCCATGTTTCAGAAGAAACTCCCGCGACTTCTGGCTCGCCAGTACGGGGACCCCAACTTCTCGACCGAGCACCTCCTGAAGGATCTGGATCTGTTCTTGTCGGCGGCGTCCCGTCTCGGATTGGAATGTGGCGCGGCCGAGGGAATTCGTCCGCTCCTGCTCAAGACCATCAGTCGGAACCTGCGCGACGCTGACTACTCTTCGCTTTTTGAAGTCATCAATCCATCTATCAACGGACGCAGCCTCTAGGTCATAGTTCGGCCCAGCGCACCTGAGGGTTCGTTCCGCAATCCCCGCGCAGACAATCTGCCGATCATTGTGAAATGTCTTGCCGCTGGAGACGCTTCTTAGTACGCTGGTCTTCAATCATAAACACCGACCAAACCGGCTATAGGCAATCCTCTTCTCCGTTTACCCTGATGCAAAAGACCACTCGAACATCCCTCGAACCGCGCGCCTTCGATCCCTTGATCGCAGAAGGATGTATTCGCCAAGCCGACCTGGTCAAGGCCTTTCAGGAATCATTGGATGGCAATATTCCCCTGGAGTCCATCCTCCTCGACAAGTATCGGGTTCCAAAGGCCAGTTTAGGTAAGGCCCTCGGTGAGTTTTTCGACTGTCCGTATGTTCCCTTCGATGGCCGGGTCACGGTAGACCCCGCCTTACTGAAAGACCTGAGCCATGATTATCTGAAAAACCACCATTGGCTTCCTCTGAAACAACACGATCAGGTGCTGGACGTACTCATCGATAATCCTCATGACCTTGAAAAGGGGGGGGATATCCGGCGCGCGTTCCCCGGCCTGACGGTCCGTTTTTCCGTTAGCCTCCAGCGGGATCTCGAGCAATTCCTTTCGGCAGCAGGAAGCGACTCCGCCGTCGGATCTCTGTCCGACACGCTGGGCGAGCTCCGCAGCGAGGCGCGGGCGGAACATGATGACGATGCCGATCCCGTCAATGAAAACGATTCGGCCATCGTGCGCCTGGCGAATCAGATCATCGTCGAGGCCTACCGCAAGGAAGCCTCAGACATTCACATTGAGCCCTATTCGGACAAGAAGGAAACCGCGGTTCGCTTTCGCATCGACGGAAGCTGCTACACGTCGATGCGCGTCCCGGCCGCATATCGACGCGCCTTGGTGTCACGAATCAAGATCATGGCGCATCTCGACATTGCGGAACGCAGGAAACCTCAGGATGGCAAGATACGATTCAAACTGAGCAATGACCGGCAAATCGAGCTCCGCGTCGCGACCCTTCCGACCTCCGGCGGCAATGAAGACGTGGCGATGCGCATGCTCTCGGCGAAGGAGCCGCTGCCGCTTGAGGCGATGGAATTCGAGCCCGGCATCCTGACTTCTCTCCTGGAGGTGGCGGAGCAGCCCTATGGCCTGATCCTCTGTGTGGGACCGACGGGGTCAGGCAAGACAACGACCCTGCACGGCATCTTGAAACATCTCAATACGGATGAGCGAAAAATTTGGACTGCCGAAGACCCGATCGAAATCTCGCAAGACGGGTTGCGACAGGTCCAGGTACATCCCAAGATCGGATTCACCTTCGCAGCCGCCATGCGATCGTTCCTGCGGGCCGACCCCGACGTCATCATGATCGGGGAGATGCGCGACCTGGAAACCGCCAACGTCGCCATCGAGGCGTCATTGACCGGACACTTGGTGCTGAGCACGCTGCATACTAATAGCGCCGTAGAAACCGTAACCCGCTTGTTGGATATGGGCTTGGACCCGTTTAACTTCGCCGATGCGATGCTCGGCGTGCTCGCTAAGCGCCTGTGCAAGAGGATTTGTCACGCCTGCAAAGAATCATATCGCCCCTCGCACGAGGAGTTCGACGAACTGGCGCGGGCCTATGGAATGCAGGCATGGGTACAGCTCAATATCACTTACGATGACGATTTCCGTCTGCATCGAGGCAAAGGATGCGAGGCCTGCAATCACTCAGGATTCAAGGGAAGAGTCGCGCTGCACGAATTATTCAAAAATTCGGAAGAGATCAAGAACTTGATCCAAAGTCGGGCCAAGACATCCGAAATACAACGCCTGGCCACGAAAGCCGGAATGACCACCTTGCTGCAGGACGGGATCCATAAGGTGTTGACCGGAGCCACGACGTATAAGCAGGTACGATCCGTCGCCATGAAGTAGGCCCGGCGCTGCTCGGGCTCGACTTTGCTAAGGGAGTGCGTCCCGCTCCAGCATCGTCATGAACGACACCAAGCGCTCCCTCTGCTCCGGCATGAGTTTGATGTATTCCAGCCCGAATCTGGTACCCGAAGACCATCTGACAGCAGCCAGTTCAACGCGGACCGGTTCTTGTCCTTCCCACAGCTGCATGTCGAGTCGGATGTAGGTCGGAGGAGCAGGGACTTGATCCGCTATGACCATGCAGCCTTCCCGAGAAATATTCAGGATGGTCCCGTTTGTCGCACGCTGTGCCTCGGAGAACGACGAAGGGAGTTGGACGGCAAACCGGGAAGACTTCCTCGATTCCACCGAGCTAGCCTC
>DATGEA010000387.1:0-5741 GCA_035310605.1 Nitrospira sp. | reverse complement strand
CAGCCCACCGCGAACAAACCAGGGCGAACGCAGGATGTGTCTCAGCCTTGCGGGCATTTTCTTCAGCATACGCGAGCGCGAGCACGAAAGCGATGATGCGGTACGCGAGCGACTGGCGAGGCGTCAGGGCCGTAAGGCCTGTGCTTGCCGACGGAGAAACCGCTGCGAGCCCACGATCATCCCGAGTCCGGCCATCAGCAATCCCGCCAATTGCGGCGGCCAGAGGGCGCTATCCGGACCGAACAGTTCCAAGCCCAGCCACGTGCTTAATCCTGCCGCAATGGCACAGAGCGCACCCCTTGTCGTGGCTCCCTGCCAAAACAGCCCGGCGCACAACGGGACAAACGCGGCCACCAGGGTCACCTTGTAGGTGTTGACCACCAGCTTGTAAATACTGGAGTCGGAACTCAGCGCAATGATCAAGACGACCACAGCGAAGCAGACGAGCACAATGCGCATGGTCCGCAACAGACCCCATTCATCCATGCCGGGCAGGGCCTCCCTGATGACATTCTCGCTCAAGATGACCGACGGGGCGAGCAAGGTTGCGCTCGAACAACTCATGACGGCGGAGAGCACCGCGCCGAAAAATATGACCTGTGCGAACGCAGGTGTGTACTCGACGATCAGGGTCGGCAGGACCAGTTGGGAATCCTGCTCCAGCAATGACCCGAACTTCACCGGATCGACCAGCAGCGCCGAATAAGCAAGAAACATCGGCACAAAACAAAAGCAGAAATAGAGTGCCGCTCCCAGCAGCGATCCGCGAACCGCCGTGCGTGCGTCCTTCGCAGAGGTAATGCGCTGGAAGACGTCCTGCTGCGGAATCGACCCCAGCATCATCGTGACCCCGGCGCCGATGAAAGGGATCCAGGCATCCACCGTGGCAGGAGGGAAGAACTCCAATTTTCCAGCCTGCGCCGCATGACTGATGACCGCCCCCGCGCCACCGGTTATGTCACTCACCACGGTCACGATATAGAGCAGTCCGCCCGTAATGACGGAAAGCTGCACAAAATCAAGAATCGCGACCGAGAACATGCCGCCGAACGTCGTATACGTCAACACAATCACCGCCCCGATGACCATGCCAAGCTTCTGACTCACCGCACCATCGCTCACGACATTCAACACAAGCCCCAGCACTTTGAACTGAGCCGCGACCCAGCCGAGATAGGACGCCACGATACAAAGCGTGCAGAGCACTTCCACCCGACGGTCGTACCGGAGCCGATAGTAATCGCCGACCGTCAGCAGATTGAGCCGATAGAACCGCGGCGCGAAGAAAAGTCCGGCGATGATCAGGCAGAGACTCGATCCGAACGGGTCGGCGACGACGCCGCGGAGCCCCTCCTTGGCAAAGGTCGCCGAGATCCCCATCACCGCTTCAGCCCCGAACCACGTGGCAAACACCGTGGCCATGACGACCGGAAGCGGAAGGCTCCGCCCTGCGACGGCGAAGTCCTTGGCATTGTGCACCCGCGTCGCGGCATAGAGCCCGATACCGACCGAGACGAGCAGATAGAGGATGACAAAGGTGAGGATCATGCAGGAATGGCTGACGGTCAGGTTGGGAGTGGAGTGTACCGTTGCACGCAGGAACGCGCAACTCGCGACGCCAAACGCGCGGAGGCCGGCTTCCCGCCGGCCTCCTATGGGCGCGTGATGTTACTGGGTCGCGCCATCCTTCTTGTCATGATCGTCGTGCGGCTCGTCCTTGTCGTCGCCCTTGTCTTTGTGACGAGCCTGCTTGCGCGCCTTCTTGTCGGCCTTCCGCTTTTCCTTTTCCGCCTTTCGCTCGGCTTTACGGCGCTCTTTTTCCGCCTTCCGCTCCGCCTTATTGCGATGACGCTCGCCGCCCATCCGCTTCTCCCCCTCCTGCTTCATCTCACCGCCAGAGGGAGCCGGAGCCGGTGTTGGAGACGGCGCAGGGACCGGGACGGATGCAGGCGGTGCCGAAGGGGCCTGGCCTTGCGGTACCGGAGCCGGCTCCTGTGCAAACGTCGTCAGCCCGAACGCGAGGACGACGGTAACGGTTAAAAGCTTCACGATCGCAGAATGCATGCTCGAATCCTCCTGTAGTGAAGTGACGGGGATATCGCTCCCCACTGCCCCCTATCCTCCATATTTTTGTATAAGAAGCAAGCGCCTCATGGACTCCCGCACAGCCTTGCGGACGATTCATCAAAAAACCATCCGCAGCCCGGGCTGGTCATCGCCGCGGCCAACGCGGCTCAGGAGCATTCCACGGCACCCGCAACCGCTTGATACGCCGGACCGGCTCCGATAAAACTGTTGAGGTTCACAGCCAAGTATCATATCTTGGACCCTCGATTCGATTGCCCCTTCATTCTCAGAAAGGATGACTCATGCGCACTCTGACCGCGATCGCACTTGCACTGTTCTGCATCGGGTTCTGCATCACGCCAGCTGAAGCGGCGGATCCGGCGACGGACGACCAAAAAAGTTTTTATGCCCTCGGATTGCTGATCAGCCAATCTTTGGGGGGCTTTTCCTTGAGCGAAGCGGAGCTTGATTTCGTGAAAGCCGGTATGACGGACGGTGTCCTCAAGAAGACGCCGAAGGTCGACCTTCAAACGTTCGGGCCAAAGGTCAACCAGATCCAGCAGTCTCGTGTCGCGGCCCAGGCGGAAGCCGAAAAGAAGACCGGCGCCGCATTTCTGGCGAAAGCCGCGTCTGAATCAGGTGCCAAGAAAACTGAGTCGGGAATCATCATTACGACGGTCAAGGAAGGCAAGGGCGCGGTACCGAAAGCCACCGATACGGTGAAGGTTCACTATCACGGCACCCTGATCGACGGAACCGTCTTCGATAGTTCCGTCAAGCGCGGCGAGCCGGCGACGTTCGCCCTGAATCAGGTCATCAAGTGCTGGACCGAGGGCGTGCAGCACATCAAGGTCGGCGGGAAAAGCAAATTGGTATGTCCGTCGGCACTGGCCTACGGAGATCGGGGCGCGCCGCCGAACATCAAGCCCGGCGCTACGCTTGTCTTCGAGGTCGAATTACTCGACATCGTGAAACAATAGGCCGTCACAGGCTCAATACCGACCAGGTGGCCGCAGCGGGAATGGCCGGCGGAATTGCGGAATGTCTCAACTCCGCCGGCGCTTTCCCGGCTTTGCGCCAAACCCTACTTGCAGTTGTGCCCGCCCACCCCATATACTTCTGACGGTACGATCCAGCCTGGCCCCGTCGGTCCTGACGATCGTTAACAATCCAACGAGCGATTCCACTTTACAGCACCATGCCGCCCACCATTCTCTTGAGCTGCGAGTCGATCAGCAAAAGCTACGGTGTAAAGCCCCTGTTCAGCGACCTCTCGCTTGCGCTGTTCGAAGGCGATCATGTCGGACTCGTCGGTCCGAACGGGTCCGGAAAATCCACGCTCCTGAAGATCCTCGCCGGGATCGAGGAACCGGACCAGGGCACCAGGTCCGTGCGGCGACAGCTTCGTATCGGCTATGTTCCACAAGAGCCGTCCTTCCCCGGCGGCCAGACGGTCGAGGAGGTGCTCGCCCAGGTCCTCATTGATGAGGGATTCGACCCTCACGAACACGGCAGCCGGATCGCGAGAGCGTTGAGCCTCGGGGAGTTTACCCAAGCGGATCAATCGACCGGCCTCCTCTCGGGCGGCTGGAAGAAACGGTTGGCGATCGCCCGTTCGCTGATGATGGAACCGGACGTCCTCCTGATGGACGAGCCGACCAATCATCTGGATCTGCAGGGCATTCTCTGGCTGGAACGATTGTTACGCAACGAGTCCCGGGCGTTTCTCGTGGTCAGCCACGACCGCCGCTTCCTCGAGTCGATCGCTTCCCGGATGCTGGAGCTCAATCGCTGTTATGTCAACGGGGTCTTCGAAGCCAAGGGACGCTACAGCGATTTCCTGGAACAGCGCGATGCCGCACTCCAGGCTCAAACCGACTATCAGGCCTCCCTCGCCAACCGCGTCCGTCGGGAGGTAGAGTGGCTGCGCCGCGGCCCCAAAGCGCGTACGACGAAAGCCAAAGCCCGGATTGATGCCGCCGGTGAGATGATTCACGAACTGCAGGAGGTGGAGTCCCGGCACGAACAGGCCGCGGCAGGCATCGACTTCGCCTCATCAGGACGGAAATCCAAACAATTACTCGTCGCCACACAAATCAGCTTCTCGCTCGGGGGAAAACCGATCGTGACCGATCTCGACCTCCGTCTCGGACCGGGACAGCGACTCGGCCTGCTCGGCCCAAACGGAAGCGGGAAGACCACCCTCCTGAAACTCCTGTCGGGGGAATTGACGCCGCAACGCGGCACCATCACCCGTGCCGATAAGCTGCGCATCGTCACGTTCGAGCAGCATCGCGAGTCGCTCGACCCGCAGGCAACCCTTCGCCGCTCTCTGGCGCCGGCCGGCGATGCCGTCGTGTACCAAGACCGCTCTGTGCATATCGTCTCCTGGGCCAAGCGATTTTTGTTCAAACCGGAACAGCTGGATCTCCCGGTTTCGCGTCTGTCCGGGGGTGAGCAGGCTCGTTTGCTGATTGCCCGCCTGATGCTCCAGCCGGCCGACCTGTTGATCCTGGACGAACCAACCAACGATCTGGACATCCCGACACTCGATGTCTTGGAAGAGAGCTTGCTGGAATTTTCCGGGGCACTCGTCCTGGTCACGCACGACCGATGGCTCTTGGACCGCGTGTCGACCACGCTCCTCGCATTGGACGGTCAAGGCCATGCCGAATGGTTTGCGGATTACGCGCAATGGGAAGCCGCTCAGGTGCGGAAAGGATCAAATCGTGAATCCTCTGATCGGTCTTCCGGGGCGGAACCCGAGGCCGGGACTGCGGCATCTCCGAAAAAACGAAAGGGATTGTCCTATCGCGATCAACGGGAATGGGAACGGATCGAGCAAACCATCCTCAAGGCGGAAGAGGCGCTGGCCGCCTGTCAAGCTGCAGTGAACGATCCTGCCATCGTGTCCGACGCCGAAGCACTCCGCACACGCTACGCCGCGCTCGACGCCGCGCAAGCGGAGGTCGACCGCCTCTATGCGCGCTGGGCCGCCCTCGAGGCGCAACAGTCACAGTCCGCCACCCAGGTGAAACCCTAAAATTCCCTCGGCATCCCGTGTACAATACGCGCCATGCGCGCACCGGCCACCCGCTTCTGGATCATCGCCTGCTTCACCGCATCGACGCTATCCGGCTGCGAAACAACGGACCGGATGCTCACGGCCACGGAACGGGCGGTGGCGAGCCGAACGGGACAGACGGTGATCGATCTCATCGAAGGGAAAGATCCCTCGCAGATCGCCAAGCGCCGCCTCAACGAATATGCGCAAGACCCCGAACGCCTGCTCAAGGACTTGCGCGCCGCTCAGCGCGATTTCAAGGCGCTGTACGATCTCCTCGGCGGCAAGGTCGGCGAAAAGTGGGGCAAGAAAGAGGTCCAGCTTCCCCAGCAGAAAAAATATGTGAAATACACGCAGAATTACAGGAGCCGTGCGATCGTGGATTTTGATACGGGCGACATCGTCGTAGAAACCGTGGACGATCAGGACCCCCGGCGAAGCCTCAAGAACGCCCTGGTGACGACGCTCCTCACCCCGCAGGATCCCCGCGCGGTCGATTTGTTTTCAGACAAAGAGATCCTGCTCACCGGGGACCAGGAACCCTACCTGTTCGGTCTCGTCCTCGATCAACACGACAGGCCGATCAGAACTCCGGATGAAGCGGAACGGT
>DATGEA010000386.1:0-6381 GCA_035310605.1 Nitrospira sp. | reverse complement strand
AGCCGAGCCACGCTTATCTTCAGCGACAATTTCAACACGGAAACTCTTGGTCTCAACTACACAGGTTTTGCCAATTGGACAGTCTCCGGTGGGACGGTAGACCTTATTGGGGATCCTGCATTTTTTGATTTTCTGCCAGGGAATGGACGTTATGTCGATCTCGATGGATCAACGAGTGACGCCGGCATCATGACGTCCAGTGCGCTGTCCTTTACCAGTGGTGTGACATATGACCTCAGCTTCAGCTTAGCCGGGTCTCAACGCGGCGATACGAATACCCTCACGTACGGCATCGACTTCAATTCGGACGGTGTGCTCGAAGTGTTCTCCGGTACGACATTGCCGAGCAATGTCGGTTTCGGTGTGTTCGGTCTGACCTTTACGCCGTTTAGCTCGACTTCCAATGCGCGTATCGTCTTCGGTCAAGCAGGAGGAGACAACGTTGGTCTGCTCTTGGACAATGTCGCGTTGAATTCGAGGGTGACCGGTGTTCCGGAACCTGGCTCCCTCTTGCTTCTTGGATCAGGTTTTGCCGGTCTGGCAGCCTGGCGTCGTAAACATCAGGGCTGACGTAACGGGCTCAAAGCCTCTCAAACGGGCCTGGCGAGTCGAATCTCGCCAGGCCCGTTTGCATTGACGGCACATTCGGAAGCAGATCGAATGGGTAATCTTTCGCCGGCCGATGGTCATTCCGAATAAGCTCGAATTGGCTATCAGAGTTGTTCAGCGCTCGCCGCTCTTCATTCGCACAAGGCTCTCTATTATCAGAATGTTCTGCGATGTGGAGTTGCGTAGACCAATCCCTCAATTCCCGGCAAAAGGGTTTGTAAGCTCCCCGGAAATCGAGGCAGTCACACAGGAGAACTTTCTGGCAGAATAGTCCCCCTAGCCAGGAGGTTCCGATGCGTCAGTCGAAGTTCACCGAAACGCAGATTGTCTCGATCCTGAAAGAGGCCGATGCCGGTCGCCCGGTCAATGAGATCTGGCGGCACTACGGCATCAGCTCGGCGACGTACTACAAGTGGAAGGCCAAGTACGGCGGGCTGGACGCCTCCGATGTGAAACGATTGAAAGAACTGGAGCACGAGAACAGCCGGCTCAAACGCATGTATGCGGATCTCTCCCTGGAGAATGCCGCGCTGAAGGATGTCATCGCAAAAAAGCTCTAAGGCCCGCTGACCGCCGGGAGGTCGTGACCCACCTGGTCACGGTGAGCGGGCTCCCGGTTCAGCGGGCGTGTCGAGCCATCGGGATGGGCCGAGCCACCTACTATCGACCGCGGGTGGATTGGGCCCGCCGGGGATGCGCCGGTGAGGGCGGCGCTCACGACGCTGGTGGCCGAGCAGAGTCGCTGGGGGTTCTGGAAGTGTTGCGATCGGCTGCGGAACCTGGGCCATCCCTGGAACCACAAGCGGCTGTGGCGCGTGTACTGTCACTTACGGTTGAACTTGCCCCGGCGGACGAAGAAGCGGCTGCCCGTCCGACTCCGTCAGCCCCTGACGGTGATCCCGCAGCCCAACGCGGTCTGGGCCGTGGATTTCATGAGTGACACCTTGTACGGCGGGCGACGGTTTCGGACGTTGAATATCCTCGATGAAGGTGTGCGCGAAGGGTTGGCCATCGAAGTGAATACGTCACTCCCGGCGGAACGGGTGATCCGGGTGCTGGAGCAAGTGGTGAGCTGGCGCGGGCGGCCGCAAGCGCTGCGCCTCGATAATGGGCCGGAGTGGATCGCCGACCGCTTTATGACCTGGTGTGCCGAGCGCGGAATCGAGCTGCGCTACATCCAGCCGGGGAAACCGGATCAGAATGCCTTCATCGAGCGATTCAATCGCACGTATCGGACGGAAGTGCTCAATGCCTATGTCTTCGAGTCCTTGGATCAGGTCCGCGAGATCAGTGTCGAGTGGTTGCAGTGTTACAACGAAGAACGGCCCCATGAGGCGCTGGCGGGCTTGCCGCCCGCCACGTATCGGGCCCAACTTGAAGCCAGAAGTTCTCCCTTGGTCGTGTCTCGTTGACAGGGGAGCTTACAGGTTAAGATGCCCTAGTATGGCGCAGGATGTTATGTGTGCACGTGACCGGCGGTGCGCCGGCGGTGGTTATCTGCCGAGTTCATACTTTTTGAGCTTGCTGAGAAGGGTCTTGTAATCGATCTGGAGGATCTTGGTGGCCTGTGTTTTGTTGCCGCCGCAGGCATCGAGGACACGCTGAATATGGAGCCGCTCGATCTCGTCGAGCGAGCATTGAGAGAGGTCGCCGGCTTGGAAAGGTCCGGTCCCCTTGGGAAGCACGTGCCTCACCTCCTCGCCCGTGATGGTCTTCTTGCCGGTGCTCATCATCACCAGACGCTCGATGACGTTGCGCAGCTCGCGAACGTTGCCCGGCCAGGTGTGTTCGGACAATTGTCGTAACGCATCTGCCGAAAGCAAGCGGGTTGGCGGGACGGCGGCTCTGACGGTTTGCATCAGATGTTCGGCCAGGGCCCGAATGTCTTCCCGGCGTTCACGAAGAGGCGGAACGCGCAAGGTTACCGTATTGATACGGTAGAGCAGGTCTTCGCGGAACCGCCCCTGAGTGACCAGCGTCGGGATGTCCTGGTTGGTGGCGCCGACGATGCGCACGTCGGCCTGCAAGGTTCTGGTGCTGCCGATGGGCCGGTACTCTCCGCGATCCAGAAACCGCAAGAGACTCACCTGCATCGGGCCCGGCATTTCCCCGATTTCGTCGAGGAAGAGCGTGCCTCCCTCCGCTGCGGCGACGAGGCCGATCTTCGCCCCGGTAGCGCCGGTGAAGGCGCCTTTCTGGTGGCCAAACAACTCGCTTTCCAGCAATTCTCTGCTGACGGCTCCGCAGTTAATGGCGAGAAACGGACCGCTGGAACGGCGGCTGAAATCATGCAGCAGGCGGGCGACGACCTCTTTGCCCGATCCCGTTTCCCCTTGGATGAGGACGGGGGCATTCGTGGGAGCAACCTGGGCGATCTGGGCCTTTAACTCCTGCCAGGCACGGCTGGATCCTTCGACAATCACGTCTCGGGTGAACCCTCCGCGTCGTGCGGCGAGATTTTCCTTCCGTAGCGCGCGCATCGTGCGCAGTTTGGCGAGCGCGGCTGTGACGGCCGTGCCGTCGAACGGGGTGTCTTTGATGAGGAAGTCCCAGGCGCCCTGTTTGATCGCCTCGACGGCGTCTTTCACGTCGCCGTGGCCGGTCAGCATTACGACATCGATATCCGGCTGATGCTCTTTCACCCATTTCAACACGCGGCGTCCGTCGATGCCCGGCATGCGCAGGTCCGTGATCACGCAGTCGAAGGTGGCGGCTTGCAACGCATCGATGCCGGCTTGGCCGCTCCTGGCCACGGTGACGTCGCAGCCCTCGTCTCGAAGGGATTGCTCGAGGATCAGCCGGACATATTCTTCGTCGTCGATGACGAGGATGCGCATCATGGTGCCTGATCAGGAAATGCCAGGGAGAAGGTGGTGCCTTGACCCGGAGCGGATTCGACCCAGACCCGGCCCCGGTGTTTGTCCATGACGAGCTTGACGATGGCCAGCCCGACGCCGGTACCCTCGTATTCCTGCGGACTGTGAAGCCGCTCAAAAAGCCCGAAGATCTTGTCCGTTTGGGTCATGTCGAACCCGATACCGTTGTCATAAATTGAGACGCTGCATTCGGTCTGTGTCCGGCTGCCGCCGATGCGGATCTCGGGGCGTGGTTGATTCCGTGAAAACTTGATGGCGTTGTCGAGCAGATTGGCTATGGCTTGCCGGATGCTTACCGGTTCGCCGTACAGGTCGTCGTAGGGGAGATCAATGTGGATTGAGGGCTTGGGATTTTGCAGCGCACTCAGCCGGCCGTTGACGAGGCTGCCGATCATGTCCTGCACCTTGAACCACTGCTTGGGCAGATCCTGCTGTTCCAGACGGGAGTATTTCAGCAAGGCGTCGATCATGTGGGTCAGGCGTAGTGCGGATTGTCTGATCACGTCGATGTGGTGCTTCACCCGGGTATCGCCAGTGTCCGCAAACTGTTTCTCCAGTAATGAAGAGAACCCTTCGATTTCACGGAGCGGTCCCTTCAAGTCGTGTGCGATCGAATAGGTGAAGGCTTCCAGCTCTTTGGTCTTCCGGACAAGCGCCGTGCTGTGATCCCGCAAGCTGGTGAGCATGGTCGTCAGCGAGCCGGCAAGGGCGCCGACTTCGTCCTTGCTGGGCCATGGTTCGAACTGCGCGCTGAGATCATGATGGGCGACGCGATCGGCTGTTACGGCAAGTCCGCGAAGCGGATCGGCTACCTGTCGTCGCATCAGGATAAACACGGACACGATCAGAAGCCCGAGCAGACAGACGAGACCGAGCGCGATCAATCGCGCCTGATCAACCAGGCGATCGCCTTCGATCTTCATCTCCATGTCGATTTTTCTGTGCACATCGACCAGTGTGGCGACGGCCGCTTCAATGGCGGCCGCGGTGCGTTCATAGGCCGGTTCGACGGGAACGGGAGCGGTTGTCGGCTGCGTGAGTATCATCTGAATCTGTTGCCGTTGGGCGGCCAGGGTTTTCACTCCGTCTGCAATGGTGGCGATGGCCTGATCCTCGCGGTCGGCAAGGTCGATGCGGCCGTGCTGCGTGAGCATACCGAAGAGAATCGGGTGAGTCCGAGCCGCATGGCTCTGCCGATAAGTGTCGAGTGCACTGAGTGTCTGCTGTTCGATGTCGGCGACGGTCGCTAGGACGGAAGATGAGCCGGCGGCTTGTCGGTGTTCCAGAATTTGGTGCATGTGAGATTGCATGTGCCCCACATTCCTGAGGATCTCCGAGGCGGTGACGACTCCGGGTACGGTGATGCGCTGATGACGTTCAACGTAGCTGTTGACGCGGGAGAGATAGAAAAGGATCGCGCTCAAGCTGCCGGCCAACAGGATGAGAATGAGACTGAACGACAGGACGAGTTTCTTTCCGAGTGAGAGGCGACTGATCCAACCGCCTGGCATACGTCGTAGCCTAGCATAGCCTTCAACGCCGTGCCAGCCGCGCTCGCTTCTGTTGGTTTGGGATTCCGACAGCAAGGATCGAGCAGGAACGTCGAGGGCTACGCTCTTGCCGTGCCCCATCGCCGGTGAAGAAACTGTTCGATCGGGGAGAAGAGGGTTTTGTCCACCGCGAGACCGATGAAGACGATAACGAGCATGATCCCGATCACTTGATCCATCGCGTTGAGTTCCCGCCCATAGTGCAGCAGGTGTCCGAGCCCGAAACCGGTCAGGATCGTGACAAAAATTTCGGCCGCCATCAGCGAGCGCCAGGCAAAGGCCCAGCCCTGCTTCATGCCGCTCAGCAGAAAGGGCAGCGACGCCGGCAAGATCACGTGCGTCCACATATGCAATCCGGTCGATCCCATGCTGCGGGCGGCGCGGGTATAAATGGGCGGAATCGTTCGTACTCCGCTGTCGGTAGCAATAATCAGCGACCAGACTGTGCCCATGACGACGACAAAGAGCATGGCGCTCTCGGTTTGCCCGAACCAGAGGAGCGCGAGTGGCACCCAGCAGACACTGGGAAGCGTTTGGAGTCCCAGCGCAAGCACGCCGATCGTGTCCTGCGACCATCGGGAAGAAGCCGTCAGGAGGCCGATGGGTATCCCGACGACGATTCCCAATCCGTATCCGATCAACAGCCGCCGTAACGTCACGAGTGTGGCCTCCCAGAGCGTCCCGTCCTGCGCGGCGGCTCGAAGATAGTCGAAGACGCTGATCGGGGAGGGAAGCAGGAGCGGAGACCAGATGCGCGCCTGAACAGCGAAATGCCAGACGGCGACAAGGGCAATGAAAAACAGTGAGGCAGCCAGCCATCGTGTGATCATCCTTCGACCTCCGACTGCACGTAGCCTTTCAAGACGCGGGTGATTTCGGTCGCGTAACGGGCCAGGTCCACGCTGTTGATGTCGCGCGGACGAGGAAGCGGAATCTTGAATTCCTCGCGGATGCGCCCCGGGTGCGGGGAAAACAGAATGACGCGGTCGCCGAGACAGACGGCTTCGCGCACATTGTGTGTGACGAACACGATGGTCTTGCGATGCTGGCTCCAGATGCGCTGGATATCTCCATAGAGCTGCTCGCGTGTCAGCGCATCCAGCGCGCCAAAGGGTTCATCCATCAGGAGCAGGCTGGGATTCGGCGCCAGTGCGCGCGCGAGCGCCACGCGCTGCTTCATGCCACCGGACAATTCATGTACATTCGAATGCATGAATCGCTTGAGGCCGACGAGCTCCAGAAAATATTCGGCTTTTTCCCGCCGTTCCGCCGCGTTCAGCCCGTTGATGAGTTTCAGGCCGAACAACACATTGCCCAGGACGGTCAGCCACGGGAAGAGCGCGGCT
>DATGEA010000385.1:0-10037 GCA_035310605.1 Nitrospira sp. | reverse complement strand
GGATCGAACAGGAGTACACCTACCTCCGCCACGAGGGTTTACAAATCAGCCGGGAAGCGCTATGCGCGGCCCATCTATCACAACTCGATCAACTCGGAAATCTCCACGAATACCGAAAGTTGCTGGACGATTTGTACGGCTTCATGAGCCCGCTCGATCCAGGGACCGTCTTGGTCGATGCAGGGATCGGAGAGAGCGAACTGACGCGCACCGCGCTGGTTAACCATACTTACCGTGCAAGACAAGCCACTTGGACCGGCAAGCCGTCCCCGCTCATGATAGGAGTGGACCGTTCGAGTGAGACGATCTCCCATGCTCGTCATGCTGTTCATACGCTACAACGGGAACTGTCCACTGGATTTGTCGGCCGGCTGGCGGCGATGCCTCCCCTCAGCATCGGGTGGGTTCAGGCCGATCCGGCCGAATCACTTCCGTTTAATGCCGATTCCCTTCACCGCCTCGTGTCCACTCTCTCCCTGCCCTACGTCTCTTCTCCGTTAGCCGCGCTCAGGGAATGGTATCGTGTCCTGCATCCCGAAGGCCGCCTTATCCTAACGACATTCCACCCTGACACCGACTTCTCGACGCTCTATCGACGTCACCTCCGCCAGGCGAACCAGGATGAGTTCAGCGCGCAGGCGCAACCGCTGCTCCACCATTTCGGTCGTCTCCGCGAAGCCATCCGCCATCGCATCCTCCATACGTTCGATCAGGCCGCGCTTTCGGCGCTACTCCGGCAATGCGGCATGACCTCATTCCGTATCCTTCCCGTATTCGACGGCCAGGCTCTGGTGGCCGTCGTCGGGAAAAGGAATTCCTCTAGCTCCTTTTGACTACGAAGTGTATACTGCGTCGCTGTACAACTTTGAACAGCGGGCATTTCAAGAGCCGGAACAGCTCCCTGTTTTGGCCGGAAATCCTGCGTAACCGCGCCTGCATCTGTCTATGACCGCACGGCCAACTGGTATCGTTGCTCCGCCGTCGTCCTCAACCGATCTTCTGGATCTGGTCACCCGCTTCTCAACTGAAATGGGGGCAATGACCGATCCGGGAGTATTGAGCGAGCATATTATCCAGGAATTGTGTCGAGCGGGAGCAGCAACCCACGGAGCCCTCTACCTTCTGGACCGCGAGCGAGAATGTTATCGCCGGGCCGGCACCGTCGGCCCGATTGCCAAGTCCGGCTTTCCTGCCACCCTACCCCACACTCATCCGATTCCTCACCACCTCTCCCTGATGACCCGGACACACACCGCGACCGCGCTTTCATCGGATGTCTCCTGCAATCATTCGGACGAAGCCGAGCTGGCGGCAATGGCAACAATGCAGGTGGAACGCGGCCTGCCGCACGTCAGCAGAGGACGCCTCATCGCCTTTTCGCTCCTGGGAGCCCCCCTGTCTCCTGAACGCAATCACACCTCGATGTCTTCCCTCCTGAACGCATTGGCTCAATCTGCCACCAATGCACTTGATACGAGCCTGTTACTCGAGGACCTCCATCGATCCCATCTGCTTATGAAGCGCACGGACCGGTTGAAATCTCTTGAAACCATCGCCGGGGGCTTTGCCCACGAGATTCGTAACCCACTGACCTCGATCAAGACCTTCATCCAGCTGGCGCCTGAACGCAAGGACGACCCTGACTTTATTCGTGAATTCAGCCGGATCGTCCTGGACGACGTCTACCGGATCGAACGTCTGATCGAGGAGATACTCGACTATGCACGGTACATGGAACCCAAGCTGACCGAGGAGGACGTCAACGACATTGTCTCCTCCTGCTCGTATTTCATTGAAGTCAAGGCGGACAGCCGCGGGATCAAGATTGAAAAAGAGTTGGCGTCTGACCTGCCTCGTGTCATGCTAGACCGTCAACAGATCAAGCAGGTCTTTCTGAACCTCTTTCTCAATGCGTTAGATGCGATGGGAGAACAGGGAGGCACCTTGCGTGTCCGGACCAGGAAACTCACCAAGCCGGGCGGTAAAGCATGGGTGCAGATTGAAACGGAGGATACGGGCCACGGGATTCAGGACGTCAACCTTGAACACATCTTCGATCCGTTCTTTACCACCAAACATGAAAGCGGAGAACATGAAGGCACCGGCCTCGGCTTAACGATCGTGCATCAAATCATTCAAGAACATCACGGCGAGATCGAGGTCAAGAGCACGGTGGGCACCGGTACCACGTTTTTCGTCAATCTTCCGGCTATTCCATCATGACATCAAAGAACGGACTCGGTACAAACATGAAGAAACGTGTGCTCTTAGTGGATGACGAAGCCCGGGTCCGAACCTCGTTGAAAGCCGTGCTTGAACCGGCCTATGAGATCATCCAGGCCGCCGATGCACAGGAAGGCCTCGATTTGTTTCATAAAGAAGCGCCCCACCTCGTGCTGCTGGACGTGATTCTTCCCGGCACCGACGGGCTTTCGGTGCTGCAAGCCCTGCGGGCGGAACAGAATCCGACTCCGGTCATCATGTTGACCGGCACCAAATCCGTCAAGACCGCCGTGGATGCCATGAAGCTGGGGGCCGCGGACTATCTGTCGAAGCCCTTCGACGTCGATGAACTTCGTATCGTCGTCGACCGTGCTCTCAACTCACAAGAACTTGAACGTGAAGTAAAACAACTTCGGGCCCAGGTCACGCAACGGTACGCCTTTCACAACCTCATCGGGAAAAGCCGCCCGATGCAGGAGATCTACGGCAAAATCGAACAGGTCGCCGACAGCCGCACAACCGTCCTCATCACCGGAGAAAGCGGGACCGGCAAGGAACTGGTGGCCAAAGCGCTCCACTACAACAGCGGCCGGCGGGATCGCCCGTTCATCGCGTTGAACTGCGCGGCCCTTCCTGAAACCTTGATCGAGAGCGAATTGTTCGGCCACGAAAAGGGTTCATTCACCGATGCGACTGCCCGCCGTGTCGGCCAATTTGAACTCGCCAACAGCGGCACCCTGTTCCTCGACGAAATTGGGGATTTGAGCCCCATGACCCAGGCCAAGCTGCTCCGGGTTCTTCAGGAACGTGAATTCACACGGATCGGCGGCGTGCAGGCCATCAAAGTGGATGTGCGCATCGTAGCTGCGACAAACAAGAATCTCGAAGAGCTCGTACGGAAAGGACAGTTCCGCGAGGACCTGTACTATCGGATCAACGTGATCGCCCTCTACCTGCCTCCGCTTCGCGAACGTGGAGAGGACATCCCCCTGCTCGCAAAGCATTTCCTGTCCAAGCGGATCGAGGAAGAGAGCCGGCCGAACCAGGAGTTTTCCAAAGACGCCGTCGATCTCCTGTCACGATATCCCTGGCCCGGCAACGTACGCGAGATGGAAAATATCATCGAGCAGGCGTTTATCTGGTCGAAAGGCTGCGATACTGTCACACCCGAGCACCTCCCGACGATTTTACGAAACGATACGCGATCATCCTCCCTCCGCGACGACACACTGGCAGGACGTCTCTCTCTCGAAAAAGCCGTCATGGAGTTCGAACGCGAGATCATCCTGGATGCGTTGAAAAAGAATAACTACGTCCAAACCCATGCCGCCAATCAGCTCGGCATCAGCCGGCGCATGCTCAAGTACCGGATGGATACCCTGGGGATCGGCCGTCCAGAAGGTGAATCCACCGCTGAACCAGAGCCTCTGGTGCAGGAATAGCACAAACATTTCTTCGACTGAGCGATTTTTGCATCTGTTGGATCTTTTCTTTCTAAGGTTTCTACGTAGGCTTGCGCTTGTGGAAACTACATATTGGGGATCGTTCGTCTCCCACCACATCTGCTTGAGGAAATGTACATAAGTACACGAAAAGGAATAAGAATTGCTTGACGGTAGAGGTACTTAGAGGTACATGATTACGTGATGATTCCTTCCCTCTTGCCAGCAGGAATGAAACACAAACCCACCGTCCTCGTAATCGATGACGAGGCGGGACCGCGTGACGCGCTCAAAGTCATCCTTCGCCCGTTCTTCAACATCCAATCAGCCGAATCCGCCCGCGCCGCCATCGACGTACTAAATAGCCAGCAAATCGATCTCATCACCCTCGATCAGAAGCTACCCGACCGGCAAGGCATGGATCTCCTGCAAGAGATCAAGCAAGACCACGCGGACATCGAAGTCATTATCATTACCGGGTACGGCAGTTTGAAGTCGGCGATGGAGGGAATCAGACACGGGGCAGCGGGCTATTTGCTCAAGCCGTTCAACGTCACGGAATTGATCACCCTCGTCAATCAAACGCTGGAGAAGAAACAGCGTCTCGACTATCTCCGCAATTTCATCCACTCTTCGAAGGACTTATGGGGTTCCGAGACGGATTGTGCGCGAGCCTGGAAGGCCATGCGGACGGGGTACGAAGCGATCGGCAAAACTTGCGGAGAACCGCGCTCCATGCCAGGGGACACAACAGACCTGCTGCCGATGCTTTCCGACCTGCTCGAAGCCAAAGATCGCCAGTTGCTGAATCACTGCAGCCGGGTCAGCTTTTACGCTACGCTGCTCGCCAATCGGACGAACCTCACGGTGAATGAGCAAAAATCCCTGGCCCTCGGCGCCTTCCTCCACGATATCGGAAAGATCGGGCCTGAGCCCTACCTGTTCGCCGACGATGAAATCGTCGCCACCGGCGGCTCCAGCGAGCAGAGACAGCACCCCGAATTGGGCGCGAAGTTGGTCGCTCCGATCAGGCTACCGGCCGAAGCGGGACAGATCATCGCCTACCACCACGAACGGTGGGACGGCTCAGGCTATCCACATGGTTTGAAGGGAGAAGGGATTCCCGTCCTGGCGAGAATTGTCTGCCTGGCCCAAACGTTCGACCATCTGACCGCCGAACTGCCCGAACGCACGCCGCTCTCGATCGACGAAGCCGGCAAGTTCCTGGCCGCGCATGCCGGCACCTACTTTGACCCGACGCTCACGGCCCTGTTTACCCAAGTCCTCCAGGAATGCAAGGCTTCGCTGCCAGCGATGGCAATCGCAATCAGTCCGTCCGGACGCGGCGACGCCTGACCGGTTTCGTTAGCGCTTTCCCTTCGCTCCCGCAATCAGTTCGGCCGCCGTCTCCCGAACTTTCTTCGTAATGGTCTCGCCACCCAGCATCCTGGCGACTTCCTCTTCCCTGCCGATTCCATTAAGCGGTTTTACCGACGTCGTGGTCCGCCGGCTGTCCTGCCCCTTTTCCACCAAGAGATGATGGTCTGCTTGCGACGCGACTTGAGGCAAATGGGTGATGCAAAACACTTGATGGAACCCACCGAGCTTCCTCAGTCTGGTTCCCATCGCCGCCGCGACGGCTCCACCGACACCGGTGTCGATTTCGTCGAAAACAAGGACCGGCACGTGATCGGTCTCGGCCAGCACGGTTTTCAGCGCCAGCATGATGCGCGAGAGCTCTCCCCCTGATGCGATACGGCCCAGCGGCCGAAGCGGTTCTCCGAGGTTGCTGGAAAGCAGAAACTCGACGCGATCCCGTCCGGTTGGCCCCAATGACTCGGAAGCGTCTTCGGCTGATACCGCGATTTCGAAGACTGTCTGCTCCATTCTCACCGCTGCCAGCTCCGCGGCCACAAGCCCCGTCAATCGTTTGGCTGCTTCGCGGCGCTTTCTGGACAGTTGCTTCGCCAAGTCGGCCACGCGACCTTCCGCCGCCTTCTGCTGTTCCGTCAATTCGAGGACTCGATTCTGATGAGTCTCCATCGTTTTCAGTTCCTGTCGCAATCGGACGCCGGTCGCCAACACAGCCTCGACGGACCCTCCATATTTCTTCTTGAGCCGATGGATCAAATCCAACCGGTCTTCGACCTTTCCTTGCCTGTCGGGATCCGCCTCCAATTGCTCGGTGTAGTCGCGAAGACGATCAGCGAGATCTTTGAGCTGGATCGACGCCTCCCGGGCCGACTGCACGCAATGCCCCATGGTCTGATCCGTCTGTCCCAACTCCGAAAGCAGGCGGATGACTCGACCAAGTCTCACCAGTATCCCCTGCTCCTCGGTCTGCAATTCCGCACGCGCTTCTTCCGCCAGTTCCCGGAGACGGTGGGCATGCGCCAATCGCTGTCGTTCCGTCTGGAGCGATTGCTCCTCATCGACCAGCAGGCCGGCCTGATCGATTTCTTGGACTTGGAACCGTAGCATCTCCTCTATCCGATCACGATCCGCCCCAACCTGACGAGTCGATTCGACCTGAGCGCTAAGGTCTTTCCACTCGCGGTAGGCCTCTTCGTACCGGCCGCGCAACGGCTGTAACGAGGCGAAACCATCTACGGCGTCCAGCTGCTTGGCGGAAACCAGCAACGATTGCTGCTCATGCTGGCCATGGATATCGATGAGCGTGCCTCCCAACTCTTCGAGAACCCGCAAGGGACAAAGACTGCCGTTAAGATAGACTCGATGGCGGCCGGAGCGCGATAGGATTCGCCGAAGGATTAGTTCGCTGTCTTGCTGACCAATGATATCTTGTGATCGGAGCTGCCGGAGCAGTGGATGCGTAGTCGGAAGATGAAAGGAGGCTTCGAGTTGAGCTTCCTCCTCGCCGGACCGGATCTGTTCGGTCGAGGCTCTCCCGCCGACGAGTAACCCGATAGCATCGATGAGGAGGGACTTACCAGCGCCGGTCTCGCCGGTCAAAACGGTAAATCCTGGCTGGAACTGAATGTGAAGCCGCTCAATCAGCGCGAAATTGACAATGCGCAACTCGACGAGCATTGTGGCGAGTGATAGGACTCCCTAACCGGGAAAACAGGTTTCCGTGCCGACGACTGTGTAACCAACCGGATGATCAAGAAAGCTGGCCTGCAATGTACGGGCATGCCGGCGGCCTGTTGCCATATCCCGACTAAGCGGAGCCGGCATGTTGAGCCAGCAACGAATCGATCAATTCCTTGAACTGGCGCTTCGGCCTGGCGCCGACGAGTTTCTCCACCACCTGACCGTTCTTGAAAAAAAGGATCGTGGGTATGCTCATGACCTGATACCGCCCGGCCACTTCGGGATTTTCATCGGTGTTGAGTTTCCGAACCCTCAGCTTCCCGGCATATTCGTTGGCCAATTCATCGACAATCGGGGCCACCATCTGGCATGGACCGCACCAAACCGCCCAGAAGTCGACCATCACCAATTCTGGAGCTTTCATGACCTCGGAATCCCAGGTTCCATCCTCAACTTTCAATGCATTACCTGCCACGTCACATCCTCCTTCGCATAAAAACAGATCGCTTCTAATAAATTGAAGCGTCATCGTATACCAGCCCTCTTCGAGGAGTCAAATCGTTCGTGCTCGGCCGACGTCACCACTCCCACTCCGGCGGAACCATGAGCCACCAGCCATCAGGCTTACTCTTGCGCCAGGCCGTTTGTTGCGGCCACACACGCGCCACAACGGACGCATCGAGCCTGGTCGCCAGCTCGGCCGTGACGTCGGCCTGCTGATTTGCCGCAGACTGAATCATTTCTTTCGCCATGCGAGCCAGCACGTTCGGCGGATCGACGAGATCTTCCGGCGCCCCCGAGGTCAGGTTCAGGTACAGGTGCTCCATCGCCACCCATTGATCCGCCTTGGCCAATGAGTCCACATAGGCATCGAGAGCTTGATAGACATAGGTGAGATAGAGGTAGCTTTCGGCGGAAGGACGCTCCTGAACCTCTTGCCGGCAGGCTTCGACGGCCCGACGGAAATCCGCTGCGGCCAGAAAAACCTTCGCCCGTTGGAGATTCGTGGGCTGCGGGATCTGGTGTTCCGGGGGCGGCAGGGAACTGCAGCCAGACCAGAGACCCGCGAGCAAAAAGCAACAGCTCATCGTCAGGCCGATGGAGAGTTCTGATAAGCGGCTCATCGCGGAATTCCACCCGGACCTGGTTGGGGCGGCACGGATTGCGGGAAGCCATACGGGCCTCCCGGCGCGGCCCACGGCAATCCTCGTTCGCCCCAGAGCAAGGGGCTGAGAATACTCTTTAGCACAGCGGTCCCATAGTTCTCGGTCCACCCGATTCCGGTCAGACTGAACATGAAATTGTACTGGGCTCGGTCGGGGAATTGAAGATAGAACAGCCCGAGCGACCAACATTTGCAGGGGTTCTGATAGAGGGCCACGACGTCATACTCCGGACTCTTGCCGTTCTTGACATCATAATAGCCCTTGGCTCCAATGGTCCATCCCCAGGGCGTACGGAAGGCCCCTCCCGCCGTGGCAAATTGGATTTCTTGGGTCGGCGCGTACACCTCGTTAAATGAAATGGGATTCCAGACGTCCCCTCGACGCACACGGTTTCCATCGCGGGAATACCGCTGACCGACCTCCAAATACCAATTGCTCGATTGTTGAACCCGGAAATCGGTGTTGAACTGGCTCATGGTCGAACGATAGGGATCGAAGAAGGCGTCCATGGTCACGTATTGATTGATCACCGGCTTTTGCCCCGGTAAGGCCCCTGCGCCGCGGCCAAACGCCGCTCCTGCCATCTGTGCTTGCGTGATTTGCGGACTATTGTTGCCGATGACGGCCCGCATCCAGAGATCGGAAAACTTTTTCCCCTCGATCGCCACGGTCGCCGGCTGCAATGGCTGTGTGATGCTTCCGAACAGAGGCGACACGCCTGGGGTAAAGTCCCGTGCCCGCGTCTGCACGGCGCCGACGTGATAGCTCTGCGCCATCGTGAAATCGAGCCAATTGAAGCTGCTTTTCCCATCCTGCTCCAGCAACCGGCTGCGAATCATGTAGGTCATCAAATTTTTCTTCGGCAGATCATCGACCTGATCGATCTGGGTCAGTTTGGACTGGTCGGTGGGCGGCACGTACTCATACAGCACGCTCGGCTCGACCGTGTGCAACATGGTGTTGCCGTTGTCCGTACCGATCCGGCGAGTCAGTTTCGACGTGGCGTCGATCCCCGCCCAAAAGGTTTCGCGATGTTGGCTGTTCGTATCCTGTACCCCACGGGTGTAATAGACCTCCCGGAATTTCGTCTGGGGCGTGAAGCCGACAATATGGCCGAGATCGATGACGTCCGTGGTCAGTCCCGGAACCACATCCACACGATTTTGGGCGAATCCCTGGTCACGGTAAAAATTCACCGCGTTTGCATCGGCCCCGAACAGCAGCGGTGAATCGAAGAGCGACAGGTTCGGCATACTGTAGCCGACCTCCGGAAGGCGCTGGAACGTATCCGCACCGCCCGCCTGCAACGGTTGCAGGTACTGACCGAGCAGATACATGTTCCCATAGGCCAGACGTTGCGTGGCCAAGAGATTCGATTCGTTGCTCGGCAGGGCACGCTGAGCGCCGGAGTTGCTCAACTGCTGCATATAGTTGGGATCCGTCACCAGATTCGCTTGAGCGCGGAGCAACAAAGTCTCAGAGAACTGCTGCGTGTGGGTCCCGGTGACGAAGGCGCGTGCCTTCTTGGCGTCTTGACCCGTATCGGTGACGCCTGACACATTCGGCAGCTGCGTTTGTTGCAGATAGCTGACGAACCACTGCCCGCGCGATTTCTTGTCCAGGACGTACCGATACTCCAGATCGCTCCCGTAACCCAGATTGCTGTAGTAAGATGGCGAGATCGTCAGATCCTGACTGGGATTGATGGCCCAAAAGTAGCTTTCCTGGAGGTGTGTTCCAAACCGGTTGTCATAGCCGATGTTAGGTATCAAAAACCCACTGTGTCTGGTTGAGAGCGGATAGGTCAGCGTCGGTATGGGAATGACCGGCACGTCGGCGACGCAGAGCCAGCCGCCCGTGAACGCCACGCTGTCCCCCGCATTCAAATCCAAATCCTTGAAGTGAAACCGCCAGGCCGGCGTTTCCCCCTCCTGCGCATCGCAATTCGTAAAACGTCCTTCCTTCACCCGATAATGGTCTTCCGAAAACCGCTGGATGAGGCGCCCGTCCACAGTCGTGTTCGAGGCTTTGATATAAATCTGCCCGTGCGTGACCACTCCGGCTTCGGTGTTGACGTTCAGTTCCAACCGCTCGGCAGTGAGATCCGCCTTGGGGTCCGTGAGGTGGACATGGCCCGTGGCGATCATGACGC
>DATGEA010000384.1:0-12937 GCA_035310605.1 Nitrospira sp. | reverse complement strand
GCCGGTTTTGGCTAGCGCACGGAACGTCTCACGGGCCTGGTCATACTGCTTGAGCCGAACCTGCGCGATCCCCAGCTTCAGCCTGGCTTCGTCGCGCCGGGGTGAGTTCGAATCTGCCGCAAGAAACTTCTTGAGTTCCTCGATCGCTTCAGTATGGAAGGCTTGGGCGAGATAGGCCTGTGCTCGAGTGAATCTGTCAGCCGCCTGCACGGTCCACTGTTCTCCTCCCAAGTTGGAAGCTAACAGGGTCTCCGCTTCTCTTGCTTCCGGCGTGTAGGGGAACCGTACCCACAACTGCTTCAACAGCTCACGGCCTTCCGCAATATTATTCTCTCGAAGCTGGCATGCGCCGCGACGCAAATAGGCCTGCGCGGTGTAGGGCTCTTTATCACTCATCGCTAAGGCCCTGTTGAACCAATTCGTCGCCTCCGGGCAGTTGGAGGCTTGATACCACGCCTCACCGGTCCGGTATGCGGCCTTCGTCAAGATGTTCGAGTCCGGAACGGCCATCGGAATACTTTCCAACATGATCGCCGCCTGTTTTGCGTCGCCGAGAATCAACGACGCCCATCCGATCCAGAGCCGAATATAGTCATCCAACACCGGAAAGTCGCGCTGCGCCCCGCGGAGAAATTCGATCGCAACGGCAGGATTGCGATCGATCAGCAGCACCCCGGACAGCAGGCCCGCCCGCTTCGCCCAAATAGTGGAGGGAAACTGCTCCATCAATCTCTGGAGCCGCTCAAGCTTGAGGGAAAGCACCTGTTCCTTCGTCAGGGTTTTGCCGAGTCGTTCTTTCGGAAGCGCCGCCGCCTGGAAGCAGAGTTCCGGAGTATCGCACGGCTCACTCTCACTCGATATGGCTAGAGAGGAGGAACCAAACGCCCCCGCGGGAAGCAACAGGGCCCCGCAGAGCCAGATGCCGACGGCATAAAGGCGAAACCGGAAGGCTGGTTGATCGATACCGTCGCGCACGAGACCCCCCTCAGCTTCTACCATATATAACAGTGTCTTCCCTTCCTTGCCAGCGAAGAGCATCGGACGCGTTCTCCTTGTTCCGCTCTTTCCTGCGTGTTAGGCTGCCTTATGCATCACGCGGAAGTTCCACTCTCTGCACCCGCTGCACCGAGGGACCTCATGACCCTGGACGAGCCTGGCATGGCTCGTCTCGTCAGGCAGTTCGGATGGCCTGCGTATAGGACCGGGCAGATACTCCGTTGGCTCTATCAGCGGCGGGCGCGGACAATCAATCAGATGACGGACTTGAGCCAGGCCGACCGAGCCAAGCTGGCAAGCGAGGCGACGATCGGGGGCGCAACAGAGTGCACCATCTTCCACTCCTCCGACCAGACGAGAAAATTGGTCCTGACCCTGGAGGACAGACTTCGCGTCGAAACCGTGCTGATTCCCGACGAGGATCGGCTGACCCTCTGTGTCTCGACACAAGTCGGCTGCACCCTGGACTGCGGCTTCTGCCTCACCGGCACAATGGGATTGAAGCGAAATCTGGAGCCACACGAGATCGTCGAGCAGGTTCTGACTGTCCAAGATCACCTGGATACCGGTGAACGCATCACAAACTTGGTCTTTATGGGGATGGGCGAGCCGTTAGCGAACCTCGACGCTCTGTCTGAGGCCATTCGGCGACTGACGAACAAGGTCTGGGGACTGGGCTGGTCGCCGAGACGGATCACCGTCTCGACCGCAGGGCTCGCGTCGCGGCTGAGAGATGTGGCCCCGCTCGGCGTGAATCTCGCGATTTCATTGAATGCCACGACCGATGAGCAACGAGCGAGCCTGATGCCGGCCGCAAACCGCATCGCTTCGCTCAAGACACTCCTGGCCGCCTGCCGCCGCTACCCTTTGCCCCCGAATAGACGATTGACCTTCGAGTATGTCCTCTTGGCAGGCGTGAACGATCAAGAAACAGACGCCCTTCGACTCGTCAGACTGATCCGCGGGATCACCTGCAAGCTCAACTTGATTCCGTTCAACCCTTTTCCCGGCAGCCCCTTTCGACGTCCATCCGATCGTGACGTTTTGACCTTTCAATCGATTCTGCGAAAATCCGGCATCGACGTCTTCATCCGTAAAAGCCGCGGACACGATGTGCTTGGAGCCTGCGGCCAGCTTGGCAATCTCCCTCCTGTCTACAAAGAACGAACCTTGACACAAATTGAACCCCGTTGTTAGCATGCTTTGTCGCGATACTCACCATCAAACATGAGCAGTTTGTACCTCCGACACATCCTATCCTGGCTACTTCCGGTAACGGCTCTCCTGCTGTTGGTCGTTCGACTGGCCGACGCCTCCGAACCCCACGAATACATCCTCTCGAACGGCATGAAAGTACTGCTGGTGGAGGTCCCGAAAGCCCCCGTCGCAACGGTGCAGGTGTGGTACAAGGTCGGCTCCCGCAATGAGGTCATGGGTCGTGCAGGGCTTTCCCACATGCTTGAGCATATGATGTTCAAGGGCACTGCCAAATATCCGAAAGGATCATTCTCGCGCCTTATTCGCAAGAACGGAGGAATCGACAACGCTTTCACCAGTCAGGATTTCACCGCCTACTTCGAAAATCTCGCGGCGGACCGAGTCGAGCTCGCGCTGGAGATGGAGGCCGACCGCATGCAGGGCCTCCTCCTGGATATGAACGAATTGAAGACGGAGCGGGAAGTCGTCAAAGAAGAGCGCCGCCTCCGCACGGAAGACGACCCTCAAGGCGCCCTTGTCGAAGCGTTGTTCGCCCAGGCCTATCTGAGCCACCCCTACCACTGGCCGGTGATCGGATGGTTCGGCGACCTCGACGCCATGACGCTGGACGACCTCCAGCGGCACTACGACACATTCTATTCGCCCAATAACGCAACCCTGCTTGTCGTCGGCGACATCAAAGCCGATACGTTGCTTCCCACTATCAAGCAGTTGTTCGAACCGATTCCACGGGGACCGGAGCCCAAGCCGGTGCCCACGATCGAAGCGGACCAGAAAGGCGAACGGCGGTTCCTTCTCAAGCGAGAGGCTCAGGTCCCGTTCGTCATGATGGGCTATCGTGTACCGAACCACACGAGCGAAGACTCGTACGCGCTGGACGTACTGGAATCGATCCTTTCGCGCGGGAAAAGTTCCCGCCTCTACCAAAGCTTGGTCTATGACCAGAAACTGTCCCTGGCAGTGGGGGCTGAATATGGTTTGATGCAAACTGATCCCGGACTTTTCTACTTCTATGCGCTGGTGAGCCCGGGACAAAAGGTCGAGGTGGTCGAAGACGCTCTCCACAGGGAAATCAAGCGCCTCCAGAACGAACCGCCGACGGAGCAGGAGCTCCAACGGGCCAAGAACCAAGTAGAAGCCGGTCGGGTATTCGAACAGGATTCGAACTTCCGGCACGCGATGTTGCTGGGCCAGGCCGAGTCTGTCGGAGCGGGCTGGCGCAAAGTCGATCAATTTCTCGATCGCATCCGAGCCGTCACGGCAAAAGACGTTCAGCGGGTTGCGCGCCAGTACTTGATCGAAGATACTCGAACCGTCGGAACCCTGATCCCAGTGCCCCCGAAACCGCCCGAGGCGGCGACTGCTGCTGCGCAGCATGGAAAACCGTGATCATGAGGACCACCCGACAGCCAGTCCATCGCAAGTGGCACCTGTTCTGTTCTGCCCTGACGATAGGCCTTGTCATCCTCGCCGTCTCTATTCCTCCGACCCTTGCCGCAGACATCGTTCCGACCAAATTCATGACGCCCAACGGCATGACCGTCCTCGTGCTGGAGCAACACTTTCTGCCGATTGTCGAAGTCCATGCCCTCGTTAAGACCGGTTCCGCGCAAGACCCGCCGGACAAGGCTGGCTTGGCCAATCTTGTCGCCAGCTTGCTCGACGAGGGCACCATGACGCGCACCTCGAAACAATTGGCGGAACAGATCGACTTCGTCGGCGGCGCGCTGGAGGTCAAGGCTTCGGAAGATTTTACGAGCGCTTCCGCCCGCGTGCTGAAGAAAGACGTGGACCTGGGTTTCACACTGCTTGCCGACATTCTGCAGCATCCGTCTTTTCTCAAGTCTGAATTCGAACGGATCCGGTCACAGATCCTAGGCGAGATGGCCAGCGACAACGACGATCCCGGCCACGTCGCCATGAAGGCCTTCAATCAGTTGGTCTATCACGGCCACCCCTACCGCTGGCCGCTGAACGGTACGGAGGAGTCCCTCGGCAAGATTACCCACACGGATGTCTTGAACTTCTATGCCAGGGAATACGTGCCGGGCCAGGTGATTCTGACCATCGTGGGTGACGTGACGACAGAGCAAGTCTCGGGACTGGTTCAAACTCACTTCGGTGCATGGAAGAAACCCCCGCCGCCGGCGCGAAACGCCAGAAAAGCCGCACCGATCGAGCGGAAAACCGTGCAGCTGATCGAGAAGGATCTCACCCAGTCGAATGTCATTCTCGGGCACGGCGGGATCAGCCGTACGAACCCGGATTTTTATGCCGTGACGGTGATGAACCACATTCTTGGCGCTGGTGGATTCTCTTCCAGGTTGATGGATTCCATCCGCGACAAGCAGGGGCTGGTGTACGGCATCATGAGCCATTTCGATGCGCGGCTCATGCCAGGTTCTTTTTGGATTAACTTCCAGACGCGCACCGAAGCCACGAACCAGGCCATTCAGGGCGTGCTGGGCGAAATTAAGAATATCCGGGAGGCTCCGGTTTCCGACCAGGAACTTTCCGAGGCGAAGTCGTTCCTCGTCGGCAGCTTCCCGCTGCGGCTCGATTCCACCGCCAAGCTGGCGCAGGTGCTGGCGCAGGTCGAATTCTACGGACTGGGATTTGAGTATTTTTCGCAGTATCCGAAGTGGATCGAGCGGGTCACGAAGGAGGACGTTCAGCGTGTCGCCAAGCAATACCTCGATCCCCAACGCTACGCACTCGTCGTCGTCGGCAACGTCGCAAAGGCGAAACTGAAACACTAACCGATTGATTTGCGCATGCCTGTGAGTCCAGCCATGACGGGAGAACTCTTGACCGGCAAACTTGATCGCCTACGGCGTGTGATCGCGGACATGCAGTCGGTGCTCGTGGCCTATTCCGGGGGCATCGATAGCACCCTCGTCCTGAAAGTCGCCCACGAGCAGCTCGGCGAACGGGCCTGCGGCGTGACGGCCATCTCCGTCACGTTTCCGACATTCGAACTTGAAGACGCGACTCGCATCGCCCGCGAGATCGGCGCGCGCCACGAGATCGTCCGCACCGACCAACTGACCATCCCGGCATTCGTGCAGAATGATGCCGCCCGCTGCTTCCACTGCAAGACCGATCTCTACCAATTACTGGACGGCATGCGTGCCCTGCGTGCGCAGTGGATTGCGGACGGCACGAATCTGGACGACCTGGGCGACGATCGCCCTGGACTCAAGGCGGCACGCGAATGGAAAGTACGCAGCCCTCTCCTTGAAGCGTCCTTCTCGAAAGCCGACGTGCGGGCGGTCGCCCAAAGCTTGGGTCTCTCCAGTTGGGACAAACCGGCAGCGGCATGCCTTTCTTCGCGAATTCCCCGCGGGGTTCCCATCACCATTGAGAAACTTCGTCGTGTCGAACGAGCCGAAGCGGTCCTGCGGGATGAGGGGTTTCGCCAAGTCCGGGTGAGAGACCACGGGGAGATCGCACGGATCGAAGTGGTGCCTGAGGAATTTTCGAAGCTTACTCAGCCGGACATGCGCGGCCGCATCAGTGCCCGACTGCGCGAGATAGGGTTCCGATTCGTCTGTGTGGACTTGGGAGGGTACAGGCCTGGCGGAATCAGCATCGGCTGACCCCGCCCGTCTTTGAGACTTACCGTGCTGTAGACTTCGCCAGCGCCTCAAGCGCTTCGTCTGCGAGTCGGCGATGGTCCGAATCGTTCAAGCTACGCTGCACCACCTTTTCAGCAACCATCAACGCCAACTCCGTTGTCTGCGTGCGAATGTCTTGAATGGCTTTGCGGCGCTCATGGTCGATCTCGCGGGTGGCATCGCCCTTGATCCGTTCAGCCTCGGTTGTCAGCCGCTGTTCGTTTTCCTCCAACAGCCGCTGCGCCCGATCTTTCGCCGCCGCCAGAATGCCTTCGGCTTCTTTCGCCGCCGCGCTTAACTTCGCCTCATACTCTTTGAGCTTTTGCTCGGCTTCTGAGCGATGACGTTCCGCCTGATCGAGACTGTCCTTGATCTTCTTCTCCCGTTCCTCCAGCACGCTCAAGATGCCAGGAAAGGCAAACTTGTAGAGCACGAACAGGAGAATCGCGAAGGACACGACCTCCCAGAATATAAGGGACGAGAAAAAGTGTGATTCAAACTGCGGCATGTTTCACACCAGGAAGGCTGAGGCTCGGGCTGAGATTCTTTTCTCAGCCCTGGCCCAAACCGTAGCCTGCTCCTACTTGCGAAGACCCATGATGATGAACGCGATGACCAGACCGTACAGCGCGATGGCTTCCACCAGCGCGAACCCGATCCACATGTATTTGCCGACACGGCCTTCGGCTTCCGGCTGACGCGCCACCGCTTCGATCATCTTGCCGAAGATGTACCCGATCCCCACGCCGGCCCCGGCAAATCCTGCTGCGGCCAAGCCCATGCCCAACAATGCTGCGGCTGCTGAATCCATCGTGTCTTACTCCTCCCTTGTCTGATCTGCCACGCGTCAACGCGCGTGATCATCATGACCGTGCAGGTGAAATGCGTCCCCCAAATAGACGCAGGTCAGCACGGTAAATATGTACGCTTGAATGAACGCAATGCCTACCTCCAAGCCGTTCATCGCAATCGTGAATGCAAACGGTAACCACCCGATCAACACGCCTCCGCTGATGGCCAACCCGAACAACACCCCGAGAATCACGTGGCCGGCTGTCATGTTGGCGAACAGCCGCACGGCTAGCGAAATCGGGCGGGCCAACTGGCTGATGAGTTCGATCGGCACCATCAACGGCAACAACCACCCTGGTGTGCCGGGCGGGACGAGTATCCCGAGAAATTTCGCGCCGTGCAACAGGAATCCCGTGACCAGGCTGAGTCCGTACACGACGCAGGCAAAGACCGCCGTCACTACAATTTGGCTCGTCACGGTATAGGAACCCGGGATCAATCCGATCAAGTTGCAAAAGAGAATAAATAGAAACAGGGTGGCGATAAGCGGGAAAAAACGCATGCCGTCTTTCCCCATCGTATCGAGAATGATTCCGCGGATGAAATCGACCATCATCTCGGCGAGGCTCTGTAACTTCCCCGGCACAAGCCGGCGGGTTGAACCGGCCATCACCATCAGGATGGCGATCAATCCGACCACCACCCACATCATGATCACGGCCTTGTTGATTGAGATATCCAAGCCGCCGAGATTGATCGACACGTAGTTGTGGAGTTCGAACGGATGCAGTGGACTTTCTTCCATGAAACCTTTCCCGATCTGCTACAAGCGTTTTAGCTGTTGGGCCATCTCTGCGCCATGCGGTAAGCATTCCGAACGCCAGCCGCGGCGCCCAAGACCAACCCCGCCACCATTCCCCACGGATTCGTGCCGAAGAGATAGGTGTCGGCTGCCCACCCGAGTCCTCCCCCGACGATCAGCGCAGCCAGCAGTTCCGTTCCTATTCGAAC
Source organism: Nitrospira sp. (assembly GCA_035310605.1). Classification (GTDB taxonomy): domain Bacteria; phylum Nitrospirota; class Nitrospiria; order Nitrospirales; family Nitrospiraceae; genus Nitrospira_C. Next base: position 5,303 of record DATGEA010000384.1, on the reverse strand, counting down.
GGCCTGGCCGAGCCCCGCGTAAAACGGATCCTGTGTAGGGGGCATCTTCTACCCACGTGCAGGCGAGTACTCATGCGATGACTGAGCAAGGTCTCCCCAATGGCGGGCGCGCAATTCAAGCAGAATCCCCGTGAATTTGTCAAGTTGCAGTTGCTGGGAAACAACTGAAGCGCTGGAGTATAGTGAAGCGCCTTTTCGTCCATGGCGAGCAGCCTCTTGTACAATGGCTCGATTCTCACAACCTTCATTCCTCAATGGCCCTCCCCAACCCCTGATCCTCACGCTGGAAGGCCGACGCGAGACCCCGCTCGAACTCTATGTAAGAACGGCCTCCCCCTCCCAGTCCTCCTTCCTGCTTGAGAGCGGAAAGAGCCTCACGGGTGAGGCGCAATATTCTTTTCTGGGTAGCAGCCCGGTTTCCATCACGGCACACGAGAGCACAACGGTGAACGGAACGGCACAGGACCCGTTCAAGCCGCTCCGGCAGGTGGTCGCCGATATGCGGATCGATCGGACTCCCGAACTTCCTCCGTTTTTCGGCGGAGCGGTCGGCTACTTCAGCTACGACTTCGTCCGTCGCTTCGAAACATTGCCGTCCATCGCATCGGATGATCTGCCCGTTCCCGATCTCCACTTCGCCCTATGCGACCTCGTCACGGCGATCGACCACCGAACGAACCGCATTCAGATTATCTTTTGTCCTTCGATGGAGCGTTTCCTGGGAGAAGCCCGGGACAAGCTCTACCGTGAGGGAATAGATCGAGTGGCAGAATGGGAGTCGAAACTGATGGGAACCACGGCTCCCAAGCCGGCACTTCCACCCATCGATCCGATTTCATTCACACCGGAGCAGACCAGAGAGGCCTATCTGGACCGCGTCCGCCGCTGCCGGGGTTACATTGAGGCGGGAGACATCTACCAGGCGAATCTCTCTCATCGGTTCGCCGTACACATTCCCGAACAGTATCGAACCGGGACGGAGCGTCTTCGTTACGAGCAAGCGGTCTATCGACAACTGCGCGAAGTCAATCCTTCGCCCTTCTCCGGGCTCCTGCATTTCGACGACGTCTCGCTCATCAGCTGCTCGCCGGAGAGATTGGTGCGGCTCCAGGGGCGCCGTGCCGATACGCGCCCGATCGCCGGCACCAGACCACGTGGTCGTGACGAAGCTGACGACCGGCGGCTCGTCGGAGACTTGCTTGCGAACGAAAAGGAACGGGCAGAACACCTGATGCTCGTCGATCTTGAACGGAACGATCTGGGGCGAGTCTGTGAATTCGGCACCGTACAGGTTGACGAATTCATGGTTGTCGAACAATATTCTCACGTCAGCCATATCGTCTCCAATATCAGCGGGACGTTGCGGCAGGAGGCAACGCCGTTCGACTTGATCAAAGCCACATTCCCTGGCGGCACGATCACCGGCGTACCGAAAATCCGATGCATGGAGATTATTGAAGAACTGGAGCCGGTGCGGCGAGGTCTCTATACTGGCTCATTCGGCTATATCGGTTGGAACGGCGACCTGGACCTGAATATCATCATTCGGACGCTGGTACTCTCCGGCGAGAGAGGATACCTGCAGGTTGGAGCGGGAATCGTCGCCGATTCCGAGCCTGCCCGAGAATACGAGGAAACCTTGCACAAAGCGCAAGCCTTTTTCAGTTCGCTCCAACGGACATGACCATGTGGATTTATCTTAACAACCGCTTCGTGAAGGAAGAAGCAGCCGTCGTGTCCGTGTTCGACCATGGATTTCTCTATGGCGACGGGGTCTACGAAACTATTCGTTCCTATGGAAATCGCCTTTTTATGCGCGACCAACACCTGGCCCGGTTGCGACGGTCGGCTGATGCAATCGGGCTGAAGATACCAGACCGCGACTGGCCGGATCTGCTGCATGAGGCGATGACACGCAACGAGGTGGGGAATGATCGAGTCGATGCCTATATTCGAATTACCATCTCCCGGGGAGTCGGTGACATCGGCCTCGATCCCGCCCTCTGCCCCGATCCGACCATTGTGATTATGACCAAGCCGCTCAGGCCCCCTTCACCCGATCTCTACCGTGAAGGTGTAAGCCTGATTGTGGCCAAAACCAGACGGAATCTCCCGAGTGCGCTCGATCCGCAGATCAAGGCCACCAATTTTCTCAACAACATATTGGCCAAGCGTGAAGCCGTTGCCGTCGGAGCTTTCGACAGTCTCTTACTGAACTGGGAGTCAGACCTCGCCGAAGGCACCGTCAGCAATGTATTCTTTGTCGCCGCAGGCCGGCTTTGCACGCCCTCTCTCGCCTGCGGTATCCTTGACGGAATCACGCGGAACATCGTTCTCACCTTGGCCCGCGAGGCACAGATCCCCGTTGAGGAGGGACAATTCGATGTCCACGCCCTTCGCCTTGCGGACGAATGTTTTCTCAGCAACACGACGATGGAAGTCATGCCGGCAACCACTCTGGATGGCCGGCCGGTAGGAGACGGAAAACCAGGGCCGGTGACCCAGGCACTCCACCGACAATTTGCCGCCAACCGAACAAGATTTCTCGAATCCTGACCTGTGAACACCCCTAAATCTTATTGTTCTTACTGAAATTTCCCATCCTCTTTCCCGGCACAGGACCTGCATTTCCTTGACAGGTCAGGCTAGGCTGGTATCGTTGGGAGCATGCAGATGACCAGAAAATTCAATCAGACTCGGCACCAGATGGACCTATCGACGGTCTCGACTACTGTGTTCACCCTCGGCTTTCTGATATTCCTCTCAACAGGATACTCCCAGGCTGAAATCTATCAATATGTGAGTCCCAACGGTACCATCTCCCTGACAAATGTTCCGTCGGATGCGCGGTATCGGAAAATCGACATCGAGTCGGCCCGTTTCCACACCACCTTGTCGGAGCGTGAACTCGAGCCGGTCATCAGGCGTCACTCGTCCCGACAGCAATTACACCCGGCGTTGATCCGTGCGGTCATCAAGGCCGAATCGAACTTCGACCCCCGGGCCGTCTCCCGCGCAGGAGCCATCGGCCTGATGCAGTTGATGCCGCAAACCGCCGTGCGAATGGATGTGCGCGATATGTATGATCCGGATGACAATGTGGGAGGGGGGACGAAGTATCTGCGCCAGTTACTCGACCGCTTCCACGGAAACTTACCCCTGGCGCTGGCGGCCTATAACGCAGGCGAGAACCTCGTTGACCGCTACCAGGCGTTGCCGCCGATTGACGAAACCAGGCAGTACGTTCGGAAAGTTCTGGGCTATTACCGCACATTCCTAGTGCGCGACGGCGTCATCACCGAGCGGCCTGTCAGCCAGTACGCCCCCGCAGCGCCAGTAGAAGTCCCTGCGACTTCCGAGATTTCTTCCCGCTGACCTCTTCGCCCATCGACAAACGACTATGCTGTTGCCAGCCCGGCCGTTTGGGTTGCGGAAAGTCCGACCGATAATGGGCTCCCACACTATTCTCTCGCCACAGCGCCGCTTCCGCAATGCATCGCGCCACCTGTACCATGTTTTTCACTTCCAATGCGGCTCGATTGGAAAACGGCTGGGCCACCAATCGCGCCCAGCGAGACAATTGTGCGCACGCTCGAATGAGCGACTCCCCGGATCGAATGACGCCGACTTGTCCCCACATCGTACGCCGGAGAGAGCTGCGGAGTTTTTCTGCATCGTCGAGTGATCCAAAATGTTGTGTCTTGAGTTCGGCTTCCTGGGCGGCAAGTGACGGAATCTCCTGCCGCTCCGCATAGACGACTGCCGCCATCGCGGCCCTTGCACCGAATACCAACCCCTCCAACAGAGAATTGCTCGCTAAGCGATTGGCGCCATGGACTCCGCTGCACGCGACTTCCCCTGCCGCAAATAATCCGGGAACCGTCGTCGCGCCGTTCAGATCGGTCCAGACCCCGCCCATCATGTAATGTGCGCTGGGGGAGACGGGAATCCATTCTTCGGTAATGTCGATGTCGTAGCGGAGACAGGTGGCATAGATGGTCGGAAACCGTCTCTTGATGAACTCCGCGCCCAGGTGGGTCACGTCGAGATACACATGACGCGCCTTTGTGGCGGCCATCTCAGCCCAGATCGCCCGCGACACGATGTCGCGCGGTGCCAAGGCTCCCATCGGGTGGTAGCGATGCATGAACAGCTCACCCTTGTTGTTCCGTAATTGCGCACCTTCGCCCCGCATCGCTTCCGACAACAAGAACGGCGGACAGGACGGCAGATACAACGCGGTGGGATGGAACTGGACGAACTCCATATCTTGAAGGATTGCTCCAGCACGAAGCGCCATGGCCATGCCGTCACCGGTCGCATTCGCAGGATTGGTCGTGCGGGCAAAGACTTGGCCGGCCCCGCCGGTTGTCAGTACCACCGCTCGCGCCGGCAAGATAAACTGCCGGCCCGCGTGCTCGTCCAATACGACCGCCCCGCAGCACCGGCCTGATTCAACGATCAGATCCACCGTAAAGTGATAATCCAGGCGTTGGATGCGCTTCTGCCGCATGGCTTCGGCGATCAATACCCGCACCATTTCGTTGCCTGTTGCATCGCCACGGGCTCGGAGAATCCGGCTGCGGCTGTGCGCCGCCTCGCGCGCAAACGCGAATTTTCCGCCGCTCTTGTCAAACTTGGCTCCCCATTGAATGAGCTCCTGGATCCGTTCCGGTCCCTCCTCGACCAACACCCGGACGGCTTCTTTGCGACAGAGCCCATGGCCGGCTTTCAGGGTATCGGTCAGATGGATGGCGACATCGTCTTCTTCGCTCATCGCAACCGCGACGCCACCTTGCGCATGAATCGAGCTGCTCTGGAGCGGATGCCCCTTCGTGAGGACCGAGACATGACCGGCGCGACTCAGTTCAAGCGCGGCGCGCAAACCGGCGACGCCGCTTCCGATGACGAGAAAATCAGCTGGGGGAGCGGACTGAGAGTGACGGGATGACATACGTTATTTCTTGAGCGGCGATGTCGGTTGTCCAGTCAGGGATTGGCGACCCTTGGCTCCAAACGGGACATCGCCTTGCAAGCCCTGAAGCAGCACGGATTTCGTCCCGACCCATTGGAGACGCGAATGGCCCCGCTGGCGAATTCCGGGATCGTCCGCACCTTTCTTCCATAATCCTTGCCAATGCACGTAGACGTCGATGTCGTCGTTTTCGATCATGATACGCTCGATCCTGAACTCAAGGGCGATGTCTTGGAACAACTCGAAATCACTTTCAGCATCACGCTGCAGCCGTTCAAGCGACTCCATCGGCACCATCAGGGCGGTCATCGCGGAGATATCCTTCTTT
>DATGEA010000383.1:0-3298 GCA_035310605.1 Nitrospira sp. | reverse complement strand
TTTGTCCGAATTGCCTGCTACACTTGTAGAGTTGCTGTCCTGTGAGAGGGGGAGGTTGATGAGGCGGTGGAATTTCCTGATACTCACCTGTGCCTGCATGGCAGTCCTGACTGCGTTGATGGTGGGTTCTGCGCTGGCGGCACAGAAGAAATCCAAGGGGCAAGCTCCGTCTGTCGTGTCGGCGAAACCTTCAAAGCCTTTGCCCGAGCAATCTCAGCAGTCCACAAAGAAACCCGGCGCACGTACCATTACCGAGCGGCGGTCAGACGCCATTCAGGGAGCGACCACGCAGGTGTCGTCTGAGCCCAAGCCGACGACTCTGAAGGCTCATCGCCCTCTCAAAGTCCATAAGAAGGTCGTGGCGAAAGCCGTTGTGCAGCCTCGGACCGATCTCATGTATCACGGTATGCTTGAGGACCGGCGGCGCTACGATCCTCGCCTGAATACCCGCACGGACGGTGTGCCAAGCCCGCAGACTCCCGAGCTCGTTTATGATCATTTCCAGGAACTAGATCGCAACCAGGACGGGAAGATCGATCCGGCGGAACGGGCCTTAGGCCGTCTCGATATAGATCGCGATCTGCACAGCCGCCAGCCGCAGTAGCGCCTGCCCAGGAACACAAGCCTTCGCCCCATCCAAAGTGGTTTCCGTCCGTAGGATTGATACTCCTCACGCCGGTACGGCAATTCCACGCGGCTGGTCTCCTCTAGGATGTAAGAAGACAGGGCGCTGACCGACTGATCGCGTAGGACCCGACATTGACAGCCGCAAAAGGAGTCCCCATGATACGCGAACAGATGGCTATGACGAACGAGATTTCAGCAACGGAACCGGCCGGTAAAGCGATCGGAGGGAAAATCGCGGTTGCCCTGGTGATAATCTGTGCGATCGGCGCCTTTTTCTATTTTGATCTCGGCCGACTTCTTTCGCTCGACGCGCTCAAGCAAAACCGTGATCACCTGTTGGCCTTTACCGAGGCCAATTATGCGGCATCGGTCGTGCTCTTCATCCTTGCCTATATTGCGGTGACCGGGTTGTCACTTCCCGGAGCAGTGATCCTCACGCTCGCCGGCGGATTTTTGTTCGGTGCCGTTTTTGGCACGCTGTTCGTGAATCTTGGCGCGACAAGCGGGGCCACGCTCGCGTTTCTCGCCGCCCGCTATATGCTGCGCGACTGGGTCGAACAGAAATTCGGACGGTGGCTGGAGCCGCTGCAGCAAGGATTTGCTAAAAACGCATTCAGCTACCTGATGACGCTCAGACTGATTCCGCTCTTCCCGTTTTTTGTCGTCAATCTGGTGTCCGGCCTGACGCGGATGAACGTCGGAAGTTATGTTGCGGCTACGGCCCTCGGAATCATCCCCGGTTCATTCGTCTATGCCTATGCCGGTCGTCAGTTGGGGACGATCAATTCGTTGAAAGAAATTGCTTCGCCCAATGTCATCGCAGCGTTCGTCCTGCTCGGCCTCCTTGCCCTCGTGCCGATTCTGTACAAGAAGTTCACGGCCAAACAGGTATGATGATTTGGTGTGAGATGTGAAACGTAGAACATGAGGCGGGGAAGAAAAGGGAAGATGCGTTATGATTACCCATATTTCGGAGAGGGCGCCTTCGATGCGTCAGCATGAAGCGGGTCTAGTTCTGCCGAACGATGAGCACAATCGTATCCTTGAAGAGAACGTCCATCCGTCGAACTGGGTCAACCCTGAACCGGGCGGACGCTACAACATTGTGGTGCTCGGGGCCGGCACGGCGGGGCTGATTACGGCCGTGATCGCCGCCGGTGTCGGCGCCAAGGTCGCGTTGATCGAAAAGCATCTGATGGGCGGCGACTGCTTGAATGTTGGGTGCGTGCCTTCGAAAGGCGTCATTCGCGCTGCGCGGGCCTGGGCGGATCTGCGCAATGCCGTGGAATTCGGGCTTCACATTCCTCCCGGAGTGAAATATGACTTTGGCGCCGCCATGGCGCGCATGCGCAAGCTGCGCGCGCGAATCAGCCAGAACGATTCGGCCCAGCGCTATACCAAGCTGGGCGTGGACGTCTACATCGGCAGCGGACGGTTCACCGGTGCAGAAACGATCCAAGTTGAAGGACCGGCCGGAAATCGGACGTTAAGCTTTGCAAAAGCGGCGATCTGCACCGGCGCGCGGGCATCGGCGCCTCCTACAACGGGGCTACAAGAAGCGGGGTATCTCACGAACGAAACGGTCTTCTCGCTGACCGAATTGCCGCAGCGCATCGGGGTGATCGGCGCCGGGCCGATCGGGTGCGAACTTGCACAGGCGTTCGCGCGGTTCGGCAGCCAGGTTTATTTGATCGAAGCCCTGCACGGCATCTTGCCCAATGAAGACCGCGACGCGGCCGAAATTGTCCAGCAACAGATGCAGCGCGATGGCGTGAAGCTGCTCTGTTGCGGAAAAGAAGTGAGCGTCAGCAAGACGGAGAGCGGCAAACGGCTGAGAGTCGGTTCACACGGCCTACAATACGACGTTACGGTCGACGAGATCCTGGTCGGAGTCGGTCGCACACCCAACGTGGAAGGGTTGGGGTTCGAAGCCGTCGGTGTGGAATACGACAAGAATGGCGTGAGAGTGAACGGCAGGTTGCAGACGACCAATCCCAGAATCTACGCGGCGGGCGACATCTGCTCCCGGTACAAATTCACTCATGCAGCCGATGCCATGGCACAGATCGTGATTCAAAACGCGCTATTCCCGCATCCCTTCGGATTGGCCTATGCGAGGGTCGACTCCCTGGTCATGCCGTGGTGTACCTTTACCCAGCCGGAAGTGGCCCACGTTGGGATGTACGCAAAGGATGCGAAGGAGAAGGGCATCGAGGTCGAGACCTATACATACAAGCTCGATGAGGTCGATCGTGCCATCTTGGACGGCGAAGACGAGGGATTCGCCCGTGTGCACATTCAGAAGGGGACGGACAAGATACTTGGAGCGACGATCGTAGCGGCGCATGCAGGAGAGATGATCAGCGAGTTCTCGGTGCTGATGAAAGCCGGGGTCGGAGCCAAAACGATCGCCGGCACGATACACCCCTATCCGACACAGGCTGAAGTGAATAAGAAGGTCGTGAATCTATGGCGGAAGGCACACTTTTCCGACGGTCAAAAGAGTCTGCTAAAGAAATGGTTTGCCTGGGCGCGAAAAGGATGAGGGGAGCCGCTATAGCAGCCGCTACGGGGTGGCTTTGTCTTGTCGTCTGGCTGCCGCTCGCGCGAGCAGGGGAATCCGGTCCGGTGATCGACGTGGGCGGGTTTTCTTCGGCGCAGGTTGGGCAGG
>DATGEA010000382.1:0-8430 GCA_035310605.1 Nitrospira sp. | reverse complement strand
GTCTGCGACATGCCGGGCGAGAGCCAGAGCGGCGGAAAGCCCAGGCGATTCAATGCCTACCAGATTGATGAGCGGAGGGTCTTCTCGCTCTACCGAGACGATGAAGTCGCTTTTGCGGCCGTCCGCACCCATGACGCGAGGCCGTATCCCGGAGTAAGCCCAGCGAAGATCCCCTTCTTCCAAAGCCGGCAGGAATTTCTGCAACGCTTCGATGAAGATGCCCGGCGGGGTCTTACGCGACCTGTAGTCCGTCTTGTCTTGAACGGCCACCTCATTCGGTCCCACGAACAGCTGGCCGTTCGGGCGGGGGCTGAAATGAATCCCCTTGCCGGTCGCGTGAGGAGGCAAGGCGGGATACACGAGACGTCTGACGAGGCGTTTCTTGTCGGCGGTGATCAGCTCGTAATACTCACCCCGCAACGGGTGGATAGTATAATTTGTGTGGTGAGGGGCAAGCGCGGCGACCTCGTCGGCATGGAGACCGGCGGCATTGATCAGGGATGCGGCTCGGATTCTCTGCCGGTCAGTGGCGACAAGATAGGCAGTTTCGTCTGCCTCTATACCGATCACCCGGTTGTTGAACGCAAAGTCTGCGCCGGCGGCTTCTGAATCGGCCTTCAGAGACTGCACGAAGGCCTGAGGATCTATGACCGAGACGCTCGGAATGACGATACCGCAACAGGCCTGGAGATTCGGTTCCCAGGCACGCAAACCCGAGGGAGTCATGAATTTCACCTGGGTTTTTGTCCTCCAGGCATTGAACCACAAGCGCCGCAGCGTAAAGACCTCGCGCCACAGGCCTCGACGGATGTCCTCCCGCGAGATGGCGATGACCATCCCGGTTCTGAGTAGCGGGATGCCCCGCTCCAGCGCGTATGAGACCGCAAGTGCACTGCCTGTTCGGGCGAGTCGCTCTTTCAGCGAGAACGGTCGTTCGTGGATTCCACTGTGGAGCACGCCGCTGTTACGCCTGCTGGTTTCCTCTCCCACAGTCCCGTGTTGTTCAACTACGATGATGCGAAGCGGGCTGTCCTGGCTCCGCCGCCCCAGCTCTCTGGCGATCGCGCAACCTACGACTCCCGCGCCGACGATACAGACATCATATGTCTTCATCTGGTCGGGTCCTTCGGATCCGGGCACAGGTCGAACGAACGGTGATCCAGGTGCCAAAACGCTACTGCGACCTTGGCCATACAGCTGGTCTCTGTGTACAGAAAACAAGCCTACCGGGAACAGAAGACGGGAGAATTCGCATGTCTGATCATCCCTCGAATACGTACGGGAACATTCTGTTTGTCTTTTGCGGGGGTGGGTGTAAGGCCGTCATCCAGGCGGTTGCGGCCGCAGAATTAGTCAACGCCGGCTTCTGTCCCAGCCACATCATGAGTTCCTCCGCTGGAACCTGCAATGCCCTCGGGTTTGTCGAAAATCCTGGTGCGACCGGAGCCGCGAAAACCATCCGCATCTGGGAAAACTATATCACCTCCCCGGAGGCAATCTATGATATCCACCCGTTCCTCCGGGAGAAATTGGCGCGCGTTCTAGGGGTTGTTCCGCAGGCGACTCAAGGCTGGGGGCCGAGTGGATCGATTCTTCATGATTTCAGGAGGGCGATCAATTTTCTGCCCCTGGTCATGTCCTTTACTGTACGCATGCCGTTTCGCGTAGCCGGCCGCACGGTGAGCTTCATTTTTCGCCTTATGGATGTGTTTGCGTCCCAACACAATTCTTTCCGACGGCTCGTGCAGGCGCCTGAAGTCCAGGAAGCCTTCAATGAGGTGGATAAGTATTTTGAACTCAAGAGGATGAAAGCCTTCCTTGATCCGTTCCCGCTCTTGGCCCGACTCGGCGAGCAGTTCGATCTGCAGAAGGTGCTCACGAGCCCCATCATCTGGCACATTATCACGGAACGGTACGAAGATGGAGCGACCGTGCTCTTTTCCAATAAAGATCCGGATCTTGCCATAGACGGGAGTGAGGATGCGCGAAGCCAGAAGGCCAAACTGGACCTCTTCATGAAACGCATTCGCGCATCCATGGCATTGTATCCTTTGTTTGAAATGGTTGAAATGAACGGCTATCGGTATCTTGATGCCGATCTCGCCAATCCCCTTCCGGTCGAGGAAGCGTTCAGCTTGGGATGCGACACGATGTTCATCTTCCTCAATATTCCAAGGCAGAGTGTTCGTATCGAGCCATACCCCCTGCGAGACGTTCTGGAATTGAACGACCTCTTGCGCTTGAACGAGCGGTACATCCACCACCGCGTCAAGGAAGCACAGTTGAAAGCCAAGGAGCGGAACGTGAACCTGTTTGTCATCCGCCCGGACGATATCCCTCCCGGACTCGGTTTGCTGGAAATTGATAGCAAAGTGATCGAATTTGTGAAGAACCACGAGCGAAAACGTATGATGGAATATCTCGCAAATCTGGAAGCCCACAATCTGCGATATGCGCCGCCGATTCATTGACCTCAACCGCGGTTAGCTCTTCGATGTTGACTCCGGGAGACCCCATCCAGAAGTTATTGAGGATTGGCCACCGCGGGGCTGCCGGCCATGCCCCTGAAAATACCTTAGCTGCCATTCAAAAAGGGATCGAACTCGGAGTCGACTTCGTGGAGATCGATGTGCGCCTTACAGCCGACGACGTGCTCGTGGTCCTTCATGATGAGACGCTGAATCGGACAACCAACGGGAAGGGACGGGTCGATCGCTGGTCCCTCCAGGACCTCAAGAAGGTCAGGACAGGGAACGGAGAAAACATTCCTACGCTCGCGGAAGCGCTTCATGCTATAGCAGGAAAAGCAGGACTGATGCTGGAGTTAAAAGTAAGAGGATCGGCCCGGCAGGCCGTCGAGTCAGTACACGGGGCCGGGTTCGAAAATCCTGTCATCTATGCCTCATTCTTGCACGACGAACTGACACAGGTTCGGGCGGTCGAACCAGAGGCCTTTCTCATGGTCCTCTTCGACAGATTCCCACGGGCTCCCGTCGCGCGCGCGATGAGCTGTCGCTCTTCCCACGTCGGTCTTCGCCACGACAGGGCCAGCCACAGCCTCGTCGAGGCCTTCCACAAGGCGGGTCTGCTCGTGTTCGTCTATACGGTGGACAGTCCCCGTGACATCCAGCAGGCGCTCTCCATTGGCGTTGATGGCGTGATATCGAACTATCCTGATCGTATCCATCCAGAGTAAATGCGTTCTCCGGTCTCTCCTGTCAAGCGCGTATCGATGTACTCGTCGCATATACACGGATTGAACATTTTCCCGGGTCGGAAGTGCGGAAGTCGCTGATTTCCCCGGGGCTGTCGGCACGGAACTTCGCTATGCTTCTAACGGGAAAAATGCCTTTGGTTTGGTCGACTATGATATCTCTTACGGCGTGCTCAACATCGCGATGCTCAACGGCTCATGGGTCACGGAAGGAACAACATACACGCTCATGGCCGACCACCGACGAACGCCTTATCTCCAAACCACGAATTCGCTCTTCGGCACCCCCAATGCCTCGCTTGACCATATCAACGCGACAAATGAATCGCTCCTGCGCGAACAGGCGAAAGCCGTCACTGCCCAGAACGACTTGTTCCTCGCCGGCGTGCTCCATGCCGTGAGCAGGAACTGGCAACTCGGCGGGGATGTCCGTTACAACCGTATTTCCGGGACGTCAGCCACCAACTGTCTGGTCATCCTTCCCGGGACGAACACGCTTTTTCTCAATCCGAACTCGATCACGGATGCGCCATGTTCCTTGCAAGCACTTCCCGGTACTGGCAATATCTGGACTTATACGGCGCAAGCCATCGGGACGAACTTCCCGGCTGAGAACCACACATTCGTGGCGAATGCCGGCTATATCACGAGCCCATCGTATCGCGGCCAATCGCTGACACTCAACTCTCTCGCGCGGTTGAGTCCGCAATGGCAGGTCGATACGTTTGTTATTCTGTATCATCAGAAGGACAGCTTTGACGTTGAGCTCTACCGCGTGACCCCCACCATTCGTGTTGACTACCGGTTCTTGAACAGCTGGACGTTGGAAGGATCGGGGAGCGTGGAGAAGACGCTGACCGACAGCCCGACACAGAAAGACTCCACCACGAGACAGTTTTTTTCTTTGGGCTTCGCTGGGATTTCTAATACACTATGTTACAAGCCATCGAACTGACGTGCACAAAGGGTGAGCGGGTTCTCTTTCGAGATCTGAGTTTTGCGGTTCCGACGGGCAGTTGTCTCTCCGTCACGGGGGACAACGGTTCCGGGAAATCGACGCTCCTTCGACTCCTCAGCGGACTCTCCTCTCCCGACAGCGGCCGCATCTGTTGGAATGGCCGGGACATAAGCGAATTGAAGGATCAATATGTGGCACAGCTCTCCTATCTCGGACATCGGAATGCGCTCAAGGACGATCTGACTCCCATCGAAAATCTGCGCACCACGTCCAGCATGCTCGGACAAGCCCTCACATTCCGGGCGGCCCAGACAGCCCTCGATGCCGTCGGCCTGAGCAGAAGCTTCCACCTCTTTTCGACGAAACTGCTATCGGAGGGACAGCGGCGGCGCGTTGCGCTGGCGCGGCTCTGGTTTTGCACGAGCCCTCTCTGGCTGTTGGATGAACCGTTTACGGCGCTCGATAGCTACGCCACGGCCACCCTGCGCGATCGACTGAATGCACATATACGCGCGGGAGGAATTGTCGTGCTGTCGACGCATCAGGAGGTCGGGGTAGACTCAGGGGCTGCCCGCCAGCTGAGGCTCGGTGGATGACGGAATCCGGGATGACCCAGGCCTTCTTTGGAGTGATACGGCGCGATCTCCTGCTTGCCGTCAGACGTCGCTCGGATGTCGCGACCTCCCTGATGTTCTTCGTCATCGTCACGAGTCTGTTTCCGTTGGGGATCGGGCCGGAACCGGGAGTCCTTCGGACGATGGCGCCGGGAGTCATTTGGGTGGCCGCCCTCCTGTCCTCCATGCTGTCGCTGCAACGGTTGTTCGCATCGGACTATGCCGATGGTGTGCTGGATCAGATGGTGCTGTCACCGCATCCTTTGGCTGTCCTGGCAGGCGGCAAGATTGTGGCCCATTGGCTCATCGCCGGACTGCCGATTGTTCTGTTATCCCCGATGATGGCGCTGCAATTCGGCCTCAGCGGGTCGTCGATAATTGTGTTGGTCGAGACACTGTTGCTCGGGACGCCGACGCTGAGCTTGCTGGGGTCAATCGGATCGGCGCTCACACTCGGGGTTCGAGGCGGAGGGCCGTTAATGGCGTTACTGGTGCTTCCGCTGTTCATTCCGATTTTGATTTTTGGCGCCGGCGCGGTGGTCGCGAATGAATCTGGATTGGGAATCGAGGCGAATGTCTCATTGCTCGGAGCCGGGCTGCTCTTGGGGGCGGCGCTGGCCCCGTTAGCCACGGCGGCGGCGCTGAGAATCGCGGTCGAGTAATCGGTCAAACTATGAACACAACCGGCATCAACTGGTTTCGCTACTCCTCTCTGCAGGCGATCTATCCGCTGGCGGGGCGACTCATCCCATGGTTTGCCGGTTCAGCGCTCGTCTGCGGTCTCATCGGGTTGTATATCGGGTTAGGACTGGCTCCGACCGACTTTCAACAGGGACAGGCCTATCGAATTATCTTCGTGCACGTGCCTGCCGCCTGGATGTCGATGTTTCTCTACGTCGTCATGGCCTGCTGGGCTGCCATCGGATTGGGGCTGAATGCCAGGCCGTCGTTTCTCATGGCCCAGGCGATCGCACCCACCGGGACTCTCTTCACCTTCCTGGCACTGTTGACCGGTTCCATGTGGGGCAAGCCGACCTGGGGAACCTGGTGGGTGTGGGACGCGAGACTCACCTCGGAACTGATCTTGCTCTTCCTGTACCTTGGTACCATGTTGCTGCACGCCTCCATCGACGACCGACGCCGTGCCGACCGAGCCGCAGCGGTCTTTGCGATCGTAGGCGTCGTGAATGTGCCCGTCATTTATTTCTCCGTGCAATGGTGGAATACCCTGCACCAGGGCGCGTCGGTGAGCATGACGGCGGCCCCGAAGATGGCCGCGATGATGGTGACGGCGATGTTGATCATGATGGCGGCCTTTTGGCTTTATAGCGTCGCAGTGGTACTCGCTCGGGTACGCTGTGCGATTCTGGAGCGAGAGGGCCAATCTGCCCGGCTACGAGGACAATAGGTTTTCATGATGCAATGGAACAGTCTCAGTGAGTTTCTGGCGATGGGCGGGTACGGTTTCTATGTATGGACATCGTTCGGTGTCACGGGGCTCTGCATGGCATTTGAAGTCGCCACCCTCCGGCGGCGTTATCACCTCATCTGTCAGACGGTTCGCGCCGGACAACAGCCCGACAAGGAGCACGGATGACGCCCCGCCGAAAACGATTCGCCTTGATCGGACTGGGCCTCGTGGCGATGGCGTTGGCGACTGCCCTGGTATTGAATGCCTTTCGCAGCAATCTCGTGTTCTTCTTCACACCGACTCAGGTCGCCAGCGGGGAAGTGCCGAAGGGGCGCAGCTTTCGCATCGGAGGGATGGTGGAAAAAGGGAGTCTCGTACGGGAACGCGACGGATTGACCGTCCATTTCGTCGTCACGGACACCGTCAAGAGCGTGCCCGTCACCTTCAAGGGGATTCTCCCGGATCTCTTCAAGGAAGGGAAAGGCGCTGTTGCGCAAGGCCATCTGGATAGCGATGGCACATTCCGCGCCGCCGAGGTCCTGGCAAAGCACGATGAAAACTACATGCCCCCTGAGGCGGCCGCCGCGCTGGAAAAAGCTAAGGCCTCCGGCGGCCGGGGCAGTCAACCAGTGGTCACCCGTCCGCAATAAAGGAGCCCATGATTCCTGAGATTGGCCATTTCGCATTGATTCTCGCGCTCTGCGTTGCCGTGGTGCAGGCGGTCCTACCGGTCTGGGGCGCAGCGACGAGCAACGCGGCCTTCATGGCCGTCGCCCAACCCGCGGCGCGCGGACAATTTCTCCTGGTTGCCCTGGCATTCGGCTGTCTGGCCTATGCGTTTGCGGTGAAGGATTTCTCTCTCCTCTACGTGGCGGCTAATTCCAATTCGCAGTTGCCGCTGCACTACCGGCTGGCGGCCGTGTGGGGCGCTCATGAAGGTTCCTTGCTCCTCTGGACCTTGATCCTGACCATCTGGATGGTCGCCGTCACGCTTTTCTCGCGTCAGCTGCCGGCGCCGATGCGTGCGCGGATTCTCGGCGTGATGGGATTTGTCAGTTTAGGATTTCTCCTGTTCATGTTGACCGTTTCGAATCCGTTCGAACGGTTGATTCCGGCTGCGGTTGACGGCCGCGATTTGAATCCACTGCTGCAGGATCCCGGCATGGTCCTGCATCCCCCCATGCTGTACATGGGCTACGTCGGATTTTCCGTGGCATTCTCCTTTGCGATCGCCGCCTTACTCGGCGGCAATCTGGATGCGGCGTGGGCACGCTGGTCGCGCCCCTGGACGACCGTCGCCTGGTGCTTTCTCACCGTCGGCATCGCACTGGGCAGCGGATGGGCTTACTACGAATTGGGCTGGGGCGGCTGGTGGTTTTGGGACCCGGTCGAGAATGCTTCCTTTATGCCCTGGCTAGCCGGCACCGCATTGATTCATTCGTTGGCTGTCACCGATAAGCGCGGCAGCTTCAAAGTGTGGACCGTGCTGCTGGCGATCCTGGCTTTTTCGCTCAGCCTCGTCGGGACGTTCCTGGTTCGATCCGGCGTGCTGACGTCGGTGCATGCATTCGCGACCGACCCGAAACGCGGCCTGTTCATCCTGGCGTATCTGGCGATCGTGATCGGAGGATCGCTGACGCTCTATGCCTGGCGTGCCCCGCGCGTGGGACTGGGAGGGCGGTTCGCGTTCGTCTCCCGTGAATCGATGTTGCTGGCGAACAACGTGCTACTCATCGTCGCGACCGGTTCGGTGCTCTTGGGCACACTCTATCCCCTGTTCCTGGACGCGCTCGGAATGGGAAAACTTTCCGTCGGGCCACCCTATTTCGACACAGTGTTCGTCCCCCTTATGACCCCGGCCCTCTTTCTCATGGGTGTCGGCCCGTTGGCCCAATGGAAACAGGCATCGCTGCCCGGTCTCGCCATGAGGGTTCGCTGGGCGTTCGCCGTCAGTGTGGCCACCGCGCTCCTGCTCCCGTTGATACTCGGCAAGTGGACACCGCTCCTGAGTCTCGGGCTCTTGCTGGCTGCATGGATCATTGCGACGACTGTCCTCAACGTGCGGGAGCGGCTGACGCAGGGGACCGGGAACGGCTTCTGGAGCGGCCTCGCAAATGTCCCCCGGTCTTACTGGGGGATGCTCCTCGCCCATTGCGGCGTAGCGGTATTCATCGTCGGGGTGACGTTCGTCAAAGGTTTCGAGAGCGAGAAGGACCTCCGCATGAACGTCGGG
>DATGEA010000381.1:0-7330 GCA_035310605.1 Nitrospira sp. | reverse complement strand
TAGCTGATGAACTTCGCCATGCCGCGATCGGCGCAAATCTTCGTCAGCGCCGCGGTCAAGGTCGTCTTCCCGTGGTCCACGTGCCCGATCGTCCCGATGTTTACGTGCGGCTTCTTCCGCTCAAATTTCGCCTTCGCCATAGATCACTCCTTTTCTGAAAACCCAAACAGCATGATCCCGTCGCGCTCACCTGGCCCAGCGCTCCGGGTAAGCAAATTTTCAAAGACTACTTGAGGCAATACGCCTATCCGCGCCTATGCAACCGGACGAGGGAGTCCAATGGAATCTTGGCATGGAGCCCACGACGCGGATCGAACGCGTGACCTCGTCCTTACCAAGGACGTGCTCTACCAACTGAGCTACGTGGGCATCTTTCGCGCGCATCGTCAACTGCCTACCGCAATCCCAAGCATCCATCTCAACGAACGACGATTCCCGAGCGACGCTCCACATTCCCAACATTTGGAGCGGGCGGTGGGAGTTGAACCCACGACAGCCAGCTTGGAAGGCTGGGACTCTACCGCTGAGCTACGCCCGCGTTAAGTAATGCACCGTGCCGAGTCCGAGACAGGCCGCTTCACGTGAACGCTCACTCTCAGCACGCATGACTCAGAACTTGCCCGCTTTGGTGGGCAGGCAAGGATTCGAACCTTGGAAGCCGATGGCAACAGATTTACAGTCTGCCCCCTTTGGCCACTTGGGTACCTGCCCGAAACCGCCAACGCAAAAAAAGCAATCGTAAAATCGCTATCTTCTTTCGTCATCATAGGATGAGAAAAGAAGAGTAAGCCGGTCCACGCACAGTACTCCCGTCCTTAAGAATAAGGATGAAAGTCGTGAGCTGCGGACACAGCCTTGTTTAGGAAACGCTCGATTCTATTGATGAAGAATCCCGATGTCAAGCCCCAAAAGACCCAAAGAGAGAATTTTGTTCTCCGTGATCATCAGTACAATTCATTTCACCGAACCTCTGCTACCCGGCAGCCATAATCTGACTCGACGGACGAACATTCTGCTCAAGACTCTCCCCATAGTTCGAGACGGTCCCAAAAGGCAACCACTGGAATTCTCAAGGAGTTCAGGCTCAATCTAGTTGCAGTCCTGGAGGGAAGAAATGCTGCGTTGGCTATGCGACAGAAGCTCTGTTGCCTGGCGAATGAGGTCTGGCGGGAAGCCCATGGCCTCACCCATTAATCGCCCTAGCTCCCTCGACGACAGACGCGAACTTGCAGCAAGAAAGCGTTTTCTCGCGATTCCCCGCTCCGTCTGCTCCTCCGGTTCATAATACCCCCGGAGTTTTCCTTCCCGATCGGCCTCTTCAAGTCGGCGGAGCCATCCCGCGCGACTTTTCCCCGGCTTCAAAATCGACCGGCCCGTGCGCTGGCTCACTTCCAATTGATTCCACACTGCCCAACCGATAAATACCGCCCAGCCTTCGTTCAGCGCCTCCCAGGACTCGCGCTCACTGAGAAACCGCTCCTCGGTTTCCGACTTCCTCTGCACAACCGGGGTGATCAGCACCGCACTGTAACGACAATGCTGCTGGGTTCTGGCAAAGGCCAAGAGTGAATCAGGCTGTTCTCCCGCCCGCATCGTCATCAGATAGTCCATGTAGGCATGAAAGAGTTCGTGGTACAGCGTTTCTATCTCCGCATGAGTCAACCGACCGAGCGGGCGCAGCGTGCCCCCGGCTGCATTGAACGAGAGCGAGCGGTTCAACACCATGCGGTGCTCGCCCAAATGGTACTCCGCCGCGTAAGCTTGCAGGTCGTCGAATTCGAACGTCACAAAGTCAACCGGTACGGACTTTAGAAACTTGGTGGGCAAACCGAGTCTTTCTGCCTCAACAACCAATTGTTTCCACATATGCCCAGAATCCGGCGAATCACCCGCGCGACTTTCGCCGGCAGAAAAAGCCACAAGACACACTAACAGCGTGGTGACAGCAAGAAAAAACGAATACATACGTGTCATGGGAAAAATAGAATTACGCGATTGCCGCAACCCGCTCACTCGAAGTACAAGCCGGCCGCTCAATAAGCATCGTCGCGATAGCCACGCCAATCTCCATGGCTTGCCTCTTCGATGAGCGCCAGCTGGTCGAACATGGCCGGTGACACGTGGTCGAGAAACCGCGTCGGCTTCGACAGCAGCATCCCGCTGCTCTTGTCGAAGACGTTGATCGGATACGTCAGATACAGATGCCGTTTGGCGCGCGTAACGGCAACGTAGAAGAGCCGCCGCTCCTCCTCCAAGTCTTCATCGGCCACGAAGGAATAGATCGACGGAAACTTGCCGTCAACGACCCAAATCACAAAGACGCACTGCCACTCCAATCCTTTGGCTGAATGGATCGTCGATAGCACCATCCGCTCGTCGTCACGATCCGGCGCATCCACATCCACTGCGCTGCCGTCCGGCGGCTCAAGCGCAAGATCGGACAAGAAGCTGCTCACTTCCGGGTAGCCCTCGGCAATGGTGTGAAGATGGTCGAGATCTCTGGTCCGCTTCGGATAATCGTCGTACTGCTCCTTCAGAATCGGCAGATAGTACTCATAAATATGGTTCACCTGCTCAGCGGTACCCAGATCGTCCGACCGGGACAGACTCTCCAGGGCATCGGCCAAATTCTTGAGCCCCTGCCCCGATCGCCCGCTCACCCCGCGCAACACCTGATAGGGCTTTTCTGATTTGACCAGCGAACTTAGCAGATCTTGGGCTTTCTTGGGGCCGACGCCTTCCACCAGCATGAGGACTCGATGCCAGCTGACTGCATCGAGGGGATTGGCGACGACCCGCAGGTGCGCCAACAGATCCTTTACATGCGCCGTCTCGATAAACTTGACACCGCCGCGCTTGATAAAGGGCAATCCGTGACGCGACAGCTCAATTTCCAGATCAAACGAATGGAAGCTCGACCGGAACAGCACCGCCACTTCGCTCAGCGGGACACCTTCCTCTCGCAGCTCCAAAATTTTTTGTGCAATGAATCGTGATTGCGCATTCTCACCGGCCGCCTCAGCCAAAGTCGGCAACGGCCCGTCGAGCTTGCGTGTGAAGAGATGCTTCGTGTACTTCTCCGCCGCCACTTCGATAATGCAATTGGCCAGATTGAGAATCGGCTGCGTACTCCGATAGTTTTCCTCCAGTTTGTAGATCGTCGCGCCGGGGAAGAGCGTCGGGAACTCCATGATGTTTTTGAACGTCGCGCCGCGGAACGCGTAGATCGACTGGCTATCATCCCCGACGACCATGACGTTCTGATGGGTCGCCGCGAGATTCCGAATCACGTCGGCCTGCAGGCGATTTGTATCCTGATACTCATCGACCAGGATGTACCGATAGAGCCGGGAGATCGCCTGCCGCGCCTGTTGGTCCTGGGTCAACAACTGACGGAGCAGGATGAGCAAATCGTCATAGTCCACCAGCTGCCGTTGGCGCTTCGCCGACCGATATCCCTTCTGAAGCTGGCAGAGCGCATCCAGGTGATCAGCAAAATGGCTGAACTCTTCCACCACGATATCGTCCAGACTGCGTAGCGTGTTCTCGGATTTACTGAACATCTCCGCAATCGTCCCCTTGCGGGGAAACCGCTTGTCCTTTTCGTTGAGCCCCAATTGAGAGCGGACCAGAGCGATCAAGTCCTCCGCGTCGCCGCGGTCTAAGATGGTGAAGCCCGGCTCCAATCCGACCGGCCGGCCGTAGCGGCGCAGCAGCATATTGGCAACGGAGTGAAACGTCCCGCCGCACACGCGCTCGCTGCGGACGCCGATCAGCTCGCCGGCCCGTTGCAGCATTTCCTGAGCGGACTTGCGCGTGAACGTGAGCAGAAGAATATTGGACGGGTCGACACCGGAATCGATCAGATAGGCCACCCGGTAGACGAGGGTGCGGGTCTTGCCGCTCCCGGCTCCTGCAATCACCAGCGAGGGCCCGTCACCAGCTGTGACAGCGGCCAACTGTTGAGGATTCAGCGCCGCGGCATAGTCAATGGAAAGCTTCCGCGGAGCGGCATCCTCAGGGGCACGCTTCAAAATGTACGGCGTGATGTTTCGATTCATGGAGGAAGCAAGAGGTATCTTGGCTGTATAACATTATAAATGAGCAGGTTTCAATGAGCGGCCCGCTCAATCGCACCCCTTGGAGCGGAACAACCTCTCAGTTATAATGCGTCTCTCAATTTATTGGAGCACCACAGAGCACCATGGCTACGACAAAGACACCCTATAGTCAACAACTGCGCTCGCTCGCCGAACTCATGCTTGCCGTCGCAGGCGAATCGGTCACCGTCATGAAGAAGAATGCCCCGGAACAGGCGCTCAAGCTGAAACGGCAGGATGAGTGGGGTCTCTATCTCGAATTCATCAAGGTGATGTTCAATCTGACGGATCGCCTTTCGGCCTTTCACATCCCGATCAAGGACCAGCCGGAATTTATGAACGGCTTGGAAGATGCCGTGACTGCACAACTCAAGACCGCGTTGGAACCGGCCTTCGGGTCCAGTGTGGACCAGGCGGAGATCATGCTCACGATCGGGGGCGCGGTGGCCGAGAGTCGTCAGCTCTATGAGCGATATCGCTTCTCCATTACCGAAGACAGCAAGACCAGAAATGAAATGTTCGACGCCTTCGGCGGACGCGTGGCTGACGCCCTCGGCGTCGCAGGCAATCCACAGATCACGTCGGCAGCGACGCTCTGCGCGACCGCCGTCGTTCCGGCCATCACGGCCATTCTCAAAGGAGATGCGCCTGCGACGGCCTCCGGTACCTCCCCCCAATCGGCAGGACGTACAGCCGCAGACGCGGCGACTGCCATTCCGAAAGGTCAGACGGGGAACGAGATCAAACTCATCAGCGTGATGTCAAACGTCACCGGCGAAGAAGTCGAAACCCGCTGGGGGCTGCATCCGCGATTTCGCCAGGACCTCACCGCCGAAGAGGCTCAGCAGCTCACGAAGCTGATGAACCGAGTTGCGAAAGTGCTTGGCGAACGATACGCCGCCGTGGCATTCTCCGATGAGTGGAACTCTTGGCATAAGGCTGGCCACGCCTGACCGTTCCACAGAGGGTGATTGACCATCCCTGCTCGCCTACATCGATTTTACCCGCACAAGGAGACCCAGTGAACACAACGCCAGCTCTTGCTGCTCCACCCAGCCGCATCCCGGCCAGTCTCGTCCGACTTACCGAATTGTCCCAGAATCTCTGGTGGAGTTGGACATTGGAGGCGCGCCAGCTGTTCGAGGCCATCGATCCGACTCTCTGGTTTCTGACGCACCACAACCCCGTCAAGCTGCTCGCGGACGTGAACCCGGAGCGATTGGCGAAGCTCGCTGAAGATCCCTCCTATCTCAGGCACTATTCAGCCGTACTGAAACTGTTTGACGAATACCGCTCCAACGGACGCAGCTGGTTCAGCACTAAACACGCGGCGGTGAAACAAAACGTCATCGCCTACTTCTCCGCCGAATTCGGCCTCCACACTTCAATTCCCATTTATAGCGGGGGACTCGGGATTTTGGCCGGCGATCATTGCAAGGAAGCCAGCGACCTCGGCGTCCCGTTCGTCGGCGTCGGCTTTATGTATCCGCAAGGCTATTTCCGCCAGCGCATCACCACGGAGGGCTGGCAAGAGGCCGCCTATGCCCCGTTCAACCGCGAAGACTCTCCAATCCATCCGGCACAGACACCGTCCGGGGACGTGTGTCGATTCAACGTCGACATGGGCGGACGAAACGTCACCGCCATGGTCTGGAAAGTCCTGGTCGGTCGTGTGCCGCTCTACTTGATCGATACGGACGTCCCGGAAAATACACCGGAAAACCGCGCGCTGTCGGCCCGCCTCTACGGAGGCGATCAGGAAATGCGGCTCTGCCAGGAGATCTTGCTGGGCATCGGCGGCGTGCGACTCCTGCGTGCTTTGGGCATCGCCCCCTCCGTCTGGCACGCAAACGAGGGGCACTCGGCGTTTCTCACGCTGGAGCGCGTGCGTGAATTGGTCCAAAAGGGTTCCTCTCACGCCGAGGCAAGCGAGATTGTCCGTCAGAGCACGGTATTCACCACTCACACACCGGTGCCAGCGGGCCACGACGTGTTTCCGCACCACCTCATGGATCGATATTTCGCCGGCTATTGGGATCAACTCGGGCTCTCCCGCGATGAATTTCTCCGCTTGGGCGAAACACCGGAGTCCGGCGGGCAGGGTTTCAACATGACCGCCCTCGTCATGCGCCTATCGGCGCACGTCAACGGGGTGAGCCGGGAACATGGCCGCGTGAGCCGAGAAATGTGGCAACATTTTTGGCCGGGCCTTCCGGCTGATCAGGTTCCGATCCGCAGTGTCACGAACGGGATTCATGCGCCGACCTGGGTCTCTCCAGAGCTCCATCACCTCTACAGCAAATCGCTCAGCCCGGTGTGGACTGAAACCTGCGACGATCCCGCCATGTGGCAGCGGGTGCTGGACGTCCCCGATCAGGAACTCTGGGCCGTCCGCCAGACCATGAAGCGCAAACTGATGGGCTTCATCCGGGAGCGGGCGCGCAACGGGTGGATGCATGGACAACTCCAGCCTTCGCAAGTGCTCGCTCGCGGCACCCTGCTCGACCCCGAAGCCCTGACCATCGGCTTCGCCAGACGCTTCGCCACCTATAAGAGGGCCACCCTCTTGTTCCAAGACCTCGAACGGCTGAAACGACTCCTACAAGACAAGTGGCGACCGGTCCAATTGATCTTCGCAGGCAAGGCCCATCCGGCTGATGAACCGGGGCGTTACTTCATTCATGAAGTGCTGAGCTTTTGCCATGATCACAAGCTGGGCGGCTATGTGGCCTTTCTCGAAGATTACGAAATGCACATGGCCAAGTATCTGGTCCAAGGCGTGGACATCTGGCTCAACACGCCTCGCTTCCCGATGGAGGCCAGCGGAACCAGCGGGATGAAAGCTGCCCTCAATGGAGTCCTTAATTTCAGCGTGCTCGACGGCTGGTGGCAGGAAGGGTACAACGGGGCGAACGGCTGGGGCATCCAGCCCTTAACCGGTAACGCCGACGTACAGGCCCAGGACCACCACGATGCCGAACAACTCTATCGCTTGTTGGAACAGGAAGCAGTTCCGCTGTTTTACCAACGCGATCTTGACGGCGTCCCGCGTGGCTGGCTCCAGCTGGTCAAGGAAAGCATCAGGACCGTCGCTCCGCAGTTCTGTACCAAGCGGATGGTAAAAGATTACGTTGAGACGCTCTATCGGCCCGCAATGACCCGCACACCCTCGATATGGTGAGGGTGGTACCCCGGCCGTGGGCGCTCGACAGTCCCGCCCGTTCGATGTT
>DATGEA010000380.1:0-1995 GCA_035310605.1 Nitrospira sp. | reverse complement strand
AAGCGAGCAACGTATTCACCACCCCGTTAGGGTAGTACTGGTCAACCACATGATAGAAACCGCCTGAGTTTGTGGTTGATTCCCAGAGATCCGTGCTTCGCCCGTTCGCGTCGTAACCGAAATATTCATCGGCGTAGACTGTACCAGTGCAATTAGCCGTCCATGCATGAGCCAATGACCTGCCCCCAATTTCCGCACGGTGATCTTACAACTTAGCCCGTCGCAGTCGTAGCTGTGGGAAAGTGGGAAACGTGCTGTTCGTTTTCCAAGCGGGCGCAGCCCGCGTCTTTTCCACAGCTTATCGCCGCCGCAAATTCCTGCGGTGTCTTGTAGCCCAGGGAACTGTGCGGTCGCTGTTCGTTGTAGTCCTTCTTCCAATCAGCGATCTTCCTGCGTGCATCGAACAAGTTCTCGAACCAACTAACGCGCAAACACTCTTCTCGAAGACGACCGTTGAAGCTTTCGCAGCGCCCATTCTGCATCGGTCGTCCCGGCTGGATATGCACCAACTCGATCTTCCTCTCCAGGCACCAGGCGAGGAAGTGTCGACTGGTCAGTTCCGGGCCATTGTCACAGCGGATCGACTGCGGCAGGCCGCGGCTCTGAATGATCTCTTCCAGCACACGTGTGACTCGACGGCCGGCAAAGCTCGTATCGACTTCCAGCGCCAGGCACTCCCGCGTGTAGGCATCGACGATGCTCAACACGCGGATCGTGCGTCCGGCAGCGATCGCGTCGTGCACGAAATCCAGCGCCCACTCCTGGTTCGCCGCCGAGCACTGCCGCAGCGGCCGCGACACCCGCGTGCAGTGTTTACGCCGCTTCCTTCGTAAACAGAGTCCGGCTTCGCGATATACGCGGTAGATCCGCTTGTGGTTGACCGCCGCTCCTTCTCGCCGAAGCAGCACATGCAGGCGGCGATAACCGAACCGCGGCTTCTCACGTGCCAGCGTCACCAATTTCGTGCGCAGGTCCTGATCGGTTTCTCTTGCCTGATAGCGATAGCTGCTGACCGCGATCGACAGCAGCCCGCAGACCCGGCGCTCGCTGGCAACCACGTACTCCGTCCGAAGCCAGATCGCATCCGTCCTTCGGTCTACGAGCGCAAGCCGTTTTTTCGAATCACCGCCTGCAGCATCTCCTTGTCCAGGCTGAGATCGGCGACCAGCTTCCGCAGGCGCGTGTTCTCGTCCCGCAGTTGCTTGGCTTCCTGCGCCTGGCTCACGTCCATGCCTCCGTACTTCGCCTTCCAGGCATAGATCGTGTGCTTCGATACCCCCACCTCGCGCGCTACATCCTCCGCCTTGCGTCCCGCCTCCATCTGCTTCAAGGCGCCGATCATCTGCGCTTCCGTGTGCCTGCCCCTCGACATAAATCCGCCCTTTCCCGGACCCAATCAGAATCCGAAATCATACTCGGTTGTGTGCGGAGTTACGGGAGCATGTCAAGATCCTCCGCTATGCTTCGCGCGTCGCATATGGAAGGAGCGTTTTTTCAATCGTCAATCGTAAATCGGCAATCGTCAATTCTTAAGTCCCAGCTTCCTTGCCACCAGTCGCTCCGCTCCTCCCGCTACCACGAGCGATTGTGGCACGCTGCCCAGGGGGGGAAAGTGGAACTCGTCACCACGGTATGTGATAACGCCGGAGGGGAAGTCCACCTCCACTTCCTCTCCCGGCATCACCGTTTTCTCTCCCGCCTTGAGTTGCTCGCCAAACTGTTCCCGCAGCCTTGCCACGAACTGGGGCGCCTCAATGCACAGAAAGCCGTTGTTGAACGCATTGCGCAGATAGGTTTGGGAAAAGCTGGCCGCGATGACCAGGGGAATGCCCTTGGCTTGCAGCGAGGTGACCGCCTGCTCCCGGCTTGATCCGGTGCCGAAATTGAAGCCGCCGGCGAAAATATCCCCCGCCCGCGTCCGCTCTGCCAGTTGCGGGTCGTAATTTTCCATGATCACCTTGGCCATCATCTCCGGCGTCATGTCGTCGCGGTAGG
>DATGEA010000379.1:0-1638 GCA_035310605.1 Nitrospira sp. | reverse complement strand
AAATCGTCAATGGAGATGCTGATACCCATGGCCTTCAATTTCTTGAGGGTTTGTAGGGCCGTTTCTGCATCCTGCATGATGGAGGTCTCCGTCAGCTCTAATTCCAAACTGGCAGGATCCAGGCCTTCATCCGACAAGATGGTGCTCACTCTGGAACTCAAATCTGGCTGGCGAAATTGGATGGCGGAAAGATTCACGGACATCGTTAACGATGGATACCCGGCTTTATGCCAGACCTTCAATTGATGGCAGGCTTGCCTTAGAACCATCTCACCAATGGGCACGATAAGCCCGGTTTCCTCTGCCAATGGGATAAATGTGGCGGGAGACACGATCCCTCTCTCCGGATCGTTCCAGCGGGCCAGGGCTTCCAGGCCGACGATCCGCCCAGAGACGAGATGGATCTGTGGCTGGTAATATACCTGAATTTCTTGCCGTTCGATCGCATGGTGTAGACGGCTTTCCAGCAAGAGACGCTCGTGGGCGCGCTCGTTCATGCCCGCTGAGTAGAATTCGTAACTGTTCTTCCCGCGTTCTCGAGATAGGGACATCGCGGCATCCGCCTGTGTGATGAGACTGCCGGTCTCCTGCTCGCTCTGAGTTCCAACGGCGATGCCGATATTCGCGGTCACAAAGATGTCATGTCCGTTGAGCGTGAAAGGGGTCGCGAGTGCTTTCAAGATGCGTTGCGCCAGATGTCCCGCGAGTTGAGCCTCGCCCACCTTCTGCAGGAGAATGGACAACTCATAAGGACCGACCCTGGCAATCAGATCCGAGGTTCGAAGACATTGTTTGATCCGGTCGGACACCGCTTTGAGTAACAGATCGCAGGCGATGTGCCCTAAGGTCTCATTGATCAGTCGAAACCCATCCAATTCGACGTAGAGCAAGGACTTGGGGACTTCCGAGAGGCCTGACGCGGGACGGTGCGCAAGCACGCGAAGCAGGTATCGACGATTAGGTAATCCTGTGGCGGGATCGTAATTGGTCAGGAGTCTGACGGATTCCGCCATTCGACGATAGAAGATCGCCATCACCAATAAAAGCGGGACCCGCAGCAGGTGGCGTTCCAATGCCACGCCCGTATCCTCGATTTCCCTGAAAAGAACCCAGCCATAAATGGCGGTCACGAGGGTTAAAAACACCATCATCTGCATGCCAGACCGTGTGGTGGTGACGATGAGGATGATCACGAAGTACGCGAGGTAGAGATCCGATCCGGCATTGCCGGATATATAAATCAGGGCGGATGTGAAGAGGGTATCCCCTAAGGCCACAAGCCCCGGAAACCAGTCGGCATGCATGAACCTGACAGGGAGGACCATGAGCAAGCCGCAGGTACTCAACAACGTCAGAATGGCACCTAACTTCAGATCGGGCGACACGAGGGTGTCAGCGGAAAACAGGAGTTGGTAGCTGAGGACCACTGCGACGAGCGCTTGGAGTTGAATGTACGACGAGCGCAGATGTTCGACGGTTTGAACAGCCGAATCAGTCCCTGGGGGCTTCGCGGACTGAGACGGTCCTCGACTTGCTGCGACTGGTGGACTCGTTGTATTGCCACTCATACAAAACACCTCGATAGGATTGCACGCAGGGACAAGCCGATTACCAGGCTGATCGTGCGGTCCGCTGCCA
>DATGEA010000378.1:0-12144 GCA_035310605.1 Nitrospira sp. | reverse complement strand
CGATGTTTGCCCGCAACTACAAGCGGATACTGATCGTCGGCACCGATGTTCCCTCACTCCCGCTCGATCATTACAAACAAGCCCTTGCGCTGCTGGAAGCGCACGATCTGGTACTGGGACCGGCTCTCGACGGCGGCTATTATATGATCGGCCTGAACCAACCGAAGCCGCCGCTCTTCGAGAACATTCCCTGGTCGACCGATCGCGTGTTGGCACTCACTCGCGAACGAGCCGACAATCTAGGATTGACTCATGCGCTGCTCCCGGCATGGCGCGATACCGATACCATCGACGATCTGCAGGCCCTCGTCGAAGCCAGTTCCCTCGACGCCAAGAAACCGAAGCATGAGCAATCGTTTTCGAGCCGGACCGCCGGTGCGCTTCAATTGATCGCCAAACGACTGCGGGCAAGAGCATAATAGAACGTCATCATGAGTGCGCAAGTCGCGTTAATCACAGGGGGAGCCAAGGGTATCGGACGAGGGATTGCGCTCGACCTCGCCGCGCAGAAATGGAAGGTGGCCATCTGCTACCGAACAAGCGAGTCGGAGGCCAAGCAGACGGCATCCGCCATCGCCGAACGAGGGGGACAGGTGCTGGCCGTGCGGTGTGACGTATCAGATCCGGTCGCAGCGAAGAACCTGGCTGCGCGGGTTGAACAAGAGTGGGGGCGGATCGATGTCTTGATCAACGGCGCCGGCCCCTATCATCGGGTGAATCTGTTCGAGGAAACGGTCGAGGGTTGGAACGAAATGTTCGATGGGAATCTGCATCCCATTTTCTATCTGGCCCAGGCGGTCGCGCCAGGCATGAAGGCGCGCAAATCAGGCCGCATCATCAACTTCAGCATGGCGAATGCCGATCAGCTGATCTCCCAGCCCGATGTCACCGCCCACTATATCGCCAAAGCCGGAGTGCTCATTCTGACCCGCACGCTCGCCAAACTCCTCGCACCGCACGGCATCACCGTCAATGCCGTCTCGCCCGGCTTCATCGATTCCGGTAGCGCGCCCCCGGGAGAACTCGCCGGCATGACGAAACGCATCCCCGCCGGCTACATCGGCACCGTCGACGATACGGTCGCCGCCGTGCGCTATCTGCTGAGCGCCGAAGCCCGATACGTCAACGGAGCCAATATTCAGATCAGCGGGGCCTGGGGGATATAGGAGGTTCTTCGTGAAATCAGAACAGGAGCGGGAGGCGCACCGGCGGTTTGTCCAGGCTCTCCAACACGAACACGTAACCTGTGCCAAACCTGGTTGTGGCGGGCCGATGCAAGTGACCGATGTTTCCCCGCACAACGCCCGGGTCAAGCTTTTTGAAGCTCAGTGCGAACGATGCCAGATCGCGGAAGAGATTACAGGGCACGAACAGCCGACCCCGCCGTGGGATGACGCTTCAATCATGCAGATGGCCGACGAGCATCTCATGCACCAACAACCCAGTTGCTCGTTTGACGGTACCCCGGTCGTCTTCGTCTCCATGCCGAACCCACGACGACGAGCGCGCTACCGTCTCTGCTGCTTCTATTGTGGCCGCCAAACTGAAATGGATTGGCCGCCGCCAGAAGCAAAACGATAAAGCAGGGCAGCCTAGTCATTTTTCTTATTTCCCACTTCCCTAGCCGCTGCAGGACAGAAAGAACGAGGGGCGGCTGTCGCGCTTTCACTGCGCGCGTCCAACGAGGGCCTACTCGTCTGTTCTCACCCGCCCGCCCTCGCGGCGCCGAGACGCCGCGTATTCGCCCGCAGGCCGCGCGTTGCGCGAGCAGTCCTCTCCTCTCTTTCCTTTCCTCCAACCGCTGCTGGAGCCGCAATAACAGGAAGACGGGCGGAAACTTCTCCGCCATCGCCGAAGAGGGCCGGACACAACTTGCGCCACTCACGGCTGTTGCTCTTCGCTGGTAACGGCGAAGCGCGTACTGTTCGAGTCGCTTTGGACGAGTTTATGGGCCTCGAGTGAGCCAAGCTAGATGGGTGCCCTCGAAGGTGTGGGCGGCGAAGTTTCAGCCCGTCTGCCTACTTCCCGAACACTTTCTTCAGCAGCGGCTCCATCTCACCTTTGGCCGCCATCGGGTCGAGAATATCCGTATCCCCGTAGAACGTGCCGTCGATGAACACTTTCGGCAGCGTCGGCCAGTTGGTCATCTTCGTCAATGCTTCCCGCTTCGCGGGCTGAGATAACACGTCGATGACTTCGTAGGGGTAGCCGTACTTGTCGAAGAACTGCATCGTTTCCCGGGTGAACCCGCACATGGGCATCGTCTTCGTGCCCTTTCCATAAATGAGAATCTTGTGCGCCTTCACTTCCTTCTGAATTTCTTCCTCGAGCGGTTCCGCCATTGTCGGCCTCCTTACAAGTAAATACGGTTTAGGGCAAGAGGTACGAGGCGAGGGGATCTGCTCACATGCTCATTCACCCGCCAACTTGCTCTGACCTCTCACCACCCGCCTAATATCAGATTTCGTCCTTCGTTCTTGCGGTCAGTTCCAGGGCATGAATGCGTCCGTCCTTCATCGGTGCATCAAGTGCCTGATAAATCAGGCGATGCCGATCAAGCAGGTTCTTGCCGTGAAAGACATCGGACACCACTACCACCTTCAGATGATCCATCGTGCCGGTCCGATCAATCATGGTCACCGCTGCATCCGGCATGGCGCGTCTGATGTAATCCGTCAGCGTTTCCTGGGTAATCACTACGGCCTCCTCTTCATAGCGGCAGGATACCGCAGCGGCTTTCCGAAACGCAATTCGCTCTCCGGCTCTCGAATCAAGCCTCACAGTCACAGAGGTTGCATTCCGATCCATTGCTGAATCAATTGTGATTCTCACGTATTTCAAGCATTCATCCCGCACCGCCGGCTGTTCTCTCCCCAACCTGCCAAAAAACCATGAGATTCTCTTCAGCAGTGAAGCCTATTCCGGCTGGTACGAATCTTGGGATAGCCTCGCGCAGGATTCATCGGCGAGAAAGGAGGTTGCCCATGATGACCGTGATGATGTTGACGGCGACATCGGTGATATTGAGTTCGCTGCTGCTCCTGCGCCGGATCTGGTAAACAGGCAGATCCATGAAGACGCGAGACAGTCATCCTGGTGGTGGATTTCAACCGATGGTGGTGGCTGACAGCCAGACTCAGCACGGTTCATATTGGTCCTTCATCGTAAGCGATGGATAATCGAAGATTTTTCTTAGTGCAGCCCATGGCACATCGATTGCTCAGTACTAACAGCAAGAGACCAGAGGAATCAGAAATGAAGCAGAACGAAGTACCGCAACCCACTACCCACATAAAGGAGGATACCATGGGGGAATTCACGTCTGGATTTTTCATGCCGGATCAAGCCACAAATGGCCGTGTGCTGGTGGTCGATGATGAGGCGGACATCCGGAAAGTCGTGCGCATGACGCTGCAGAAGGCGGGGTATGATGTGCTTGAAGCGGAGAACGGCGAAAAAGCGATCGAAACGATCAATGCCGGCGAGAACAGACTGCTCCTCGATGTCGTTATCTGCGATATTCGTATGCCGAAGATCAACGGCGTTGAAGCCATCGCCTACTTCCGCAGCAATTACCCGCGCGTGCCGATCATCGTCCTCACCGGCTTCCCGGATACGGACATGGCCACCTCCATGCTTCGCCAGGGAGTGGTCGACTATCTCGTCAAACCGGTGGAAGGGGAGAAGCTTCGCGAATCGGTCGCGCGCGCCATGGAGCAACGCGAACTTGCGCACCTCTAATCGTCCCGCAGGTGTATCAGGTGTATGATGACGCAGGGAGGGCCGGGAAACGGCCCTCCCCTTCATCCGGGAGACAAACCGTGCAGCACCTGACGGACAGA
Organism: Nitrospira sp.; assembly: GCA_035310605.1. Lineage (GTDB taxonomy): Bacteria > Nitrospirota > Nitrospiria > Nitrospirales > Nitrospiraceae > Nitrospira_C. The sequence goes on along the minus strand of DATGEA010000378.1, from coordinate 8,302 downwards.
GCGGTGGTGGGGACAATCGCGCCGACCAAAGTGGCCATTCTCGGAGCGGGAAGAGGAGGCACGGCCCTCCTTGATCTCCTCCATCAGATTCCCTCGATTGAGATCGTCGGGATTACGGATCGTGATCTCCGCGCTCCCGGAATCCAGCGCGCAAGGGACCTCCGCATTCCCGTCACCGATCGCGCGGAGGACCTGGTGAGCAATCACGGGGTCAATCTGATCATGGACGTGACCGGCGACCCCGGCATGGAACGATTCATCCAGGCCCATAAGCGGCCGGCCGCAGACGTGCTCAGCGGATCGGCCTCGCGTTTGTTGTGGGAATTGGTCCAGCATGAAGCCAAGCTCCAAGCCGAGCTGTTACATGCCGAAAAGCTGGCCAGTATCGGCTCGTTCGCCACCGGAATTGCACACGATATCAACAATCCCCTGCAGTTGATCATGGGGCTGGCGGAGAACCTCGCCGAGGAAAAAGACCTGAAGACGATTCACGAGCAGGCTCGAGACATCGTCGAAGCCGTGCGACGAACGAGCGCCATCAGCCGCGACCTTACCCAGTATGCCAGAAGGACCTCGGCCCGCGATGACACGATGCTCTTACTCGCGGGGCGGCTCGACGAAGCTTTGAAGATCGCGCGCTACGCGACAAGTTTCCACGATATCGCCATTTGCAAGGACTACCGGCAGGGCGCGGGGATCAGAGGCAATCCGGATGAGTTGCTTCATGTCTTCGTGAATCTGATCACCAACGCCGTGCATGCAATGGAACACGGAGGGGGAACGCTCACGCTGGCCACACAGATGTCCGATCACGACGTGACGGTACAAATTACCGACACCGGTTGCGGCATCCCTCCGGAGATACTGGGACAGATCTTCGAGCCGTTTTTTACCACGAAAGCACCGGGGAAGGGGACAGGTCTCGGGCTCTACAACGTGAAAACCATCGTCAACAAAATGCACGGGAAGATCGGCGTCGAAAGCCGCGTCGATCACGGCACGACCTTTACCGTCACCTTCCCCACTGCCCCAGAGGCTGCATCGTGACCCATCCCCCGAACAAGTCCTCGTCTTCCACCCGTGGATGGAGACTCCAGACCAAACTGATCGTGTCGATGCTGTTGGTCGGCATCGTCCCGCTGCTGGTCGGCCTCGGCATGGCGTTTTGGCAGGGCTCCAAGGAAATCCACGAAGTCAGCGGGGAAAGTTTTAAAGCCTTGGCGACCGAAGCAGCCAGGAAACTCGACATTTTGATGGCGGAGGAGATCGCCCGAACCTCCCGCATCGCCACGGACCCCGCCATCGTGCGTGAACTGGAACGGAGACGCGACGTCCTGCAAGGCCCGACGGCTGCGGCGGCCTCAGCCGCCTCCGACGAGATGCGGGACAAATGGGAAGCCCACGATCCGGCAGTGGTGAAGGCCCTGACTGAGAATCCCCTGGCGAGTCTGCTGCATGAGTATTATTCGGGCGCCAGAAGCGAGCCGGATCAACTGATTCCGCAAGTCGTCCGGGGCGCGACGAGAATGCTGTTCATCACGGACATCAGGGGGGATCTCGTCGTCGCCCTCACGGACAAACCGGCATTCGTCAATGGACAATCGGCCTGGTGGCAAGGCACCTTTAACAAAGGGATCGGACAGCTGTTTATCGAGGATGTGCATTTCGAAGAACGGGTCGGCACCTATGTCTTCACCATCTCGCTTCCGATCATGGACAGTCTGCGGTACGAGGCAGTCGGCGTCTTGCACCGGGTCATCGACGCCAAGGAATTTTTTTCCCCGTTCACCCAGCCGATCCGGTTCGGCAAGACCGGCCACGTCATGCTCATCGACCATCGGGGGATCGTCATCAGTTGTCCCATACTTCCCACCGGAGTCAGCCTCTCCGACAGCAGGCTGATCCCGCTCGTGACCCCCCTCCATCCAGGCTGGACGAGCGCTCCGAGTGACGGACATGGAGGTCACTCCTCTTCCATTATCGGCTTCGCACCGCTTCCGGAAACGAGTCGGGCGACCAACGGATCGCCCGATACCGGCTCGTGGCATATCTTCGTGTGGCAGTCGTCCGACGAGCTCTTTGCTCCCATCAAGCATCTTTTTACCTGGATGACCGTCTTCGGATTCATCGCCATGGGATTACTCGCGACACTGGGCTATCTGGCGGCGACCCGCATCGTAACGCCGGTGCGCCAGCTCCAGCAGGCCGCACAATCGATCGGGCGAGGAGAACTCCGGCAGTCCATCCACATCAACACCGGCGACGAGCTTGAAGCGCTGGCGGAAGAATTCAACCGCATGAACAAGCAGCTGGAGGTGGCGTTCGCCGGTCTGACGGATCAAGTCACATTGAAAACGCAGGAAGTCCAATATTTACAGAGATCCACGGATGAAATCCTCGATGCGGTGCCGACCCCCATCCTGATCGTCGACGATCAGGAAACCGTGCAGTATGTCAACCGGACCGGACGCAAGGCTCTCGGGCTGGCCGACGATCCCGCCTCCACCGGGCGGCTCTTCGAGATCCTTCCCGTCGAATCCCTGCAGCAGCAGCGGTTGCGACAGGAGCTCTGGAGGCAACGGACGACCGAAGCAGCTCCCCCGCCCGTAAATGACGAACCTGCGCCAGCCGACCACGTCAGGGATCCGCTTACCCCGGGAACCGGAACGGCCCAGAGCGGCCGGCAGGGTGAACTGCGGCTGGATTCACATGTCTACCAGTATCAGTGGTTCCGGGTCAGCGGCCGGCCCGGCGAATCCGACCGTATCGGTCTCGTCCTTCGCGACAGCACGGACGATACTCACATGCAGGAGAGACTCGTCCAGGCCGAAAAATCAGGCAGTCTGGGCATTCTGACGGCCGGCATCGGTCACGAACTGAACAACCCGTTGTTCGGCATCCTGGGCTTGGGGGAAGCATTGCAAGAAGAACGCGATCTGGCGCGCGTGAAATCGTACGCTCAGGACATCGTCCAACAAGGGAAACGGATGGCCGCGATCATCAGGGATTTTACCGGAGTTGCGACGCGCGAAACCTCGGATCAGCGGCAAGCAGTCCATCTCGAACGGGAACTGGACCAGGCCGTCGCCACGATCACGACGAGCCTGGGTACTCCGGAGCTGACCGTCGAGACACAATACGCCGGGGACAACACGGTGTCCGCGCTTCCCGATCAACTCAGGCAGGCCTTCACGAATCTCCTGATGAACGCCGTCCAAGCCATGAAAGGCAAAGGAACGCTGCGCCTCTCGACCATGGTGGCCGGAGAATCTGTCATCACCACCATCGCGGATTCAGGCCCCGGCATTCCGAAGCAACATCTTTCGAAAATCTTCGACCCGTTCTTCACGACCAAAGGCCAGGGCGAAGGATCGGGTCTGGGATTGACCGTGGCACGCCGCATCGTCAGAAAGTTCGGTGGCGATATTCGTTTGGAGAGCGTCGAAGGAGCCGGCACGTCCTGTATCGTCACGCTTCCGGTAATCCCCCCCGCGCCGCCCTCAAAGGAGATGCCATGGACCGATTCGGAATCTCGTGTGCTGCCGCAGCCGTCACGTTCCTGACGCTTGGACTCTGGTGGGGGACCGCGGCCTATTCCGCCAAGGAGGAGCCCAAGACGGCCGGAATCTCTCCGGACAAGGTCGCGGCCTTCGTCCATGCAGTACTCCAGGCGCACCGCACAATCTATACGACGCAAATCGTGAATCGCCTGCAGGAGAAGGGCGTGGTAGCCGCCGCCGAACACTGGGAGCAGGAAGATGCGTTACCGCTCCCGGCCCAGTTTCTACAGCATTCCGGTCGGTTGGTCGCCGAAAGCGGTCAGGGGATCCGTTATCGGCTCATCGGACTCTCGCCGATCTATCAACGTAATGCCCCGGCCACCGACTTCGAACGCAAGGCACTGGAATCGTTGAATCGAGCGCCTGATGCTCCCATCACGGGCATCGTCACCAGCGGACGGAAGCACTACTTCCAGGCGATCTATCCCGATCGCGCCGTCTCCGCCGCCTGCGTCAAATGCCACAACAGCCACCCGCTCAGCCCGAAGCGGGACTTCAAGCTCAATGATGTCATGGGCGGCATTGCGATCACGATTCCGATCGAGTGACCGAGAGGAGACCGCTGTCACGAAGAGGCCGCGGGACTGGCCGGTGGCGGCGTTCCCGCCTCGTGATACTCTTCACGGTAGATCTGTATTGCCGTGATCAACAAGCCGATGAAGACGGGCCCGATGAAGAGCCCGATGATGCCGTAGAGGGCCAGCCCGCCGAGCACGCTGAAGACGAGTAAGAAAACGGGAATCTGCACCTCCTGCCCGATCAGCCAGGGTCGGAGAATCTGGTCGACCATCGAGACGATTCCAAACCCCCATACCACCATCATCACGGCTTTCCACAGCGGAGCGCTCCACAACAAATAGAGTGCAACCGGCCCCCAGATCAACGCCGTGCCTCCGAACGGGAGCGGCGCCAGGATGATCGTCAGCGCCGTGAAGACCACCGGAAAGGGCACGCCAAGACTGAAATAGGCACATCCCGCGAGCACACCTTGCACAATCGCCGTCAGAAACATGCCTCTCACCACCGCACGAACGGTCTGATCCAAGCGTGCGAAGATCTTCCGTTTATGCGACGCTTCCATCGGAATCACATCCTGAAGAGTCGCCAGCCATCGGCGACCGTCTTTGAAAAGGAAGAAGAGCGCGAAGAGCATCAGGAGGAAATCGGTGGCGAGCAGGAATGCGTTCTTCAGGAGATCGCCCGCCTGATCCAGGAGGAATCGGCTGACAAAGGTCGCGCCGGCCATGAGCCCCTGCTCCATCGAATCAGCCTGCAATAGGTTTCCGCCGGCGACCCGCTCGAACACCCACCCGAATAGAGGCAGGGACTGTAGTTGCTCCGGCAGGCGCTGGAGCCCCCCGCCGGAGATCCAGATACGCACGGCCTGCTCGGCCGCGGCCGCTTCCCGCACCATCAGCACCCCTAGGAGTGAAATGGGTATCACCACGAGGGCCAGGACCAGGACGGTGAGACAGGAGGCCGACAATACCGGCCGGCCACGAAAGAGCCGGGTGAGGCGGTCGTGCAGCGGAAACGTGACCTGTGCAAGAAGCGCAGCCCAGAGGATCGGAAACAGGAAGGGCCGGAACATGAGGGCGATCTGGTACAGGAGCAGGAGCAGGAGAGCGAAAAAGACGGCGGTAAAGAGCTGTGATCTGGTCATCGATCCGGCTGGAGCGGCAGTTCCGGCGCGTTCGATCCGCGCCGCCACATGATGAGAGACTTACCCGTTCGATTCTTTATCGAGCACCACCACGTGTTTAGCGCGGTGGGCGGAAAGCTCACGAACAGCACCCGGCAGCTTCGGCAAGTCATCCGGCCAGGCCGTGACACCCATGTCGGTGGCCCCTTGAATTTTCGCACCCTCCTCCATGATGAGAATCGGCGTATGGACTTCGCCGATAAGAGTTGCGGTCTTCAACAACTGCACACGATCCACCGCCGTGACCGTCGCCTTGATCCGGCCGCTGCTGACGACTGTCCCAGCCGCAATGGTTCCCTGGACCAGGCCGTCTTCTCCGATGATGACTTGGCCCTTCGTATGGATGTCGCCTTCGAGGCGGCCGTCGATCCGCACCGTTCCTTCGACGCGAATTTCCCCCTTGAGCTGCACCCCTTTGGCCAACAGGGTGATATTGTCGTCGCCCCCGAATCCGTTCTTTTTCATGGCTGACTCCTCTCCGGTCGAATATCACCGTGAGCTTACACTATTCTCGGCGGCAGCACCTAGCAGATTATTGAAAAAGCGCCGGATCATCCCTCAACCCTGCGCGCCTGCCGAGAGGCTTCGATCACCTCGCGCTGTACGGACGCAGAAGGCTCACCCCGCTGCCACGCCTCTCCTGTCAGGAGAACCCGAACGTCTGCCGCAACCGCTCCCATATGCCGCCCCCGTGAATCTCGCAGTAGACGTTCGGCTCCGTCCCCTCGATGAACACCTCCTCCACCTGCTCGGGACATTGCGAAGTCGCCAGCTGTCCCGTCTTGGGATCGATGGCACGGACAATGACGCCGGAGGGTTGGGAAAACGGAGGCGGTTGCTCGGATATGATCCGCTTGGCGATGTCCATCCAGATGGGCAATGCCGCCTGCGCGCCCGTCAAACGTACCGCCCGTTCATCGTCGAATCCCACCCACACGCCGACCGCCAGATCCGACGTGTACCCGACGAACCAGGCATCGCGATAGCCATCGGTGGTACCGGTCTTGCCCGCGATCGCCCCGCTCAACCCCAACACCTTCGCCTTGGTTGCGGTTCCTCGCTGAATCACTCCCTCCAGCAACGACGTCACGAGATAGGCCGACTGAGGGGATACGGCCTGACGGCGATCGGGCGCGGCATTCCACAAGGGAGTCCCGTCACGACCGGAAGTCGCGCGCAAGCTGGTGGGGCGCACCCAGATGCCCCCGTTCGCGATCGTTCCATAGGCCGATGCCATGTCCAAGAGTGACACGGCGGGGCTCCCGAGCGCCACGGATAGATCATCTGCCAGCGGCGTCGTCACGCCGAGTTGACGGATCACCTCGAGTATGGACTGGGTCCCGACAGTCTTCGCCGCGCGCACCGCCGGCACGTTGAGAGACTGTTCCAGCGCGCTGCGCACCGTGACATTCCCGCGAAACTGGCGGTCATAGTTCTGTGGAGCCCACGTCCCCTTCTCCGATTCAAACGTGACCGGTTCGTCGGCCAACAGGCTGGCAGGTGTCAGATACGGCTGTCTCCCGGCCCGGCTCGCTTCAAATGCCGCAAGATAGACGAACGGCTTGAACAGCGAGCCGGCCTGGCGATGCGCTTGCACCGCCCGATTGAACTGACTGACGCGGTAGTCCCGTCCACCGACCAGCGCCAGAATCGCGCCAGTCGATGGTTCGAGCACCACCACCGCGCCTTGCAGCAATTGCTCGGGCCCTTTCAGTACCGGATAGGCCCGCTCGAGTCTTGCGAGCCCGTTCTCCAGCGCTTCGGACGCCACCTGCTGCACCATTGGATCGAGCGTGCTGTCGATGCGCAGTCCTTCCGGCAATGGCGTCCCGACAGCTTCTTCAACTTGCTTGAGGACCGTATCCACGAAATAGGGGGCATCGGCCAAAACATCGTCCGGCGGCGCAACCCGTACGGGTTGATTGACGGCGATTTTCCATTCCTCTTCTGTCAGGTGCCCCTGATCCCGCAACAGACGCAATACGACATCACGACGCTGCTGGGCCAGCGCGAGATGTTTCGTCGGCGCATAGGTGTTCGGGCCCTTGATCAGTCCGGCGATCATGGCGACCTCGCCGGCGGTCAGCTCCGCGAGGGTCTTTCCGAAGTAGCGGTGAGCCGCCTCTCCGACTCCATAGATCGATACGAACCCGGCTTGTCCCAGATAGATCTCGTTCAGGTAGCTTTCGAGAATCTCCTGTTTCCGGTACTTCGTCTCCAGCACCACAGCCGCAAGCGCCTCTTTCACTTTTCTGACGAACGTACGCTGCGGCGAATAGAAGAGATTCTTCGCGAGCTGTTGGGTGATCGTGCTGCCTCCCTGCACGACTCCGCCCATGGTGAGATTCCGCCAGACCGCACGACCGATTGCGACGGGATCGATCCCGACGTGCGAATAAAACCGTCGATCCTCCACCGCCACAACCGCGTCAACCAGGCGATGCGGCATCTGAGAGAGCGGGATCCATTCCCGCACCTGGCGCGAAGCACCCCGCAGGCCGCTGATGAGTTCCGGCTCGAGAAAGACGGGAAAGATCGGACTCCGGTCCGGTTCCGACAACACGTCGATGACCAGCCCCTGATCCAGCTGCAGCGTCACCATGGCGGGCTTCGTCAGTGCCTCCGGCTGGGCGTGCAGATAAATCGTGAGCTGTTGGGGATCGAGTTGATAGTCGCCGGGCGACGTCACCGGGCCCGCGACCGCCCGGTAACCAAGCCGTTGTAGCCGCTCGGGCAGTCTTGCGCTTTTCACGGAGAGACCTGACTTGAGTTGGAATGGAGCCGTGTAGAGGCGCAACGGCGGGTGATCTTCGCTCTTGGGCAGTTCGAGAAACGTGGCCAAATAGGCCCCATAGAGCGCGAGTCCGGCGATCAGACACACGACCGTCACGCCGAGCAGCAGCCCACCGCGAACAAACCAGGGCGAACGCAGGATGTGTCTCAGCCTTGCGGGCATTTTCTTCAGCATACGCGAGCGCGAGCACGAAAGCGATGATGCGGTACGCGAGCGACTGGCGAGGCGTCAGGGCCGTAAGGCCTG
>DATGEA010000377.1:0-2231 GCA_035310605.1 Nitrospira sp. | reverse complement strand
AGGATCAAACCCCACGGCATGGCCCAAAGAGGCCAGTAGGTGCTGTCCCCGTACGTCTCGCTGCTGATCAGCGTGGCGAAGGACGGGGCATAGAGCAGACCTAAGATCAGGGGCAGGATCCGCTCGTCTCGGGGGCGTTCGCCATCGGGGCCTCCGTGTATCAATTCCCGCTCGAAGAGCGGATAGCCGTACTTCAACACGACCAAGGCGATGGCGGCGCTCATCGTTTTGTCCGGTACATAGCGAACCCAGTTTTGGAACCAGTTCACGCCCCACCAACCGACGTGCTCTCCCCAAGTGACCCCGAACAGGGATTCAATATAGTGGTGCACCATATTCTCCCATTGCAGCACGCGGGCATTCAGGGTTTCCGCGACTTCGGGGTTCAACGCAAAAATCGAATGCTCGTTTAATGCGGCCTGGACGAAGGTGCCCGGGATGCTCATGACGACCGCCCCTCCGACACCGAAGATATAGAGGAACCATGCGTGCGAGAAGGCGGAACTCCTGCCGGTGCGCAGGTATTTTTGGAATCCCGCCTGCCTGGCCATCCATCCCCAATAAATTGCTCCGGTCATGCTGACGAGCGACCAGGGGAAAATCACCACGTCTGCCCCGGATTCCGGGAAGAGCAGCCAGTTGACGATCGAGTTGGAGAGTAGAGCCGCGATGGCGCCCCACCAGGGGCCCAGCAGGAATGAAACGAGGGCGGTGCCGGTCATGTCCAGGAACAGAATGCTTTCCAGGTGCCTGCTGAGTGTGAGTCCTACATAGTTGAGAATGAGACCGGCCGCGACGATGACGCCGGTCTCGTACAAGAGCAGATAGGAGGAGCCGCGCAACGGTTTTGAGGCAAAGAAGTCGATCGGTGAAGGCGAGACCACGGTCGGACGTTCGGCAGCAGCGGGTGCCTTTCGTTCTTTTAGCGGTTTGATTTTGGTGCGCAGGTCCAGGAGCTTATCGAGGACTGTGAGGAAGGCTCCCAGAAAGCCGACCAAAGCCCCGCCCAACATCAACAGCTCTTTGCCCATTTCGTCCGACATGCCGTGAAGCCCTCCTTTTCGGGCTTCATTCTAGCCAGGAAGGAGCCTCACGGCCAGAAAAAGCCTATAAGTCGACAGGGCGGAAATCAGCGACTGGCGGGCGCTGACGGGAAGGGGATGTCGGTCTGGGCGACGCCTGCCGCCGCGGTGGCTTGCGCCCGCTGCTGGAGTGCATGGGCCACTGCGGCGCCGAAGAGGAGGAGTGCGGCGGAATAATAGATCCACAAGAGGAGGAGGATCACTTCGAGAAGCGATCCATACAAGTTGGTATAGATGCTGGCATATTCGTTGTAGGTGACGAAGAGCAATTTAGCCGCAACCCAGAGGAGACTGAACGTCAGCGAGCCGATCATCGCTTCCCGCCATTGCGGCCTCCGGCGCGGAACGTAGCGATAGAGGGTGCCGACGGTCAGGAAGGCCAGGGTAAAGGGGAGCGTGTAGGTGAGAAACAAATCGTGTGCGGCGAGGGCGATCAGGTCGAGTCCCCAGAGATGGGGCACGGAGGCGGTGAGGAAATTGACCGCCTGCGTGGCGACATAGGAGAGGATGAGGAGCAGCCCGACGGCACCCTGGGAGGCGACGGCGATGGCCGTCGAGATCAAGGGATGCCGTTTCCAGGTGCTGTCGAACACGACGTTGAGGGCGTAGTCGAGTTCATAGAACACCAGCGTGCCGAACCAGGCGAAGGAGAGAAAGACGAGCCAGCGGACCGTGTCCAGCTCGCTGATTCTCTGCAATTCCACCGCTAACCGTTCTCCCAAGGTGGGCAGAAAGCCCTTGAGAAAACTGAGCAGCACCTGCCCGCCGATCACGTCCTGGCTGACGACAAAGCTGATGCCGTAGAGCAGCAGAAAGACCAGCGGAAACAGCGAGAGCAGGGAGAAAAAAGCCAAGGAGGCGGCCAGGCTGGCGCACCCATGGCGTAGGAAGGACTTGGCCAAATCAAGGAGTAAACGCCAGAGTGACATCAGCATGCGCATTGTAATCAGGCAGGGCTAGCCTAGCACGAGTCGGGTCATCATGCACGATGGGAGGCGCGTCAGACGTTTACTTGAGAGAGAGAACGGACTGGAGCGCGAGGCTGACCAAGGGATTGGGGAAGAGACCGAAGAAGATCACGCCGGCGACCGCGCAGACCAGGACAACCGACAGCGCCGGTGAGGCCACCAAGTGCGGCGCATCAACGAC
>DATGEA010000376.1:0-12666 GCA_035310605.1 Nitrospira sp. | reverse complement strand
TGTCATCGCAAAGCGTCATTTACTGGACGATACCCGCTATGCGGGCGGGTAGAGGAGGGCCTGATGGCCGATCTGATTCGGACTGCCCAATATTTCAAGGTGACCATTGCGGATAAGTCAGGGGCATTAGGTCACATGCTGGCTCCACTCCACGACGCCGGAGTAAACCTGCTGGCGGTACATGCGTTTCCTCGGACTCGTCGCACACAAGTGGATGTGGTGCCGGAAGATCCCACCGCTTTCAAGGCTATTGCGAAACCGCTGAAGTGGAAGATGCAGGGCCCGAAAGTATGCTTCTTGATGGAGGGCGATGATCGTCCCGGAGCGCTGGTGGACCTGACAGGCCAACTGGGTTTAGCCAGAATCAATTTGACTGCCGTGACCGCAATAACCGCTGGCCAGGGGCGCTTCGGCGCAATTTTGTGGGTCAAGACACGGGATGTGAAAAAAGCCACCAAAATCCTGGGTGCGACATAGTCAGGTGCTGTGTCTGGAACCGTGTTTCGTCTCGTCCGCGCGCGGCGGGACCGATCCAGACTGCCTCGACGCCGAGATCACAGAGTGGAGGAGGGGAGAATTCGACAATGTAAAACTCGCGACTCATAGGTCTCAAAATCGTTGTTTAGAATGCCAAGGAGGCTGGTCGATTTCCCAAGGAATGTGACCTATCCTAGAGCCGGTTCAAGAAGAAATCATTTTGATCACAGGGGGCAAGATGATTTGGGTTTCAGTTCTTATCTTCCTACTCGGCTTCCCTCCAGTAACCTCTGCCTTCCCTATAAGTAGTGCCGCATGGTCTGACTCGGTTTGGCAGGACCGCTGTAAAGATGTTCGAACGAGTTATAATCTGAAGCACTCTCTCGCCACGGATCGTCTCACCCTCACCCCGGACAACCCACGGTTCAGCGATTTTCTTTATTGGGTCTGGGCCAACAAAATTCTTGAACACCAAGTCGAGCAGATCGGGGGGACAGAATGGAAAGGACCGACAGACGGGGTCATTTTTCACTGGGCGCCTGGTTCAAGGTGGGAAACCCACACCGTCGCCTCCTTTGATCATGCCATCCATCATATCGCGGACGAACATCAATGGCGGGACGCTATGTTCAAGGATTTTTTCGAGAAGTTTGGGCCGGTCAGGGGAGTCAGCGTCAAGCAGCGGCTTTCAATGGACAACGCACCAACCTGGGCACAGTTTCTTGAACACGTCGGTGGGCCAGAGAGTCCGTACTATCGGTACGTATTCCACCAGGAAAGTGCGATTGATCTGAAGCGTAAGGTAGTGACGCTTTTTGGGGGCCAAGGTGTGAAGTTCCAGTATTCATTTGACCGGTACCTGAAGGAGGCTGGTGAAGTGTTGACTGACTGCAAGGCTTATCAGTTCTTTCAGTTATTCGATATTTACGGAAAAGGATTTGCCTCGAAGATGGGATGGGCAGGACAACCTACTCCGAAATAAGGAGCGAGCCGATAACAGCGGTGCCACCACCAGCGAAAGGCCGGAAGTCGCTGCCTGCAGGAGGTTCGGCGATAGGGATAGATGGAAAACACACTCAACAGATGAGATCAGGCCCTATATTCTCGCAGGCATCATGGTTTTCAATTTTCACTCCCTTCGAGTCCAGGGTGCCGACCCGGTGCTCCGCACATGACCAAAGTTGAAGCGTGTGTTGATGAACCGTGACTAAATTCGAGATCGGGTAAGTCGATGTGCTGAAAATGTGGCTGGATGTCGCTGTCATACAGAGACGAATCAGAGGCAACATAAGCCAAGACACGCAACTTACCACGTCGATGCGTGAGCTGGGGCTTAGACAGGTTGTCTTTTATGAGGACGAATTGTCCTGCTTCCCGTCTCGTCTTTAGATCTATCCCTGCAAAGCGTTTTACTCAATCTTCCTGAAAAGCAAATCCTTTTTGTGTGTCCCTTGAGCCCCTCGTTCGCTCACCGGCCCGGTCTGTGATTTGCTTGGGAGAGGAATGGGAGAGACCCACAGCACGTGAGGGAAGCGGGCTTGGGCCAATATCTCTTGTGAAGCGGACGGACAAAGATCTACGCGTTCCACGCTACGCAACAAGTGCCGCAGGGACGTCATGATTAAGAACCTGGTGAGAGGCATGCTCCTCGCCGGCGTGGTGAGTATGGCAGGCGGGATCGTGGGAGGGATCATGATGGTGGCAGATCCAAAACCGCATCCTGCTCCCGGGCCGACCGATCCATCACCGCCGGGCCCAACATCGCCTCTCCCCCCACAACCGATCCCGCTTCCGCCGAAGCCGCCGGTCTCACCGGCGCCGCCGCTACTGCAGACTGGCTTCCCTGCAGTATGAAACCGAGAGCCTGTGTGAGCAGGCTCGAGCCTGACTGGATGGCAACACGATGGAACGCACTCATCGAACCAAGCAACACTCCGAAGGACGCCGCATCATTACGATGATCCGTCCATCGCATAGGCCGGAGCCCGGGGAACACCCATGCAATCCGAATCAGCCGACCAGGACAATCGAGGATGGCGCTTAGTCAAGACCTGGGACTTTGGGTGCCTCTGGTGGGGGCAGGTCACGTCTCAAGTAGGCGAGGCTCTGAGCAAAGTGGCCTTGCTCTGGTTTGTCTATGAACTCACCGGGTCGGCGATGATGATCGCGCTGGTCGGCCTGTTAGAGACAATTCCGCCCCTGGTCTTTGGCCCCCTCATCGGCGTCTATCTCGACCGTCTCCCGAAGAAAACCGTGATGATCTGGGTGGATCTGACTCGCAGCGTCATGACCTTCCTCATCCCGGCGCTGTATGGACTGGGCCTGTTGAGGCTTGAAGGGCTGTACATCTTGATTTTCTTGACCGCGACGGTCTCCACGGTGTTCGGGCCGGCGTTGGTATCGGCGGTTCCATTGCTGGTCAGACGGTGCGAACTGGTCTCCGCCAATGCGCTCATCCAGGGCACGAATAACATCGGCATTCTGTTGGGCCCGGCGATCAGCGGGGTGCTGATCGCGCTGATGGGCGCGCAACACGCCCTGTACGTGAATAGCGCGACGTTCTTCCTCTCGGCGCTGTGTCTCCTGCCCATCCGCTTCAATGAAACACGCTGGCGGACTCCGGAGGTATCCGCGCGGTCGGGAGCGGTGCTGAGCGACCTCATGGTGGGATTCCGGTTCGTGTTCGGGGACCGCTCGACGGTGTTTCTGTTGGTGATTATTGCGGCCCTCTACAACCTGGGCGCCAGCGCCTTTGTCTTTGTCCTGCCCGTATATGCCAAGGAGCTGTTGCATGCCGAACCGGTTCAGCTCGGCTGGCTCTGGTCTTCCCTGGGCGTCGGGATGCTCATCGCCTCCTCATGGCTGGCCTGGCGACGGAAGAACGATGTCCAGAGCCGGATGCACCTGCTCATCCGCGGCACGACCATGGGGGGCCTGGCGGTCTGCAGTCTCAGCCTGCTGGAGTCCCCGCTGATTGCGGCGGCGGTGGTGATCCTGGTGGGAGCCAGCGCGGCCGTGCTCAATCCGGTGGTGTGGGCGCTGCTGCAGGAGGCCACGCCATCGCATCTCATGGGGCGAGTCCTCACGACCTTCAGCACCGGTTCGATGGCGGCCGCCATGATCGGCATGACGGGATTCGGGTGGGCGGCGGATGCGATCGGACCGGCGGCGAGTCTCGTCGGCCTCGGCCTGGTGCTCCTGCTGACGGCGGGGGTGGCGACCCTGTTCGCCCGCCAAGCCCTGAGCCCGGAGGTAGCGGTCACCTAGCCGGGATCCCGGGGTCCACGGTTCTCCTTTCGCTTCCGCGTGCTGGGCCGTCCCGCTGTTCTTGACCACCGGAACGCGGCATCGTTATCGTGTGGCGAGATGAGGTGACGACCGCAGGGCGACGCGTCCCAGGCGATCGCCGCCGGGGGAGCACAACGTCAGTGGGGCTCGGCCACAACCAACGCACCGCCAGCCAGCTGACCGACCTCGAACCTGGTCGGGCGGGCACCGGTTCGCGCGTCGAGAGGCCACGGTGGCTGCTGACGCGTGATTTCAGCCTGATCTGGTGGAATCAGGTGCTGTCGCAAGTGGCCGACGGCATAAGTCGGTTGGCCCTGATCTGGTTCGTGTACTCCGTGACAGGATCGCCGCTGAAGACCAGCATCATCGGCTTACTCCAGACGCTGCCGCCTATCCTCTTCGGCCCGCTCATTGGTGTTTCGGTCGATCGGCTGCCCAAGAAAGCGATTCTGATCGGCAGCGACGTCGCGCGAGCGATCTTCATCGGGGTGATACCCTGTTGGGTATCGACCGACATGTTCACGGTCGAGCGCCTCTATGTCCTGGTCTTTCTCTATGGCATCGCCACGGCGATGTTCGTGCCCGCCCTGTCCGCCTCTGTCCCCTTCCTGGTCGGCCGATCCCGGTTCACCGCGGCCAATGCGCTGCTCCAGAGCACCACCAGCATCGGCATGATCATGGGGCCCGTGCTCAGCGGCCTGGGCATCGCCTTCTCCGGCTCACAGGAGGTCCTGTGCGCCAATGCGGTGACGTATGTCGCGGCGGCGCTGTGTCTCGTCCCGATTCAGCTCCCTCGCCCCATGAGGGCGCACCCGCCGGGCAGCCCCGTCGCTGCGACGCGCGGCGACTTGATGGAGGGGATCCGCTATGCGCTGATCTCCCAGCCGACCATCCGGGTGGTGATTCTGCTGGCGTCGGTGTATACCTTCGGGACGAGTGCCTTGACGACGCTGTTTCCGGTCTTCGGAAAAAAGATGCTGGCGTTGGGCCCGGTAGAGGTCGGGTATCTCTGGGCCTGGCTGGGCCTGGGCATGTTTCTGGTATCGCTCGGTCTCGTGTCGGTGACACAATGGGAGGTCCGCCGGCGCCTCCACGTCGTGTCGGTCTCCAGTGTGATCGGCGGCGCGGCGCTCTGCGGGCTCACCGGGACGCAGGATCTGATGCTGGCGACGGTGCTGATGGCCAGTATCGGGATGGGGTTCGGAACATGGACCCCCATCGCTTGGGGCCTGATCCAGGAAGTCTCGCCGGCCCACATGGTCGGGCGGGTGATGGCTATCTATACGGCGATCGCGACGGCCACGTCGATGGCCGGCATCGCGTTTTTCGGGTGGCTGACGGAGCGGTTCACCGAAGCGACCAGCGTGATCGGGATCGGGGTCGTCCTCTTCCTGTTGGCACTGGCCGCCGCCTGGTTTAGTCGCCGGATCACGGATGCAGGCGATCCCGCCGACGTCACAGAATGCGACGCCCGTCCGATGGTCGGAAACTTAGCCGATGAGCCATTGACGAGGCAAGACAACGGGTGTTTTGCTTCTCCTTGTCCGTCTCGAACGGGTTGAGGCAGCGCTCTTCAATAACAGGTTGAGATGCCA
Organism: Nitrospira sp.; assembly: GCA_035310605.1. GTDB lineage: Bacteria > Nitrospirota > Nitrospiria > Nitrospirales > Nitrospiraceae > Nitrospira_C. Next base: position 7,306 of record DATGEA010000376.1, on the reverse strand, counting down.
GAAGAGAACATCATGCGCGGGACAGACCGGCCCTTCCGGTTCACCGGATGCAGCGAACTGCGAGAGATCCTCGGGGAAGAAGCGGAAGACGAAAAGCGGTTGGTGGAATTGCTTGAAGCGGTTCCGCTCGATTCGATCTATTTTCACACGCACAGTTATTTTCTGAGGCACAGCTATGTGGAACGGGTGTATCCGAACGATTTTGCCCAGTGGGTTGCGATGGAAGTACGGGACCATGTGTTGGGAGAACGGCTGGCAGTGGTCGACCTGTTTGAGTTCGAGGGACTCGAGGCGCTTCGCGCGGAACTCATTTCAATTATCGACGATCATTTGTCAAGGACGCCGATCGTGCCGCGAGTGATCTTCGGCGAGCCGTTCTACTTTAATCAATCCCGTATTCTGGCGGTGCCGACTGGACTGGAAGTACGGACGCTGCGGGAGTTTCGGCACGCGCTGGGGGAGGTGGAGGTAAGCGCGATCTATTTTCATATCTTCGAAGCTCGGCATCGCCTCAAAGGCGAAGAAAGCGACTTCTCTGAGTGGATTCGCCAGAGTCTTGGCATGCCGGAGCTGGCAGAGAAATTACGCGCCATCAATCCATATTTGGGCAGTCTCGAGCGCCTGCGTTCCGCGCTGCTCATGGTGTGCGATGAGTTTTTGGCTCGAGAGCCTATGCGTTAAATGAGGGGAGGGACACAGTGCCAAGGGCAGATCCACTCTGGTTCAAAGACGCGGTGTTTTACGAACTTCACGTCAAAGCCTTTTATGACGGGAATGACGATGGCATCGGGGATTTCCTCGGCCTGATCCAGAAACTGGATTACCTGGAATGGCTGGGAGTCGATTGCCTCTGGTTGCTGCCCTTCTTCCCCTCCCCCTTGCGTGATGACGGTTACGACGTCGCGGACTATCGCGGAATCTTTCCGGACTACGGGTCGATGGAAGATTTCCGAACATTCCTCAACGAAGCACACCGGAGGGGCATGCGCGTGATTGCGGACCTCGTACTGAACCACACCTCCGATCAGCACCCTTGGTTCCTTGAGGCGAGGAGCTCTCCGCAGTCGCCGAAGCGAGACTACTATGTCTGGAGCGACAGCGACAAGAAGTATGGGAAAGCGCGGATTATCTTTATCGACACAGAAAAGTCCAACTGGACATGGGACCCGGTTGCGAAAGCCTATTACTGGCACCGGTTTTTCAGCCATCAGCCGGACTTGAACTACGACAATCCAGAGCTGCAAAAAGAGATGCTGGACGTGATGTCCTTTTGGCTCGACCTGGGGCTAGATGGATTCCGGTGCGACGCCGTCCCTTACTTGTTCGAGCGCGAGGGCACGATCTGCGAGAACCTCCCGGAGACCCACGCCTATCTCAGAGAAATCCGCAAGCGGATCGACCAGACCTATCAGGGACGCATTCTACTGGCGGAGGCCAATCAATGGCCCGCGGATGTGCGTCCGTATTTCGGGGATGGCGACGAGTTCCACATGGCGTTTCATTTCCCTCTCATGCCGAGGCTTTTCATGGGCGTCGGCAGTGAGGATTGGCATCCCATTGAGGACATGTTCACGCACACCCCTCCGATCCCAGAGAATTGCCAGTGGTGCCTGTTTCTGCGTAACCACGACGAGCTGACGTTGGAAATGTGTTCCGGTGAAGAACGGGACTACATGTACTATGCTTATGCGCGTGATCCGCAGATGCGGCGCAATATCGGCATTGCCCGCCGACTGGCTCCCTTGCTGGATAATGATCGTCGCAAGATCGAACTGCTTAACAGCCTTGTCTTTACCCTCCCCGGAAGCCCGATCGTGTATTACGGTGATGAGATTGGGATGGGGGACAATGTTCATCTCGGAGATCGCAATGGTGTTCGGACGCCGATGCAGTGGAGTGCTGACCGGAACGGGGGGTTCTCAAAGGCCGACCCGTCGAAGCTCTATTTGCCGGTCACGTCTGATTCAGTGTACGGGTATCAAGCCACCAACGTAGAGGCTCAGCGACAATCGCCGCATTCGCTCCTGCACTGGATGAAGCAGATGATCTCCGTGCGCAAGAAGCATCCTGCGTTTCGGCGTGGAACGCTCGCCTTTCTTCGCCCACGGACCGACCATGTCCTCGCCTACCTGCGAGAGTATCGGGGCGACACGCTGCTGCTCGTGCATAACCTGGCCAGATCGGCGCAAGCAGTTGAGTTGGACCTGGCTAAATTCGAGGGAGCAGTCCCGATTGAACTATTCGGCGGTTCGCGATTTCCGACTGTCGGTAAGCACCCGTACGCGTTCAGTCTGGCTCCATACGGATTCTACTGGTTCAAACTGCAGCAGCCATTGACCCCCGATGGATCATACGGAATTGAAGGCAGCATCATTTAGCGCATCTGGTGGAATCGGAGGGCGTTAGTAGAATGGCTCAAGAACTGGACGAGTATCGGGACTACGCACCGAAAGGAACGGTCGAATTTCTGTATCGGCTGAGTGACCTGGTCGCGGGGCGGAGTTTCCTGCACGTCAACGCGGTTCGATACGGCGGCGGCATGGCCGAGATCCTCCGTCGCCTTGTGCCGATGATGAAGGGGTTGGGCGTGGACGCTCGCTGGGAAGTCTTGGCGGGCGATCAAGAATTCTTCCGTATTAGCAAGCAATTGGCCAGCGCATTGCAGGGTCAGGAGGAAACCCTGACCGAACAGTTGGAACAAATCTATCTCAAGATCACCCAGCGCAATGCCCAGAGCCTGAACCTGGATGCGGACCTCGTCATGATCCACGACCCCCCGCCGGTGGCCTTGATCGAGCACCGGAAGGGCGGCACCTGGATCTGGCGATGTTACCTCGACCTGGCCAGGCCGCAACAGCGCAGCTGGAGTTTTTTGCGTCGTTTTGTCGTCCGGTACGATGCTGCCATCTTTTCGCTTCCCGGCTTCGCGCACAGACTTCCCATCACCAAGTTCTTGATCTACCCGTCGATCGATCCATTGAGTGAAAAAAACCGGGAGTTGTCGCGTGTGGAAATCAACCAGGTTCTCGACCGTCTTGGCATTCCGAGAGATAAACCCATCCTGTTGCAGTTGGCGCGCTACGAGCGGTTCAAGGATCCGGTGGGGGCGATCAAGGTTTATCGATTGATCAAAAAACACCACGATTGCCGTCTGATCCTGGCGGGGGCCGGCGTGACGCACGATCCGGAAGGTGAAATGGTGTTAGCAGAGGTCCTGGAAGCGGCCGGAGGTGATCCGGATATCCATGTGTTGCAATTGCCTCCCGAGGCAGACTTTGAAATCAACGCCCTCCAACGGGCTGCCACGATCGTGCTTCAGAAATCCATCAAAGAGGGGTTTGGCGTCGCGGTGTCCGAGGCCATGTGGAAGGGGAAGCCCGTAATTGGAAGCAAAGCTGGCGGCATTGCGGCCCAGATTGTGGACGGGGTGACAGGGTACACGGTTCATACCGTTGAGGGAGCGGCGTTCAGAGGCAGATATCTCTTGAACAACCCCGGTGTTATCCAACGCATGGGCGGCGCGGCGCGGGAGCATGTCAGGAGAAACTTTCTCGTCACACGCCACTTGATCGATTACCTGACGCTGGTGAAGCTGTTCGCGAACCGGTGACAGATCGGATCGGGCGTGCGCACGGAATACCGGGAGCCGGAGACCGTCGCATTAGAGAAAGGAATCCGTGACGCAAGTGACGGCGTGGGAGCAGGTGCAGGAGCAATGTCCTGACGTTAGGAAGGTCGATCTCCTCGTCGGCTTACCGACGTTCGATCATGCATCGACGGTGGAGCCGGTGGTGAAGGCGATTGTTGCGGGACTCGAGGCCTCCTTTTCCCGTGCATCGATCTTGCTCGTCAATGCCGATGCCGGATCGCAGGATGGAACGCCAGAGATGGTCAAGGGGGCAGTCGGAGGCTCGCTCCCCGTCGCCCTGGTCCAGCATGTCACGGGCAGCATGTTCTCGAACCCCTTCGCCCACCTTCGATTGTCGGAATCGGGGGTGCCGGCACGAGAGCAGGCGTTCCGTGCGTTCTTTACGATCGCAGAGGAGTTGCAGGCGAACGCCTGTATCGTGATCGACGCCAATCTCCGATCGGTCACGCCAGAATGGATCGAACGATTGGCGCGGCCGGTGCTGGAGAAAGAGGCGGACTATGTCGCGCCGCTTTTTCAGCGCCAGCGATATGAGGGCAGTCTGACTAACAGCCTCATTGCGCCTTTGACCCGCGCGCTGTATGGAAAGCGAATCGCCTGTCAGACTGGCGGCGGGTATGGGTTTTCCGGAAAACAGGCGAGTCTGTATTTGCAAAGGGATGTCTGGGAAGGAGATGCCGCTCGCTTCGGAATCGACAGTTGGCTAACCACCGTCGCGGTCGCTGAAGGGAGCAATGTATGGCAGGCATTCCTCGGAACCAAGGTTCAGGACACGAAGGCAAGCGGATTGGACGTTTCGACGGTACTAGCGCAAGCGGTCGGAGCCTCGTACCATTATATGGAGCGCTATCAAGACGTATGGGAAAAACAAATGGGGTCGAGTCCGGTTCCAACGAGTGGTCCGTCGTACGAGTTTGGATCTGAGTCCGTGGCAATCAATGTCGAGCGGATGGTGAGGGGGTTTCGTCAAGGGCTGCGGGATTTGCTTCCAATCTGGGAAATGATTCTCGCCCCCGAGACGTTAGCCGGTATTCTCCCGCTGGGGCTGGTGGATGAGGACGGGTTCCGCTTCCCCATCCCGCTCTGGGTTCAGATCATCTATGATTTTGCATTGGCGTATCGCGACAAGGTTATCCATCGAGAGCACCTGCTCAAGTCGCTCACCCCGCTGTATCTCGGGCGCACCGCGTCGCTGGTGCTTGAGACGAAAGATGGCGGACCCGAGGAGATCGAACGGACGATCGAACAAGTCTGTGAGTGGTTTGAGAATTTGAAGCCCTACCTGGTTGGGCGATGGAGGTTCCAATGAGTGAAATGTGGCAGGAGGCAATGATCGAGGGCTTTCGAGAGACGATGAAACGAATCGGGCTCTTCTTACCGAAGCTCACGGCGCTGCTGACGTTTCTGGTCCTGGGCCTGGCAGTGGCATGGCTCGTGAAGGTTCTGCTCTTGCGCACTTTGAAGACGATTCGCTTCGATCAATTGTGCGAGCGGTTGGGGGTGACGCCTGCCTTAGGGAAAGCCGGGATGAAGCAGCCGGTCTCTCACATGATCGGCCGGCTCTGCTTCTGGATCGTGTTTCTGCTCTTTACGTTCATGGGTATCGACGCACTGGATCTTCCGGCTACCGCCAATCTCATCAATGTGATCCTCGGATTCTTGCCTCAAGTGCTCGCCGCCATTCTCGTCGCCCTGATCGGAGCTCTTCTCGCAAACTTTGGCGGTGAGGCGACGCTGATCGCTGCGGTCAATGCGCAGATTGAGGAGGCCCAGCTCATCGCGAACCTGATTCGATGGGGCGTTCTTCTCTTTACAGCCGCAATGGTCTTGACGCAGTTGGGGATTGCCAAGGAAATCGTCGTTGCCGCGTTCTCCATCACCTTCGGTGGAATCGTATTGGCGTTGGCTATCGCGCTCGGCTTGGGAGGTCGCACGATCGCCAAGGAGGCCCTGGAACGGCGGCTGCGCCGGAGGGCGACAGCCGACGAGGTGTCGCACATCTAGATCGACACACGCATGAGCAGGTCCGGGAAGGAGGCGGCTGATTGCATGGGCGATGAATACGGCAGACAGCGGGTTGTCATCGAACGGGTGCGGCCGGAGATCGACGGCGGGAGATTCCCCATCAAGCGGACGGTCGGCGAAGACGTCGTCGTTGAAGCAGATGTCTTCGCCGACGGGCACGACGCCCTCTCGGTCCTGCTCCAGTATCGCCACGAGGCAGATCAGCAATGGACGGACGTTCCGATGGAGTTCCTTGGAAACGACCGCTGGCGCGCCTCGTTTCCAGTGACCACAGTAGGGCGGTACCGATACACCGTGACCGGCTGGGTTGATCACTTTGTCACATGGCGCCGAGACCTCATCAAGAAAATAGATAGCGGACAGGATGTCCAGGTTGATGTCCTCATCGGTGCCAAACTGATAGATGAGGCGGGTGGGCGGGCCACGAAGGAAGACGGTCGACAGCTCGCCATATGGGTGACAGAACTCCGGTCCGCAGCTACCCCGGAGTCGGACCGCATCCGCGTGACATTAAGCCCAGAGGTCGCGACTTTGATGGCAAAGTACCCGGATCGGCGCTTCGCAACGACGTACGATCAAGAACTCGCTGTTGTCGTGGATCGAGAGAAGGCCCGCTTCAGTGCCTGGTACGAGATGTTCCCGCGCTCATGCAGCCCCAAGGCCGGCCAACACGGCACCTTCAAAGACTGCGAAGCACGCCTGCCCTACATTGCGTCGATGGCATTTGACGTATTGTATTTACCTCCAATTCATCCAATTGGGCGGACACATCGGAAGGGAAAGAACAATGCGCCTACCTGTGGTGCCGCGGATCCGGGCAGCCCTTGGGCCATCGGCGCTCTGGAGGGAGGACATACGTCGATTCATCCTCAGTTGGGAACCCTCCAGGACTTTCGCCAATTGATGCAACAGGCACGCACCTATGGCATCGAGATCGCCATGGACATTGCGTTTCAATGCTCGCCAGATCATCCCTACGTGAAGGAGCATCGTGAGTGGTTCCGGATCAGGCCCGACGGCACGGTGCAGTATGCGGAAAATCCTCCAAAGAAATATCAAGACATCTTTCCCCTGGAGTTCGAGACGGACCAGTGGCGTGAACTGTGGGATGAATTGAAGAACGTCATCGACTATTGGATCGGGCAGGGTGTGCGGATTTTCCGCGTGGACAATCCGCACACGAAGCCCTTCGCATTATGGGAATGGCTCATCAGGGAGGTAAAACAAACACACCCCGATGTCCTCTTTCTCTCAGAGGCGTTCACACGGCCAAAGGTGATGTATCGCCTGGCGAAACTCGGTTTCACACAGTCCTACAATTATTTTCCGTGGCGGAATACGAAGTCGCAGCTCATGCAGTATTTCACAGAGCTGACGCAGACGGAGGTGCGGGAATTCCTGCGACCGAGCCTCTGGCCCAACACCCCGGACATTCTGACAGAGCATCTGCAGCATGGGGGACGCCCGGCATTCATGTCTCGGCTGGTGTTAGCGGCAACGCTCGGAGCCAGTTACGGTATCTATGGTCCGGCATTCGAACTGCAGGAGAACCTTCCGCGCGAGGCCGGAGGCGAGGAATATTTGAATTCGGAGAAATATGAGCTCAGGCAGTGGGATCTCGATCGGCCGGAC
>DATGEA010000375.1:0-3770 GCA_035310605.1 Nitrospira sp. | reverse complement strand
TGACCTATCGGCCTCCCAGTGAGCGGCTGCGCAGCATGAACAAATGCATCCTCTGTTACATCGGCGCGCTCAATCCTCAAGACGGCGTGGATTATCTGCTGCGGTCGCTGAGAGATCTGGTCTACAAGCTGAATCGGAAGGATTTCTACTGCGTGATCATGGGAAGCGGGGACTCGTTGGAAGACCTGAGGGCACTCGCCGGAGATTTGAATTTGGAGGGCTATGTCGAACTGACCGGATTTGTGTCGGAGGAGGACCTGATGCGGAATCTTTCGGCGGCCGACATCTGCGTCGATCCGGATCCCTCCAGTCCCCTCAATGACGTGTCGACATGGATCAAGATCATGGAATACATGGCGCTGGGAAAGCCTATCGTGACCTATGACCTCACAGAAACCCGCTGGTCGGCTCAAGATGCCGCGCTCTACATCAAGCCGAACAATGAACTGGAATTTGCCGAGGGAATCGCCACACTAATGGATCGTCCGGACCTTCGTGCTCAAATGGGTGAATTCGGACGCCAACGAATCGAGCGCGAGTTGAAATGGGATCTTGTTGGACAGAATCTGCTTCGCGCGTACAAAGTTCTTTTCGGAGAGGCTAAGGCATAGCGGCATCCGGCCGTTGTGATGTTCATTGATGTTTGTCGAAGTTCAGCCCCGTTCCGCTCACTCCATTCGACGCCTCTGGAATCGATTGAATTTTAGAAAAACGGTGGCATGATGGAACGGATCATCTGCCGGTGTGTAATGCAACAGCAGAGCAGCCTCTTGCATCCTTGTCCTGACCTGCTGCCCGGGCCTGGCAGAAAATTCTAGAAAGCAAAATGATCGTATGTGCGGGATTTGCGGCGAATACAACTTTCAGGATCATGCGCCGGTCAGGCTTGACGATATCAAGCGGATGACCGGATCGCTGGTCCATCGAGGTCCTGACGACGAAGGCTTTTTCCTGGCCGGTCCGCTCGGCCTCGGCTTCAGGCGTCTCTCGATCATCGATCTCGGCGGCGGACACCAACCCATGTCGGATCAGGCAGAATCCGTATGGGTGGTGTTCAACGGCGAAATCTACAATTTCAAAGAGCTGAGGAGCGAACTGGAGTCTTGCGGCCATGTGTTTCGGACGAATTCCGATACCGAAGTCATCGTGCATGGATATAAGCAATGGGGAGATGAGGTTCTCAACCGTCTGAACGGGATGTTCGGGTTGGCGATCTGGGATGTCCCCAAAGCACGGCTCCTCCTGGCGCGCGATCCCTTCGGTATCAAACTGGTCTATTACAAGATAGAAGGAAACCGGTTGTATTTCGGCTCGGAGGTACGGGCCGTGCTTCAGGCGACTCAGGAGAAAGCCCGGGTCGATCCGACGTCTCTCAATTTGTTTCTCCGCTATCGCTACACACCGTCGCCCTATACCCTCTTTAAGGGAGTCCAGAAGCTTCCGCCGGGAACGAAATTGGTTGTCGAACATGGGGCCGCCCGGTTAAGCCGTTGGTATCGGTCGAGGCCCGCTCCCTTCGCGCCCGCCAAGTCGGATGAAGACGCGAAAGAAGAGCTGCTGGCGCTCTACAAGAAGGCGGTTCAGCGGCACCTCATCAGCGACGTCCCGGTCGGGCTGCTGCTCAGCGGCGGAATCGACTCAGGGCTCCTGCTGGCCCTCATGAATCTGTATGGAAAATCCTGGCCGACCTATACCGTCGGTTACGGGACAAGCTATGCCCAGGATGAACTGGCTGACGGCGCGGAGACTGCGCGTGAGCTCGCATCGGTCCATACGCCTGTAACCTTAACACGAGCTACATTCGAAGCGGCCCTTCCCAGGATCGTGGCCTGCCTCGAAGAGCCCGTGGCGACGTCCTCCATCGTCCCGATGTATTTTGTCTGTGAGCGGGCCAGGCAGGACGTGAAAGTCGCCCTCATCGGACAGGGGCCGGACGAGCTCTTCGGCGGCTATCGACGCCATCTGGGCGTTCGGTACGGCGCCTATTGGGGAAGGCTTCCGAAGCGGGTACGGAACGCGGTTTCCTTTGCGATAGGCGCTTTGCCGCGAAACGAAACGCTCAAACGTGGACTCTATTCACTCGACATTCCGGATCGAATGCGCCGCTATCAGAATGTGTTGTCCATCCTCCCCGGGGGTACGATCGACGGGCTCTTTCGGGACGGAATCATTCCGGCCGATGCCGGAGACAAGATATTGGACTGCTGGGAAGATCTGCAAGAGCTGATGACAGATACGGACGAGCTCGGTGGGTTTCAGTACTTGGAAGTCAGATCCACCCTTCCTGATGAGCTCTTGATGTACGCGGACAAGCTGTCCATGGCCCACAGCCTGGAGCTGCGCGTTCCGTATCTCGATAAAGAAATCGTTGAATTCGCGGAACGGCTGCCGGCGAGGTTCAAAGTACGGGGCCGTTCACAGAAGTGGCTCCATCGCCAGGTCTGTCAATCGTACCTTCCCGCCACCTTCATCAACCGTAAGAAACGGGGGTTCGCTGGGAACGTCGTCGATGATTGGTTCCGTGGTGCCATGAACAGCAAAATGGCGGACACCTTCATGGATGGTCAATCGCAGATGTATCACTATCTGAGGCCGCAAGCGGTGCAGCAGCTCTACCAAGCGCATGCTGCCGGGAAAAGCGATAATCATAAGATTTTGTTCAGTTTGATCGTGTTTGAGGAATGGCTGAGAGTGCATTAGTCGCGCAACGGTTGTGATGTGACAGATTTTCAGGAAGGCCGGATGGAACAACGAGATATGATCATCGGACTCGACGATCCAATCCTGATCACAGGGGCGACGGGATTTATCGGGGTGCGGCTCGTCAAAAACCTGCTGGACCGCGGATTTCGCCGTCTGCGCTGCTTTTCCAGACCGTCGAGCTCGATGGCGAAACTCGAAGCGCTCGTCGGGAGATACCAGAGAAGCGCAGAAATTGAAATCGTCAAGGGCAATCTGCTCCGCCGTGAAGACTGTCTTGCCGCCACCAAGGATGTTGCCGTGATCTACCACCTGGCCGCGGGGGCGGGGGAGAAGTCCGTTCCGGACGCCTTCATGAACTCGGTCGTCACGACACGGAATCTGCTCGATGCCAGTCTTCAGCACGGATCTCTTCGACGATTCGTGAACGTGAGTTCGTTCACCGTCTATACCAACGAGCGGAAGCCGAAGGGGACGCTGCTCGATGAGTCCTGTCCGGTCGAGCCGCATCCCGAGAGGGTTCCGGACGCCTATTGTTACGCCAAGGTCAAACAGGACGAGCTTGTGACGGAGTACGGGAAGAAGCACGGGATTCCGTACGTCATCGTCAGGCCCGGTTCCGTGTACGGCCCCGGCAAAAAGCAGATCACAGGGCGCGTCGGAATCGATACGTTCGGTGTGTTTCTGCATCTCGGCGGCGGCAACCGGATACCCTTTACGTATGTCGATAATTGCGCCGACGCCATTGCGCTGGCCGGACTCAAGCCGGGAGTCGAAGGCGAGGTGTTTAATATTGTGGACGATAACCTGCCGTCCAGTCGAACGTTCCTGCGTCTCTATAAACAGAACGTCAGACGCTTTGCCTCGCTTTATGTGCCTCACGCGGTCAGTTATCTGTTCTGCAGGCTGTGGGAGAAATACTCAGCCTGGTCGTATGGGCAGTTGCCGCCTGTGTTCAATCGAAGACGCTGGCATGCCGAGATGAAACGCACAAGCTATAGTAACCACAAACTAAAGGCGCGGTTGGGATGGACGCCCAAGGTATCCATGGAGGAAGGGTTAGAGCGGTT
>DATGEA010000374.1:0-6756 GCA_035310605.1 Nitrospira sp. | reverse complement strand
CTGCGAATGTTGCCCAGGAAGAGGAAAAGCACCACGACGACGAGCACCACCCCTTCGGCCAGCGACTTGTACACCGTGCTCAATGCGGCGGTGATCAATTCGATCCGGTCGTAGAACGGCACGATGCGCAACCCGTCCGGCAGCAGATGCCGGCTATGAATGTCGTCGATGCGGGCCTTGATCCCCTCGACGACCTCGCGGGCATTGCCGCCCCGGAGCATCAGGACGATCCCGCTCACGACTTCGCGTTCGCCGTTCAAGACGGTGGCGCCATGCCGGACCGCGTGATCGATCAGGACCTGCGCCACATCGCTGACGAAGACCGGGGTTCCTCCGACTTCCTTGACGACGATCCGTTCGATGTCCTCAAGCGTCCGGATGAGCCCGAGGCCCCGCACGATGTATTTCTCGGCGTGTTTTTCCAGGATATTGCCGCCGGCGTTGGCATTGTTGCTGGCAATGGCGTCGAACACCTCGCGGAGGGTGAGGTCGTATTTCCGCAGCATCGCGGGTTCGACCAGAACCTGGTATTGTTTGACGAACCCGCCCATGGAATTGACGTCGATCACTTCCGGCGTGCTCTTCAGTAAGGGCCGGATAATCCAATCCTGAACCGTGCGTTGATTGATCATGCTCTGGCGGAACGCCTCTGCGTCCTGAATCGGGCCTGGGGGGCCTTCCAAGTAGTATTGAAAGACCTCGCCCAGTCCGGTGCTGTTCGGGACCAGCATCGGCTCAGCGCCGGGGGGAAGCAGTTCTTTCACTTCTATGAGACGTTCGAGCACCAACTGGCGGGCGAGATTGATGTCCATCGTATCGTCGAACACGATCGTGACGAGGGAGAGGCCGACCTTGGTCAGCGAGCGCATTTCAGTCAGGGACGGGACCCCTGTGAGTTGCAGTTCGATCGGATAGGTCACCAGCCGTTCGACTTCGGCGGGAGATAATCCGGGCGCCTTGGTGACGACTTGCACCAGTACGCTGGTCACGTCCGGGAAGGCATCGATCGGAATGGTCCGGAAAGCGTACATGCCTCCGGCGGCGATCATGATCGCGATGATCACGATGAGCATGCGTTGGCGGAGGGAAATGTCGAGGAGACGGGAAACCATCAGACCTGTTTCTTCAAGAGCTCGGACTTCAACACGAAGGCGCCGTGTGTCACGACCTGATCTCCTTCGCTGAGGCCACCGAGGATCGTGGTCTGGGTGCCGTTGGATTCACCGATCTGCACCTCTCGAACTTCATACTCGCCCGCGCTCCGTTGGACGAAGACAAACGTCCGGTCCTGGTCCCGCTGGAGCGCGGTTTCCGGCACGGCCAACCGGTCAGGCTGCGATTCGGAATAGAGTCGAATCGTCGCGAACATTTCCGGTTTCAGCCGCCCCTCGGGGTTGGGCAGCTCCAGCCGGAGCTGCATCGTACGAGTGGCCGGATCCAAGACGTCGCCCACATAGGTGATCGTGCCCTTGAAGATTTCTCTTGGATAGGCGTTGACGCGCACCTCCGCCTGCGTCCCTCCGGAGGCATGAACGGAGTGGACGAAGGGGATGTCTTTTTCCGGGATGTTGGCGCGTACCCAGACTTCCGACAGGTCGGCCACCACAAAGAGTTTCTCGGTCGTCTCGACGACTTCCCCCCGGGTCAAATTACGCCCGATAATGCGTCCGGCAAAAGGCGCCACGATCGGCACATGGGATCGAATGTCCCGGCTCTTGTCGAGGCGGCGAAATTCCTCATCGCTCATGCCGAGCAGCTTCAGGTGATCGCGTGATTCATGCGCTTCCGCCTGCATGCTGAGCAGTTCCGCCTGGCGGCGTTGGGCCTCAGCCTCACCGATCACCTTTTCTTGCAATAGATACTTTGCCCGCGCATAAGCCTGTTCGGCGACATGGAGCTTGGCCCTCGACTTCAGATAGGCGGATTGAGCCAGGCCCAGTTCGCTGCTGTACAAAATGGCCAGGAGGGCGTTGGCTTCGACCTGTTGACCAAGATCCGCATAGACATCCACCACACGGCCGCGGACCAGGGTGGTGATGTCCGCCATGGCGCGCTCGTTCGGTTGCAGGATGGCGGGAAACTCCCGGTAGGTCCGGAAGTCGCTTCGAGTAGCCGGTTGAACGACGAGCCCGATACGCGACGAGTCCTCAGGCGGCAGGAGGACGACACCGGGAACAGGGGCGGCAGCCGGCGACTTCGCCACAACGGCATTGCTCGGCCTGCTGTCGCAGCCTGTTCCCGTCGCTGTCAGAGCGATAAGGAGCCCGTAAACAATGAAGAAATTGCGGCGGGAATGCCTCATCATGGCTCGTTTGTTACTTCCGCACGACAAGGTTCGGGACAGTATAACCGCGTTCATAGCGCTCCACCAACGGCTCGTTCGAGGCGAGCCAACGACACCGACAATTCATACCTCGCCTGGGCGTAATCCATCTGAATCTGGCGCTGCACGCGTTGGGCGTCAAAGACTTCCAGCAGGCTCGATGCGCCTTGCTGGAAACTGAACTGGGCGAGCCGAAGGGCCTCTTGGGCTTGCTTCAAAAGACCTTTGTCGAACACCTCGATCAGGTCGGCCGTGGTTCTGGCGTCCTGGTAGTGTTGATGGATGGCTCTGGCTAGCTCGTTGCGCGCCCGCAGCAGTTCCGCTTCTTCGCGGCGTTTCGTACCCAACGACGAGGCGATTTCTCCCTGCCGGCGGTACCAGAGCGGCATCGGGACGGAGAGGCCTCCTTGAACCGCTTCACGTCCGATCTCCCGCCAATAACTGCCGTTTACCGTCACGGTCGGCACCCGTGCCTGCCGCTCGTACTCGATTTTCCAGTCCGACTGTTCCACCGATTTCAACAGGCGTTGAATCGTCGGATGCCGGATCGCCATGCGTGACATCAACTCTTCGACATGCAATTCCCTCGGCATCGCGGAAAAATCACCCTGAATGAGATAGGAGAACCCGAGGGCGCCGCCGGTCAGGGTATTCACCACGACACGATTCACTCGGACGACGTTCTCTGCGCGAGTGAGTTGTTGCCTGGCCTTCAAAACTTCTACTTCAGCCTTGATCAACTCAAATTGAGGTCCTTCACCGGACTTCACCCGTGCTTTGACAATCCGTGCCACGCTTTCGACGATGTCCAGATTCTGTCGAGCGAGGGCGGCGTCCTGCTGAGCCAACAGCAGGTCGTAGAACGCCACTTTGACCTGTGTCGTCAGGGTCAGGCGGGTTTCCGACAAGCCGGCTGTCGCCGTAGCCAATCCACCGTCCGCAACCCGCTGTCGCGCCGATCGGAGCGCCGGCCATTCCAACGGCTGTCCGACAGTCATGTTGTACTCGGTGAGCGACTCACGTTGGAGTGATTCGCGGATATTGGCGCGGCCCGTGTCCCGGACTTCTCCATAGCCCAAGTACCCGGTGATGCTCGGATTCGGATAGGCGCCGGCGGCGGTTTGCTGGCCGCGCTGCTGGTCAATGTGCCCTTCTGCGGAGGACACGACGGGATTTCCGGCCAGGGCCAGTTCGATGATTGAATCAAGCTGGTATATCTGAGGGCCGGATTCCGCGGATGCCTCAAGTGTGCCGTACAGCCAGCCCATTGGCCACAAGAGTGCCAGGCAAATTAAGAGGGAAAATCGTAAGGCCATCATATCGGTCCTTTCTGACATCTATCCTACCTGCCGGCTAGGGGCCGGGAGATCTTACGCCTCCCGTTTTCTGAACAGGCACCTCCGCGCGTCGCCACTGGTTGCCGCTGGAGGGGTGGCATTTCGATCCGAACGAGCCTGTAAGTATGCCCGTGGGAGCCTTCAAGACATGTTTCCAGCCGTTGTCTTAGATCGAGGCTGACATGTGAGCGGTCTCAGTCGATTCGAACCGCCGCCGTGGGGCTCATGGGGCCTTTGAGGTTGCGTGCGTCCAACCAGACATTATAGCGCAGCGTAGTCGCTTTGGAGAAACAGAGGCTCACATATTCCTGCGGTTGAATGATCACGAAGTCTTCCATGCTCCCGAATCGTTTGAAACCTTTTTCGCACACGACGTGATCGCGCCACTTACTGTCGAGAATGCCGATCCGGACGGGATCGGACGATAAGTTCTGCCAGCGGATCTCGTCTCCGACCTGCGCGTACAGGGTGAGCGGGGTCACTTCGCTTCGAATCTCGACATAGCGAACCGCCGCGCCGGCCCTTCCGGTTTCCTGGTGCCTCAGGCATCCCTGTACTCCCAGCAGCAGAAAACTCAGCAGGCTAGCGGCCCCGATTTCCAGGAGACGGGCCATCCAAGCTTTCAGCCTTCCCTCGTTGATTCTATCCGACATACTTCTCCATGTTCCAGTTGCCTGGCATCAACAGCCACTCCTGCCTGACTTGAGAGGGGATTGCTCGGGGGTTCACAGACGTGCGGCCCTGTAACCTGCCTATGAAGGCGACTGATTTCACGCTATGGCATCGTCTCGCCGTCTTAGCCAAACCACCTTTCGCTCATAGGGTCTGGCCTGATGGTGATCGACAATTTGTTCTTGCCTGTCCCGGTTCAGAAGAATCAGCGGATCGACGATCTCGCCGCAATTCATGCAGAGCCACCCGTCGTACTCCCATGCCGCCGTTGTGTCTTTGCGGCTTTCAAAGTGATTCCAGAGTTGGAAGCCCCCGCAGCGTCGGCATGTCATACGCCTCACCTCCGGAGTGCACCTTCAGTGCCGTTTCCACATCCTGTCTGCACCGTCCCGATGTAAGAAGTAAGAAGAGCAGGAGATCAGGCCGCTTTCGGAGTGTCTTCTGCTGCCTGGATCTCTTTCTCTTCCTGTTCCGGCTCACGGTCCTGAGTGTCGCTTCCATACGTGGCCCAGATTGCGACAGCCCAGGTAAACAACGTCAGGACACAGAGGGCGATAACAGGTTCCATCGGTGCCACCCCCTTCCGGCTTGTCCGCGTCTGCAACGCTTCGTGCTCGTTGGAGGCCGGGTCAGAGCCATCTGTCGCGCGGTTTTTTGACACCGTACACAGGAGGGGGCCTGTCGGGCCGTTGACCACGCTGTCAGAGTCGTTGCACCCTGACCCAGCCATCTGGCACTTGAATGCCGAGGTCACATAGTTTGGGCCTTTCCGTCGAGAAATACGCTCAAGCATTTGTGCCGGAAGAGCCCGGAATCGAACGGCTTCACGAGATACTCTTTGGCGCCGGCTTTCATAGCTTCTCGAAGCTTGGTCACATGAAGGGCATCAGACATGACGATGACCGGGACCGACGGAAAACGCTCGCGCATCTCCTGGAGCACGGCCAACCCGCCCAGGACCGGCATCTGCAACTCCACCAGCACGCCGTGGAATGGCCTGGTTTCGTGATCAGACGTGAGCCGAGACAGCCCCGAGATGCCGTTGTCTGCCGCCGCCACCTCAAATCCGATGGCGCTGAGGTGATCGCACAATAGTCCACGGATATCGTCGTGATGATCGATGACGAGAATGCGTCGCCGAGCGGACAGCGTCTCCATAGCAGGTGATATCTCCTTATTCGGTGCGTAGTTGCACACAGCGGACGGTTGTCTCATGTGTGGCACCTTTCGGGTTGGGAAGAGCGTGAGGTATTCCGGCTGGTCTTCAATTTCGACGCACGGGGCCGGCGATGGTTCTCGAACGGAACAGGCTGCGGCACCATGCGGTGGCGTAAGATCGTCGCGTCACTGATGTCGCCACAGATGACACAGCGATAGCCCGGGAAGGACGGCGAGGAGGATCCGTAGTCGACAAATACTTCCAATACGGCAACGCTGTGGCAGCGGGGACATCTCATCGATGTCTTGTCCTCCCTGATCGTCGGCTCGATCGGTTCGCTAACACGATCGTTTGTTCGATGGGGCTCGGCTTGGTCCTGTGGCATGACACTGTCTTCTTCAGCACTGGTCGGTCCCTCAGGGCTACAGATGAGGTTGAACTGATGCGGTTTGGGCGCGTCTCTCACCTTGGAAAGGACCGGTCGTGGCGCCATCCATCGGAAGAGTTTCACCCTCGTGCCAGACATGCTGAACGATGGCTCGGATCGACGTGAGCAGAGACTGTGACGAACCCTTGATGAGATAGCCGACGGCTCCTGCCGCAAAGGCGGCGGTCATGACGTCCGGTTCATCGTGGGAACTGAACACCACCACGCGGCAATCCGGGAGGAGTCTCCGTAGCTCACGCGTGGCCTCAATCCCGTTCAGCATCGGCATATCGATATCGGTCAACACGAGATCCGGCCGCAGCGCCTGCGCCGCCGCGATCAGAGACTGCCCGTCTTCGACTGTACCGACGATGGTGTAGTCGGGTTCCAATACCAGCTGCAGCAGCGACAGAATCTGCGGACGATCATCAGCGAGCAGAATGCGAAGACGTTTCATGGTGCACCTCCCGAACAGGGGTGAGCGCCTCACCGGCATGCGTAGGAGCATACGCTGCCGAAGCTCGGAGGCGAGATAGGAAGGCTACCGGTGGAGCCAGGGGAAACTACGAGGTTCCGACGAAATGACTACGATGGAGAGAGGGGCGAAGGGGCCAAACAGCTCAGGAGGCACTGACCAAACCGTGGGCGACGGCGTATTTCACCAGTTCCGCGGTGGTATGGAGATCGAGCAGTTCCATGATTTTGGCCTTATGAAACTCGACGGTTCGATGGGAGATGTTCAACTGGCCGGCAATTTCCTTGGCGGAGAATCCCTCCGCTACGAGTTGAACAATCTCGCGTTGCCTGGCGGTTAAATCGTCCGCCGCCTGGATTCGGG
>DATGEA010000373.1:0-11916 GCA_035310605.1 Nitrospira sp. | reverse complement strand
GGAGATCGCTTTCGCGCCGGGCCAGCGGATTCCAAATCTTTCCGAGCTGGATATGTCGAACGAGATTGAATCGATGAAGATCACCTGCGGCAAGTAGTCAGGTGTCTGAGTACACCGAGGCATGGGGCCTCAACGTCGTCGTCACGACGTGCAGTGCCCCAAAAAAGGAGGATGCTTCATGACAGACAACAGAGGTAGTTCGATGGCAGCGGTGCTGTTGGCATTTGTGGGTGGAGGAGTGGTGGGAGCTGCCGTGGCACTGTTGCTGGCACCGCAATCCGGTCGTGAATCACGGGAGCAGTTGCGAGGGTTTGCGCGGCGAGCCGAAGAGAATGTCCATGAGCTGGCCGATAAGGCCGCTCAGGTCTTGGACCAGGCGGTGGGCAAGGGACGCGAGTTCATCAAAGACAAGCAGGCGGTCCTGACCGAGGCGGTGGAGGCCGGGCGCGCTGCCATGCATCGGGAGCGTGGACAGCTGTCCGGGGAGAAGAAGGCGTGACGACGAACTGCATCGTCACAGACAATAGGCAGCGGGGCGAACCCGGCAAAGAAGGAGAAGCAAGATGAGTATCATCGTGATCATCGTGCTGGTGTTGTTGCTCGTTGGGGTATTGCCAACATGGCCGCACAGCGCCGACTGGGGATATGTCCCGAGTGGGGCACTGGGTTTAGTCCTTCTGGTCCTGGTCATCCTGGCCATGACAGGCCGGCTAGGACGACAGGCGCACTGAGCAGTAGAGATGGGTGTGATAATCCTTAGGCAACGTCCTGTCCGGTCGCAGAGGGACCGGCGTCGTGCGCAACATGATGCGGGCTGTATCGCCTCACACGAAAGGACATGACCATGAAAACGGCAACGATCCTCGGAATCGTACTCATCATGCTCGGCATCGTGGCGTTCGTCTACCAAGGCATCACCTACACGACCCGCGAAAAGGTGATCGACCTTGGCCCTCTCCAAGCCACGGTCGACAAAAAGGAAACCATTCCGCTGACGCCCCTTGTCGGGGGATTGGCGCTGGCTGGCGGTATTGCATTAGTGATTGTTGGAGCCAGGAGAGCGTAGCCAGGCGACGATCGTTTCGAGGGCTGCGGTTCGCCTCATGGGACCAGTCCCTATGACCATCGCCTTGTAGCGGGACGTGTCCGGCTGTCGTCACGGGTCGGTAGGTGAGGATCGGCTCGATGCAAGTCTTTGAAACGGGCGGGAGAGACCGTGAAGACCGTCATGCTTCCTGTACATATTCTGATAATCCTGGTCCTGTTGATCGGATGCGCAGACAGCACCGAGCAACGACTCGGGCAGGTGCAGAACAATTTGGAGCAGATGTTTCGGGCAAAATTGCTCGATGGTGACATCAAGATACAACGGGCCCGCGATCATCTCACCGTCGTGATCACCGAACGACTGCTGTTCAATGTCGGGAGTGATGAGATCAAGCCGGATGGCATCGAAGTGCTAAGGCAGATGGGAATACTCTTCAAGGCAGCTCCTCTCAAGGAAATCCGAGTGGCTGGTCATGGGGACATGACCTCGGCGTCTGATCATTCCAACACGTATTTCGAGAAGTTGGCTCTGTCCAAAGCACGCGCGACTCACGCGATCGCGGTTCTGAGGGAGAACGGAATGGATTCGCAGCGCTTTATTATCGAATGGTACGGGGACGTCCGACCGATCGCCAGCAATGGGAATGAGGCAGGTCGGCAAATGAATCGACGCGTCGAAATTCTTCTCTACATGGAGGCTGGTCATAGCTGAAATCCGTAAGCGCCAGATGTTGGTAGCATGTTCCGGCGAGTGCTCGCCCAACGACCAATCGTATGCCCAACATACGGGATGGATCGGTTTCGGCACCCATCTGTATTTCTGATATACTTCACCCTCCTCGTCGCCGCTGTCGAATCGTCCGCGTTCGGTACGCCGGTGTTCTTCTTCTGCTGAGTCCACCTGACGAATCCAGAAATGCTCGGGAGGCCCATGCATACGGTTTCTTCACCTCTTTCGCTGAGTTCCGACCTGGAAGAGCCCATTCGCGCCGAGCTCTTTGGTGTCGAGCGGCTCGAACAGCATGCTGAAAGCCTCGCGGCTGCTCAGATCGTCACCGGCGATTCACGGCAAGGCCTCTTACTCACGCCACGGGTTCTGGAGAACGGACGGGTGTTGGTGGAGTGCTACCGGACCATCGCCCGCGCGAGTCGGGATGAGCAAGCGATTACTCCTGCGGCCGAATGGTTGGTCGATAATTTTCACATCGTGGACGAACAGCTTCGCGAGATCATCGACGATTTACCGCCAGGGTATTACAGGCAATTGCCCAAACTGGCATCCGGCCACCTGCAGCATTATCCACGGGTGTTCGGGGTTGCCTGGGCATTCGTCGCACACACCGACAGTCGATTCGACCCCGACATGCTCCGCCGCTTTGTGATGGCTTATCAGCGCGTGCAACCGCTGACGATCGGTGAATTGTGGGCCGTGGCGATCTCGCTGCGTGTCGTCCTGGTCGAGAATCTTCGCAGGCTGGCCGAGCGGATCGTTCACAGTCGCGCTGCCCGGCTGGAAGCCGACGAACTGGCGGACAGCCTGCTCGGGAGCGGAGCGCTGGCTCCGGAGCCTTCGGCCACTGCTCTCCGCTACTTTGAGAACAGACGGTTGGCCACGGCGTTTGCTGTGCAGCTTGTCCAGCGACTCCGTGACCTGGATCCCAAAGTGCGCCCTGTGCTGCGGTGGCTTGACGAACGCCTGGCCGCGCAGGGTACGACCGCCGACGACATGGTGCACGCCGAGCATCAGCAGCAGGCGGCCATGAGCGTCACGGTCCGCAATATCATTACCAGTATGCGGTTGACGTCCGCGTTTGATTGGTCGGACTTTTTCGAGAGTGTCAGCCCGGTCGATCACATTCTGCGGGGCGATCCCCGCTTCGCCGAAATGGACTTTGTCACGCGGGACACATACCGCCATGCGATCGAGGATCTCGCTCGCGGCACGGGTCTCTCTGAAATCGAGGTGACCAAGCGCGTCGTGGACCGCGCCAGACGGGCTGGGGTTGAGCCCCATGCGAGAGAGCAGCCGGAGCGGGAACGGCACATGGATCCCGGCTATTACCTCATCTCCCAAGGGCGCCTGGCATTTGAACGCGAACTCGGCTATCGGGTGTCCTGGAAGCGCCGACTCCTGCGTTGGTATGTCCAGGCTTCGGCGCCGGGCTATCTGGGATCGCTCGCAGTGGTGACCGCCATGGTCCTGGCCTTACCGCTGTGGCATGCCGCCGCAACGGGCGTGACGGCCCCAGGCCTTGCGTTGCTTGGCCTCGCTGCGCTCGTGCCGGCGTCGGATCTCGCCATGGCGCTCATCAATCGGATGGTGATGGCGATCCTCGGGCCGCGGCCATTACCTCGGATGGCCTTGCGGAACGGTATTTCCAAAGAGTTGCGAACGATCGTGGTGGTGCCCACGTTACTGACAAGCCAACAGGGCATCGATGAGCAAGTCGAACGATTGGAAGTTCACTATCTGGCGAATTCGGATGATGACCTGCGTTTCGCCCTGCTCTCGGACTGGACAGATGCCCAGAGTGAAAGTATGCCGGATGATGCCGAACTGCTGGCGACGGCAGTGGAGGGGATCGCGCATCTGAATAAGCGGTATGGCCCCGCGGCCGGGGGTGGTTCGCGCTTCGTGCTGTTTCACCGCAGGCGCGTTTGGAACGAGTCCGAGCGTGTCTGGATGGGATGGGAACGGAAGCGAGGCAAGCTGCATGAGTTGAATCAACTGCTGCGCGGTTCGACGAGCACGACGTTTATGGCCGTCGGTGGGCATCCCCCTGAGGCGGTTCCGTCTGTCCGGTTCGTGATCACACTGGATGCGGATACACGGCTGCCGCGAGGAGCCGCGCACCGGTTGATCGGCACGATGGCCCACCCACTGAACCGGCCCCGGTTCGACCCTCTCGCTGGGCGCGTCATGGAAGGATATGGAGTCGTCCAGCCACGGATTACGCCGTCGCTACCGGGCACTGGCGAGGGCTCATATTTTCAACAGACGTTTTCCGGTCCCAGCGGGATCGACCCCTACGCTTCGGCCGTGTCTGATGTCTACCAGGATTTGTTTCGGGAAGGGTCTTACACCGGCAAGGGCATCTACGAGATCGACGCCTTCGAGGCGGCCGCGGCGGACAAGGTCCCGGACAATACGATGCTGAGTCACGATCTCTTTGAAGGGCTGTTCGCGCGCGCCGCTCTGGCGACCGACATCGAGCTGTTCGAAGCCTTTCCCTCCCATTATGAAGCGGCGGCAGCCAGGCAGCACCGATGGGCGCGTGGCGATTGGCAGCTGCTACCCTGGCTGTTCGGGCGCGGCCATACCGGCTCTGTGCCGCATCGCGCGGTGGTGATTCCCGCCATTGGCCGTTGGAAGATCCTCGACAATCTGCGCCGTACCCTGTTGGCTCCTGCGGCGTTTCTCACGTTGATCATCGCGTGGCTGCTACCGGAGGGATCTCCCTGGGTCTGGTCCGGATTTATTCTGACTACAATGGCGATTCCGTCGCTCTTGTCCTTCGTACTCGGACTCTACCCACGCCGGCCCGGAGTCGCCCTGCGCACCCATTTTCGCGGATCGGGCACCGACCTGAAGTTGGCCGCGACTCAAATCGCGTTGACAGTCACCTTCCTCGCCGACCAAACCTGGCTCATGTCGGACGCGATTCTTCGGACTCTCGGACGTCTCGTCATCACGCGGACGCGGATGTTGGAGTGGGTGACCGCAGCCCAAGCCGAGGACGCCTACACGTGCAACCTGGCGGGGATGTATCGGCGCATGGCGGGAGCTGTGGTGCTCGCCGTCATGGCGGCTGGTGGGGTGGCCATGTTTGGGTGGTACGATTCGTGGGCTGCCGCGACCCCGTTCGTCCTGCTCTGGATGGCGGCTCCTGCCGTGGCGCGCTGGGTCAGTTTGCCGCCTCGACTCACCGGGGCCGCACCGGTTTCTCCGGCCGATGCCCGGACGCTGCGATTGATAGCGCGGCGGACCTGGCGGTTCTTCGAGACGTTTGTGTCTCCGGAAGACCATGCGCTGCCACCCGATAACTTTCAAGAAGATCCAAAACCCGTCGTGGCCCATCGGACGTCGCCGACCAACATCGGACTCTATCTGCTCTCGACCCTGGTCGCCCGTGACCTTGGATGGCTGGGGACCCTCGATGCGACCGAACGGCTGGAAGCCACGCTGGCGACGATGAACCGACTCGAGCTGTTTCGTGGACACTTCTACAACTGGTACGACACACGCACTCTCCATCCGCTGGATCCCAAGTATGTGTCCTCCGTAGATAGCGGAAATCTCGCGGGACATTTGGTGGTGTTAGGCAACGGATGCCGTGAATTGATTCAGCAATCCTCTGTCGAAGGCGATCTGTTTGCCGGAATTGACGACGCTATCCGGTTATTACGCGACGCGCTGGCGGAGATTCCGGATCAGCAACAGACGTATACGGTGACGCGGAAACAGCTGAGCCAGGCTGTCGATACGCTGGCCATGTCGCTGCTGTCGCGACCGATCGATGCCGCCGGCTGGACCGCCCGGTTTGTCCAACTGACCACCTCGTCCCGTACCGTCGCAGACATGGCGCAGGCCTTCTCGCTGGAGCGTGCAGACGGGCCGGATGGGGAGTTGCGCATCTGGGCCGATGCGGTTCGAGCCTGCGTTGAAAGCCATTGTCGGGATGCAGAACTGTTGCTTCCATGGGTCCGTTTAGGTCCGAAAGCCCTCGCGGCTCTGTTCGACCGTCAGTCCGGGCCGGTGGCGGAGTGGTTGACCATCGAGCCGTTCTTTCATCCTGTTCCCACGCTGGCGGCCGCACCGGAATGCTTCGCGGCGGCGCTACGTGCGCTCGAGCGCTTGCGGGAAGACTTGCTCAGTAATCCGTCACAGAACCGGGCCACGTTGGCAAGGATCGATCTGCTGGCTGATGCCATACGGCAATCGGCCGCGGATGTCGCCGCGCTCATCCGTCGTCTCGCGGCCATCGCGCAGACAGCGGAGCAGATGGTTCGTGCCATGGATTTCACGTTCCTCTTCGATCCGACGCGCAAGCTGTTGTCCATCGGCTATCGCATGACCGAGAACAGTCTGGATCCCAGTTGCTACGACTTGCTGGCCTCGGAAGCCCGACTGGCGAGCTTTATCGCCATCGCCAAGGGTGACGTCCCGTCCTCGCACTGGTTTCACCTGGGCCGTGCCCTGACGCCCGTGGGAAACGGTTCGGCGCTGGTTTCCTGGTCGGGCTCCATCTTCGAATACCTCATGCCGGCCTTGGTGATGCGTTTTCCGGCAGGCAGCTTGCTGAGCCGGACGTATGAATTGATCGTGCGTCGGCAGATTCAATATGGTGCGGAACGTGGCGTGCCCTGGGGGGTCTCAGAGTCGGCCTATAACGCGCGCGATCTCGACCTGACGTACCAGTACTCGAGCTTTGGTGTGCCGGGTCTGGGGCTCAAGCGCGGCCTCAGCGAAGATGTCGTCGTCGCACCCTACGCCGCTGCACTCGCAGCCATGATCGATCCCGCGGCGGCGACGCAAGACTTTGCCCGTCTCACCGAGGCCGGCGGCAGAGGCCCCTACGGGTTTTATGAGGCGCTGGATTACACCGCGACACGGGTTCCTGAAGAGAAGAGCGTCGCGATCGTGCGGGCCTATATGTCGCATCACCAGGGCATGTCGTTGGTCGCGATCGCGAATGTCCTGAACGAGGGGGTAATCAGGAACCGTTTCCATGCCGAACCGGTCGTCAAGGCCACCGAACTCCTGCTTCAGGAGCGGACGCCGCGCGATGTGCCGGTGGCGCGACCACGTGCGGAAGAAGTCTCTGCCGCGGCGCAAGTCCGCGACCTCATTCCACCGGTCGAGCGGCGATTTACCTCTCCGCATGAGGCGACCCCACGGACGCATCTACTGTCCAACGGCCGATATGCCGTCATGCTGACCGTGGCAGGTTCGGGGTATAGCCGGTGGCGGGATATCGCGGTGACGCGCTGGCGCGAGGATGCGACACGGGACTGCTGGGGCTCCTATATTTTCCTGCGCGACATGCAGACCGGGTCCGTGTGGTCGGCCGGCTACCAGCCCAGCGGCGTCGAGGCCGACGACTATGAGGTGTCATTTTCAGAAGAACGAGCCGAGATTATCCGGCGGGACGGCGACTGGAGCACGACGCTCGAGGTTGTGGTGTCGTCAGAGGATGATGCTGAAGTACGGCGCATCTCCGTGACCAACATGGGGGCACGATCGCTTGATCTACAGGTCACCTCTTACGCCGAGCTGTCCTTGGCTCCACAGGCCGCCGATGTGGCCCATCCGGCCTTTGCCAATCTCTTTGTTCAAACAGAATTTGTGCCGGAACCCGGCGCGCTGCTCGCGACGCGCCGCAGGCGGTCGGACGAGGACACGGCGGTGTGGGTTGCCCAGGTGGTGGTGGTCGAAGGCGACACCGTGGGCGCTCTGCAATATGAAACGGATCGTGCCCGGTTTCTCGGACGCGGGCACCATGCCCGTACGGCGGTCTCGATGATCGATGGGCGGCCGCTTTCGAATACCGTCGGGCCCGTGCTCGATCCGGTGATGAGCTTGCGCCGCACGGTGCGTGTACCCTCCGGCGGGACTGTGCGTGTCGTGTTTTCGACCATTGTCGGTCCTGCCCGCGAGCAGGTGCTGGATCTCGCCGACAAGTACAGCGATCCGAGAGTGTTTGAGCGTGCCGTGTCGCTCGCCTGGACGCAGGCGCAAGTCCAACTGCATCACCTCGGTATCGGGACCGACGAAGCGCAGCTGTTCCAGCGACTGGCGAATGCGGTGTTGTACACCGATGCCTCGCTGAGATCGTCTTCCCAGACACTCGCTCACAGCACGCTGGACCGTGCGGCACTGTGGGCACAGGGCATCTCGGGCGATCTGCCCATTGTGCTGGCTTGCATCGATAAAGCTGAGGATGTCGACACGGTTCGGCAATTGCTGCGGGCACATGAATACTGGCGGATGAAGCAATTATCGGCCGATGTGATCATCCTGAACGAGAAGCCGGCGTCCTACGAGCAGGATCTGCAAGGCTCGCTGGAAGCGCTGGTGCGCGGCAGTCAGTTGCGCCTCTGTCCGGATACCGGCGGGGCGCGGGGCAGTATTTATCTCCTGCGGGCCGATCTCCTCTCCGCGCAAGATCGGTTGCTGATGCAACAGGTTGCCCGGGTCGTTCTGCTGAGCCGGCGGGGCACATTGGCGGAACAGGTCACGCGATTGCAGCGTCGACAGAGTGCGCCGGCGCAGAACCGGCCCGCACGGCATGTCGGCAGACGATTGGATGTGCCGTTGCTTGAACGGGATCTCGAACTCTTTAACGGACTGGGCGGCTTCGCAGACGATGGCCGCGAATATGTCACGATCCTCGGCGAAGGGCTCCGGACGCCGCGACCCTGGATTAACGTGATTGCGAATCCAACATTCGGGTTTCTCGTGTCGGAGTCCGGCTCCGGGTTTACCTGGTCGCTGAACAGCCACGAAAATCAACTGACGCCTTGGTCGAACGATCCGGTCACCGATCCATCCGGAGAGGTGCTCTATATTCGCGACGAACAATCACACGAGGTGTGGACTCCTACCGCGCTGCCGATTCGCGATGATCCGGCCCCCTATATCGCGTGCCATGGACAGGGCTATAGCCGCTTCCATCATGGTTCGCACGGTATCCTCGTCGAACTGTTGCAGTTTGTGCCGCCTGAGGATCCGATCAAGGTCTCTCGACTCACGATGCACAATGCATCCGGTCGGTCGCGGCGTCTTTCCATAACGGCCTATGCCGAGTGGGTTCTGGGAAGTTCCCGCAGCGATTCCGCGCCCTACCTCGTCACGGAGATCGATTCCGAGACCGGTGCGCTCTTTGCGAGGAACGCGTGGGGTGGCGAGTTCGGCGGGCGCATCGCGTTTGCCGATCTTGCGGGGAAGCACACATCGTGGACCGGTGATCGCGCAGAATTCCTGGGCCGCAATGGGACCCTTGAGCGTCCCCTGGCGCTTGAACTGGGAGGGACGTTGTCCGGAAAGGTCGGCGCCGGTCTCGACCCCTGTGCAGCGTTGCAACTGTCGATTCAGTTGGAAGCGGGCGAACGCGCGGAGATTGTCTGGTTTCTCGGGCAGACAGAGGGGAGGGAGCAGGCGCGTCTGTTGCTCCATCGCTATCGTGGGGCGGACGTGAACGCGCTGTTGCGCGAGGTTACTCACCGGTGGGACGAGGTGTTGGGCGCCGTGCAGGTCCGCACGCCGGAGCGGGCGATGGATGTCATCTTGAATCGCTGGTTGCTCTATCAGACGCTGACGTGCCGGGTCTGGGCGCGCGCGGCATTTTATCAGTTGAGTGGGGCGTACGGGTTTCGCGATCAGCTCCAGGACGTCATGGCTCTCAGCGTAGCGGCGCGCGATGTCACGCGCGAGCATCTATTGCGGGCGGCCGCGCGGCAGTTCGTCGAGGGCGACGTGCAGCACTGGTGGCATCCTCCATCCGGGCGTGGTGTGCGAACCCGCATCTCCGACGACCTGCTCTGGTTGCCGTATGCGGTCATCCAATTCCTTGAAGTCACTGGCGACACGGCTGTTCTGGATGAACTGGTGCCCTTTCTAGAAGGTCCGGCGCTGGTGGAGGGACAACATGAGTCCTATTTTGAGCCGCGAGTGTCCGAGAAGCGCGCCACCCTCTTTGAACATTGTGCGCACGTGTTGGACCGGAGCCTGGCCGTCGGGAGTCATGGTCTTCCGCTCATGGGCACTGGAGACTGGAATGACGGGATGAACCGTGTCGGGCAGCAGGGCAAGGGTGAAAGCGTGTGGCTCGGCTGGTTTTTGCATACGGTGCTCTGGGAGTTTGCCAAGGTAGCGGCTCAGCGCGGCGAGCATAGTCGCGCGGAAACGTGGCGGCTCCATGTCAGCGCATTGAAGGCCGCGATCGAGCGGGACGGGTGGGACGGAGAATGGTATCGCCGTGCGTTTTTTGATGACGGGACACCGCTGGGGTCCGCTGCAGATCCGGAGTGCCGCATTGATTCTATTGCGCAGACCTGGGGCGTGATCAGTGGCGCCGCCGACCCGGGCCGCGGCGCACGCGCCATGGCGGCGGTGGACCAGCATCTGGTGAACCGGAAGGACGGGCTGATACGCCTGTTGACGCCACCCTTCGACCGGATGCCGAAGGATCCCGGGTATATCAAAGGCTATGTCCCGGGTATTCGCGAAAACGGCGGCCAGTACACTCATGCGGCCGTCTGGACCGTGCTGGCGTTCGCGGCGCTTGGTGATGGAGACAAGGCCGGCGAGTTGTTCCGCCTCTTGAATCCGGTCCATCGCATTTCCTCGCGAGCGAACGTCCAGCGCTACAAAGTCGAGCCCTACGTGATCGCCGGCGACGTGTATGCCGAGCCCCCCCACGTCGGGCGCGGAGGATGGACCTGGTACAGCGGTGCGGCCGGCTGGTTCTATCGGGCCGGTCTGGAATGGATGCTCGGCTTTCGCTTGCGCGGTGAGACGCTCTGCATCGATCCTTGTATCCCGCGGCACTGGCCAGGGTACTCTATTCAGTTCCGCTATCACGCGGCGGTCTATGATATCGCGGTAGAAAATCCGTCCCATGTGGCCCGCGGGGTTACGCTGATTGAGCTCGATGGTCAGCCATTAATAGGCCGCAACAACATTCCGCTCGTGGTCGATGGCGAGCACCGCATTCGCATTGTGCTCGGCTGACGTGCGTGGAAGGCGTGCTTTCTGAAGAAGAAGGTCGTGCCTTGTATCACCAGTGATTCCTCCCATCTATATGCTATATGCGCGGCCAGACAGCGAGCCGCAAGAACCGATTTATCCTACAAGTTCTTCTTAAAAAGCTGAGCAATTGTGATCAGATCGCGAATCGCGCTTAGGGCAGACTAGATTCAGACCTAACGCGAACGTCCTTTGGTACCTGCGTGTCAGAACGCCCGGAGGTAATGCCAGCCAGCTGGGCTGCCTTCGCGGCTGGTGTCCGACAGTACCTGCGAGCGATCACAGATCGACAACTCATCATTCGAACGAAGGAGCCTCCAATGACCAGACTCTTGAGAATATCTATTACGCAATGCTTGCTGGGTGCGGCCTGTCTCGTCGCTGTCATGGCGACCCAGGTGCAAGCCGATGACGGTGACACGACAACGAAAGTGAGCGGGGTCATCTCCAAGATTCAACCCGGGCGCATCTCGGTCACGACATCATGGGGGCACATGAGCATTCAGTCGGATGCGCTTGCCGATGCCAAGGCCGGTGACGAGATCACCGTGTGGGTCAATGAAAACAATGTCGTCATTGATGCCTACCCCAAAGGAGCGGCAAGGCCGGAGCACCGCTGGATTCGCGGCAGGTTGACCTATACGTCTGCAGAAAAGGACTCGATCAAGCTCTGGACGCCTGAAGGCGAAAAAGAGTTTGCGGTCACACGGAATCGCCCCAAGTTTACGATGTTTCAAGACGGGGCGCTGATCACCGTGCAGTTGAACGACAAGGGTGAGGTCATCGATGTGCACCGCCAGTTGGAATTGGAGCTTGCGGTAGCCCCTGCTCCTCATATTGAACCTGGTTTCCGGATCAAGCTGGAGGGAGTGGTGGCAGACATCAAGTCCGGGCAGGTGTTCGTGCAGACGCCAGGGGGACAGTACAGTTTGAATGCCAAGACGGCCCCGCAGGACGTCAAGGTCGGCGACAAACTGACGCTCTGGGTGAGTGGGAACAATGTCGCGATCGACCACCATGCGAAAGGGAAAGAGGGTGTCCATCGCCTCATTACTGGTTCACTGACCTATGCCTCCGGGGACATGAAAGAGATCAAGCTCATGACGCCGGAAGGGGAACGG
>DATGEA010000372.1:0-4646 GCA_035310605.1 Nitrospira sp. | reverse complement strand
CGGAAAGACCGATGAAGACATCAGCTCCGCGCAAGGCATCGCGCAAACTTCCGTGAGGATGGTCAGGGGTGAGGCAGGCGGTCAGATCAGTTCTGCAGGCTCGCAATTGCTCGGCCTCTCCCTGAAGGATGATGCCTTCTTTGTCGCAAGCGAGCAGGTGGGAGACGCCGGCGGCCAGAAGCATACGGCAGCAGGCGGTCCCCGCGGCGCCGAGTCCGTTGACCGTCACCTGAACCTGCTCGATCGTTTTCCCGACGACGGCAAGCGCATTCGTAAGAGCGGCCAGTAGCACGACCGCCGTTCCATGTTGATCATCGTGCATTACGGGGATATCCAGCGAAGCCTTAAGTCGTCGTTCGATGTCGAAACAGCGCGGAGCGCTGATGTCTTCCAGATTGATGGCGCCGAATCCCGGCGAGATGTTTTGTACGGTTCGGACAATTTCATCGGGGTCTTGGCTGTTGAGGCAGATGGGCCAGGCATCGATCCCTGCCAACTCCTTAAAGAGCATGGCCTTTCCTTCCATGACGGGAAGGGCGGCTTCAGGACCGAGGTTGCCGAGTCCCAGCACGGCCGATCCGTCCGTGACGACGGCGAGGCTGTTGCTCTTGGTGGTGAAGGCATAGGCTTTGGTCTTGTCCTTCGCGATGGCCTGCGATACCCGTCCGACGCCGGGGGTGTAGACCATCGACAGCACATTGCGCGTGGTGATAGGAAGTTTACTCTGCACCTGGATCTTGCCACCGAGGTGCAGGAGGAAGATGCGGTCCGAGGCTGAGATAACCGCCACCTGTGGAATACGCCCCAAACGTTCCAGTACTCGGTCCCCGTGTGCTTCATCCCGCACATCGAATGTAATGTCACGTACCATTCGGTCGGCGGTAGCCGATACCAGATCGACCGCTCCCAGATTCGCCCCTTCCTCAGCTAGGATGGCGGCGACACGGGCAAACATGCCCGGCCTATTAGCCAGTTCCAGGCGGACTGTGAGCCGGTAGTTCGAATAGGGACCGATATCATTCATGGAAGCGATCTCCTCAGTGACTCCATTAAGATACCATAGGGGGCTGCGGGGGGCCGTCCCAACGGACGCAGTTTGCAGAAGAAACCCGCATTAACAAGGTAGGGACTGATTCGGTACCGTATGCCCGTTTGCCTGATGCTCAGGCCAACATCACAGCAACAAGCCCTAGCCTGGAGGGTGTTATGAAGCGCATCTTGATGGTCATCATAGCGGTTGCAGTGGCAGCAGCGTTTGGATCGCCCCCTTTCGTTTGCGATGACGAGGAGAAGAAACACAAGGAGGAAGAGAAGAGATGAAGGGCAAGTAATTGCTACGAAACTCGTATGGCTAAGTAGACAAGTCTAACCTAAAAAATCGAAAAGGCGCGCGATCTCAAGATTGTTGGATTTTTGTTTTCCGAGACATTGACCAATTTCCGAAGTCGATGGTACCGTGGCGCATGTCGATTCCAACAGCCTCTGATCGCAAGCCAAACCGGCTCATCCACGAAACCAGCCCCTATCTCCTCCAGCATGCCTATAACCCCGTTGAATGGTATCCCTGGGGACCTGAGGCGCTTCAGTTAGCTAAGGAGAAGAATCGCCCTATCCTGCTCTCGATCGGCTATTCGGCTTGTCATTGGTGCCATGTCATGGAGAGGGAGTCGTTCGAAAGCGAGGCGATCGCAGCCATCATGAATCGCCATTTCATCTGCATCAAAGTAGACCGTGAGGAACGCCCGGACCTGGATGAAATCTACATGGCGGCAACCGTCACGATGAATCACGGACAGGGCGGCTGGCCCATGACCGTTATGCTCACCCCTGAGCAACAACCGTTTTTTGCCGGTACCTATTTCCCTCCCGAAGACCGCTGGGGCCGCCCCGGATTTCCAAGCCTGCTGAAGAAAATAGCCGAAGTCTGGGGGAAGGATTCAGCGGGGGTCCGCAGCCAGGCCCAGGACTTGACGGCGAGATTGAAACGCGAGTGGCAGGCTCCGGCTCCTGTGACGATCAGCGATTCGGTGCTCGATGAGGTTGTCCGTGATTTCAGCCAGGACTTCGATGCTCATTTCGGAGGCTTCGGCTCCGCTCCGAAGTTTCCTCCGGCCGCGGCCCTCTCATTGCTTCTTCGGTGTTATCGCCGGACAGGCGATGCCAAAGCCCTCGAAATGGTCACGAAGACGCTTGATGCAATGGCCGCAGGCGGAATTTACGACCATATCGGCGGCGGCTTTGCCCGTTACTCGACCGATGAGCGATGGCTTGTCCCGCATTTCGAGAAGATGCTTTACGACAATGCCTTACTTGCAAGGACCTATCTCGAGGCTTATCAGGTGACCGGGCAATCCTTCTATCGGCAAGTGGTTACTGAAGTATTGGATTACATTCTTCGGGAAATGAGCGATTCCGAGGGAGGGTTTTATTCTGCAACCGATGCCGATTCCGAAGGCGTGGAGGGAAAATTCTTCGTCTGGACGCCGGTGCAAATTCGTGCCGTCCTCCACAACGAAGAAGACGCACGCAGATTCTGCGCCTGTTACGACGTGACGGAGCAAGGCAACTGGGAGCACAAGAACATTCCCAATCGGATGCGCCCGATCGAATCCGTCGCCAGGGAACTGGACCTGACGGTCGATGAATTGCGGGACACCATTCGGCGGGTGCGTCCCCTGCTCTATGAGGCGAGAAAACAGCGTGTACCGCCGGCTCTGGACGACAAGATCATTACGGCCTGGAACGGGATGATGATCTCGGCCATGGCCGAAGCCGGTCGTGTTCTCGGGGACTCGAACTATGTGGGGGCGGCCCGCCGTGCCGCGGATTTTCTCTTGCGCGCGCATCGGACGACCGGTGGCCGTCTGCTCCGAACGTCACGACAGGGGCGGGCTCATCTCGACGCCGTATTGGAGGATTACGCCTACTTCGGGGAGGCATTGGTCGATCTCTACGAAGCTTGCGGAGAAGATCGGTATCTCGATGCCGCGCGGGAGCTGGCTGAGCGGTTGGTCGAGTCGTTTCAGGACGTTGATCGGGGAGGATTCTATACCACCTCGTCCGACCACGAAACACTCATCCTTCGTGGTCGGGAAGGCGCAGACGGCGCGACGCCTAGCGGTAATGCCGTAGCCGCGTTTCTCCTGGCACGGCTCTCGTTTCATCATGATCGCCCAGATTTTCGTGAGGCGGCAATTGGGGCACTCCGCGCCTACGGGAAACAGATGGCGCGATATCCGAGGGCGTTTGCCAAGAGTCTCGCCCTGTTGGATTTCCTTACGGAGGGTCCGATCGAATTGGCCTTGATCGGCAGGAGGGATGATCCAGGGCTGGCGGCTATGCAACAGGCGATCAGAGAGATCTATCTGCCGAACCGCATCATCGCCGCTACGGACACCATCGATGGATCTTCGACACATCCTCTCCTGGTCGGGAAGGGAACAGTCAACGGCCGGGCCGCATTATACGTCTGCCGCAATTTTGCTTGCCAACAACCGATGACTGATCCGTTGGTGGCGGCTCAAGCGCTCCGAACTGTATCGAGCCGGGGCAGCGGAGCTTCTCACGGGACGCGTTTACAGGGGAGGATCCTCAGCGGTTTTGCCACTCCTGAGGGGACGGCGCGGTACGCTGTCCGCATGGTGAATCAGCCACGGTCTTCCGGTCGATTTGAACACGGCTTTGCCCCCTTCGGTTCGACCGGGCTGACGACGTCAAAGCTGGGATTCGGATGCTACCGGGTTGATGGAAGTGATCCTGAGTTCGCTGTTGCCCTGTCGCATGCCCTGCAAGCCGGTGTAAACCTGATTGATACTTCGACCAATTATATGGACGGTGAAAGTGAGCGCCTGGTTGGCTCGGTCTTGCATGATCTGACCGCCAAGAAGAATCTCGCGCGCGACGAAGTCATTGTCGTCTCAAAAATCGGATACGTTCAGGGTCAGAATCTGAAACAGGCAGAGGCGCGAGAACAGGCCGGCCGACCCTACCCTGAGATGGTGAAGTACGGCGAGGGCATCTGGCATTGCGTCCATCCGGAGTTTCTGGCCGACCAATTGGATATTTCGTTGGATAGGCTAGGATTAGAAACCCTCGATGTCTGCTTGCTCCACAATCCGGAGTATTTTTTGTCCGATGCTGTGCGCCGGAGCGGACCGAATACGGCAGATATGCGCGCGACGTTCTATCGAAGAATGGAACAGGCCTTTCGCTATCTGGAGTCCCAAGTTGAGGAAGGACGCATTCGTTGGTACGGGGTCTCCTCAAATACGGTCGTGAACGACGCAGCAGATCCGGAGGCCACCTCGCTCTCTCGATTGCTCGAAGCAGCGGCTCAAGCCGCCGCTGCCTTGGGGAAGCCGCGACATCATTTTACTGTCCTGCAATGCCCTATGAATCTCTTCGAGGCCGGCGCCTGGACTCTGCCTAACAATGGTGTCGACGAGCGGGACACGGTCCTGCAACAGGCCCAACGAGAGCGAGTGGCGGTACTGGTCAACCGTCCGCTCAATGCCATGCCAGTGCGAGGATCGGGAGTGTTGCGACTGGCGGAATTCCCCCTTGATGGGAGCCCGGTCGACATCGAGGAACAACTCAGAGTAGTCGGTAGCCTCGAAGAGGAGTATCGAACCGCTGTTGCCCCGGCT
>DATGEA010000371.1:0-6173 GCA_035310605.1 Nitrospira sp. | reverse complement strand
TTAGGGGAAGGATCTGGCGTGGCGATGGGGTCCCTGAATAGGACTCGAACCGGTGACTAGATTGAATCACAAGCAGTGGGCGCGCTCCACGTTGATTGATAATGGGTGGTCACATTCGATGGTAATATTCAGGGAGGCGAGGGGAGCAGGACGGAGAACGCCGGACCGCCACGCGCAGGGAATTGATTACTTTGTTTCTCCCCGTAGCCATGATCAGTCCCTACTCATGCCCAACCTTAAGTCTTCATCCAGTGGATGCTGGGAAAGGAGTCCATTATGGCCAAGTATGGCAAGAGCGCACAGCGATCGGTCAAGCGGGCGATGCATAAACTGAAGAAAGGCAGTTTAAAGAGTGGGAAGAGTGGCACGCGAGTCAAAACCAGAAAGCAGGCCATTGCCATTGGACTTTCGGAAGCCAGACGCAAAGGGGCAAAGATGCCTGCCAAATAAATTGCTGACTATGCCCCGCTGGTGGCAGCCTGGTGTGAGGTGAGGGGGAATTCAGAGGCAGTCTATCTGGTGTGTGGGTCTGTCTTGTCTCCCTCGTTCGTCGAGCAAAACAAACGAGACTGACCGAAGAAACCGATGAATCAGCTCCTCGCCACGCGCTGGGAAATGAGTCTGAGACCGTGGCGTCTGCGGAGGGTGCCGGCTGGCAAGACCCGTATCGCCGTTCTTTCGAGGAGAAAAGACTCTCGACCACTTTTCTTAGACTCCCACGAAATGATTTCCGACACCTTTCTTCCTCCAAGGTAGCCTGTTTCCTTTTCCTGTTCTTTGGATCATTTAAGATCCATACCTCTCCTTAATTAGATAGACTCGCGAGCGCGCTGAATCCCTGGAATTGGCTGAATTTTTACTATTGACTGGCCAAAGAGACTTCGGCATGGCGCTTGCCATTCATAAAATTGCGTCGCTCCCGCTTACGAGAGGTTAACGAGCATGCCGTGATCTAAATGGAGAAAATTTGCCTTGGAGGACCACAAATGATGCATCCAACTGGCCTGAGACCGGTCATTATTTACTTTTGTGGCCCTATAGTTCCCCCAGCATCAACAAAATTCGGCCAGTCTTATGCCAGGCTGTGAATATGAAGGTTCCGAGCATCAAAGTGCTAATGTCCAGCTCGGGAGGAATAGTTGAGGAAGGTTTATCGCTCTATGGCTTTATCCGGTCGCTTCCCGTAGATATCACCATCCACAATATTGGCAGCGTCGACTCAATCTCTTTAGCAGTTTATCTTGGTGCCGCCAGACGCTTGGCAAACCCTGATGCTACATTTGTGATGCACGACTTCATTTTCCCTCAACCCGTACCTGTATACAATCGCCACCAGGCTGCAGATATAAGCGTTGCTCTAACCGGTGCTCGGCAAAAGCTGGTGAATATTTTGAAGTCCCGAGCGAAGATGAACGATGAACAGTATCAAGCTCTCAGATATCTGGAGGAGGCCACAATAAAGACTTCAGGAGAGGCCCAACAAATCGGTATCGTTCACGAAATTGCTGAGGCCACTGCGGCTGACGGAGAGCTATTCAATGTCGAATATCGATCACATGAGGTGCGAAGCAGAGCCTGACAGGGCGCTCCGTCCCGCGACGAGGCCCGGGCAGCAGTATTTGAGTTCATCGAGGTGTTCTACAATCGGCAACGGCTGCATCAGAGCCTCGGCTACGTCAGCCCGGTGCAGTGTGAAGCCGTGCAGATACCTTAACTCGGTGTCCATGAAATCGAGGGCAGCTCAGCCTGTCCCCCTTTTCTTCTCTCCCAACCCCACCGCGACTCACTGAGGCGCGATAGTAATCGGAGCAGATAGCGTAAATGTCAGACGCGTGCCCGACGGTACGTTGACGCGCGGTCCGGTCACCACCACCTCGCGCGCCTCCAGCCTCAACCGGAGCCTGTCGCCGCGCGGACCTGCGGCGGCCATTGCCTGCTCGAGCGCCGCATTGCGGGCTTGGGTCTGTGCATCGGGCGAAGCAGGAGGCGAACTCGCAGTCAGGGTTCGCCCATTGACTACGATGCCTGTCAGGGTGATCGCAAGGTCATCGCTGACTTGCGCGAGCTGCATCGTCACCTGCGTCCCCACCGGGAGGAGTGGTGCGCCGTTGACAACGACGGGTTGGACGATCGTGCCGCGGAAGTTGTCGCCGGCGTGATTCGTCGCCGAATTGATCGATCCTGAGACCATCACGGTGACCGGAGTACCTTGAGGGACTGTCTGTGCGTCCGCTGCCCCTGAAGCCGGTGCGGGCGCCCGGGACGGCGCGGACGCTCTCATGTTGCGATCGAAGGTCGGTCGACGCTCACCGCCAGGAGGGGCCGGCGGCGGTGTCACGGGTTGTGCGGTCGGAGCATTCTTCTCCTCGTTTTGCCCCGGGACCGTCGAGGCCACCTGAATCGGAAGGATCGGCGCGAATTCCGGTGCCGGCTGTATCGGCTTCACGGCGTCAGGGGACCCGGTCGCCTCGAACGACTCGAGCAGGGTCTCGCGGACACTTCGGCCGTAGGTGCATGCGCTGTCTACCGTCTTGCGCACGAGACCCCCCGGCACTTCGTCGCTCGTCCATGTCGTGACGATGGTCGGACCGCAATTCGGTCGGCTCGCCGTGCCGAGCTGGTCCGCTTCCCAGTGGGTCGTAATCTTCTTGCCTCGAATCTCAAGCGTCTCGTCACCCGCCTGCAATGGCGTGCCGGCAGCAGCTTGTGCTCTCGCTGATTGAGCCGCATCGATGTGCGCCGGGTACGCGATTTCAGTGTCCCGCGGAGGGTGGGCCGCGCCACTGAGCATGGGCGCCCTTGGCGAGGGATTGTCGTAGGCCACGATGGTCTGATACAGATTCGCGCGATCGTCGTCGATCGACCGCAGGAGGTAGCGCGATCGGGCGCTGACGGCGCCGCCTGTCAGATCGCGTTGAGGCGATCCCTGCACCAGAATGCGATCGATATATGATGCGTTTGCACCAGGGCCGAACCGCTTCCAGGCGAGATACTGCGGTGAGTCCTTCTGCGGCGCTTGCGGCCGTTCCACGGTCGGGTTCGCCATTTCGGCGTCGAGGAATTCGAGCTCGCCTTTGTAGGTCAATTGCGACTTATTGAGTGCGCGACGATGCGCGGCATCGAGGACTGTTTGTTCTCCCTTCGACGCTACGTACGTCTTGTAGGCGGAATCCACGGCCGTCGCCGTGTCGAGATCCTTCGCGAACACCAGTGCCGCCCTCACGTAGCCGCGTGAGTTCTTTTGCGCCAGGAGATCTTGGAAGGTTTCGATCGGTTCGGTCCGCTTCGCTCCCAGCTCTTTCACCGTCATCACGCCGCCGGAGTACATCCGCTTTGGCGCAAGCCGCACAGCGCGCGCGGCCTCCAAGACCTCCGATTCGCCGAAGGCGAGCACCAGCTTTTTATACGCCGTCTCTGCAAAGGTCCAGGTCGTCGCTGGATCGAGGCGGCGCAGGTCTGGCGCGTGATTGTGAAGCAGATAGAGCAGATAGCGGCGGTCGTCGTCCTGGGTCGCCAGAAGCTCCATCGCGCGCGCGGGATCGGCATACACGCCGATCACGCCCTCTGGCATCGGCTTTTCATAGTCGATCATCTCACCGCCGCCGGGTCCTTTCTTATACGGATTTACGGTGACCACCAGAGCGCCGTCTTCGGCTTTCGGCGCGTCCATCACGCGCTTGGCGGCCGCTTGGACACGCTCGACCCCGAGCAGCTCCGTCATCTTCTTGTAATTGGAAATGGCCGCCGGCAATGGAACCTTCCGGAATCTCGAGTAAAGGTACAAGCCATACGTCGCCGGCGTGTCGAATCCTGCCGGCATGCGATTCACGTGGTCGAACTCCCACCAGTCGCGCAGCGTCACATAGGCGTCGTACTGTTTCGTATTCGCGGCCACGGCATCCCAGAATTTCTGACCCATCCATGTCGCCAGCAGCCCTTGCATGAAGGCGTCGTCGGTGCTGCTGGACGTGTGGCCCTCGAACAGCTTGTCGCGAACGGCCATGGCCCAGTCCTCGAACTCGTGCAGCGCAGACGGACGGATCCCGTCGTCGATTTTTTCGTCGAAACCTCCGAACGTGTCAAGGAAGTTTGCGCCTGCCGTCGCCGTGCGCCGTCCGTGCTCGTCTTTCATGACCGGCGCTTTCAGGTGTTCCCGCAAGTAATAGATGTCCTTGGCACCCAGCCAGTAGGAGAACTCTTTTCGCGCCTGCTCGGCGCCGGGCTTGTCGGGATACGTGGCCCAGAACTGCGTCCGCGCTTGTTGGATCGCCGCTCTGGCCTGCGCACGCTGTTCGCCGGTCTCGCGCATCTGTTTCAGCATCATCTCGTTCTCGATCGCGCGCGCCCGCTGGTTCGCGTACGCCCGTTCGCACTCGAGGTAGCTGCCGCACGAAATGAATTGCGCGCGGGCCGACGCCGGCAATGCCAGCAGCATCGTGCTCAGGGAGGCAACAAGAACACGCCGAATGGTCATAGGGTCCTCCTATTCTCTTCAGAGCGTCACGCCCTCGCGGCCACGCCCCGGGAGATGTTGGACTGCAAGTCCTGCTTCCGTTTCGAGTCTGACTTCGGTCGAAGAAACCGGGATATTCTACTTTTTCACGTGGGCGGGGTCTATCGCGGTGTGATGTGCGATGGAGCGGTGAAGAGGCGGGGAGGCGAGGAACGAGCCAGCCCGCCCCGCGCCGGGAAATTCAGAATATCCCCGTTGTCTCCTCGCGGCGGGTTACTTGACCTGGCTCCCTGGCTGACTTACTTGCGAGGCATGGAGCTGAGCCAGGCCTCGAAACTTGTCGGGCCGATTCGCGCGTTGTTGCCGGCGGTGAGTGATTGATCGTTCACCGCTATGCCGAAGTAGCGTGCGTGGGCATCTGTGACCAACTCGCGTGGATCCTGGGTTGCGGTCAAGAATCGTCCCACGAGTTCGTCGAGACGTACCCGTTCGGGACCGGCTATCTCGATCGTGCCGTTCACCGGCGCCCCGATTGCGACGTCGGCCATTGCGGCAGCCACGTCATCGGAGCCGATGGGCTGGAAAAGCGCAGGCGGCAGGTGAACTGTTTGCCCGACGGTGGAGAATTGGGCGATGGCGCCCACGAATTCGAAGAACTGCGTTGCGCGGACAATCGTATAGGGAATCTTGGAAGCCTTGATCAGGTTTTCCTGGGCCATCTTCGCGCGGAAGTAGCCACTCTCGAGCAGGCGATCGGTGCCGACGACCGACAGCGCGACGTGGTGCCTCACGCCAGCGGCTGTTTCTGCGGCAAGGAGGTTACGACCCGACGTCTCGAAGAATTTCAAAACGGCCGTGTCCTCGAACGAAGGCGAGTTCGCCACATCGACGACAACCTGAGCGCCGGCTACCGCTTCAGACAGCCCCTCACCAGTGACGGTGTTGACGCCTGATTTTGGCGACGCCGCCACCACTTCATGGCCTAGCTTGCGAAGCCTGTTCACAAGTTTTGTACCGATCAGCCCGCTGCCGCCAATAACCACGATCTTCATAATTGATCTTTCATTCGTCATCATGAACCTCCTCATGTGTGATCTTCCGTTCGTCGCCCGTAATCCGGACGAGCGATCTCCAAGACACACTCAGAGTTGTGTTGAACTGCACTGCATATTCGGTTTCTACTTGGGTCGTTCCGGCAGTCACTTTACTGGCACTAGTATCGGAGCGCCCTTGTCCTTGACCAAGACCACCAGGAACTTTACCGGCTTGGTGCTGCTTGGGTTCCGGCCAACGACGTGAACATCGTCGGGGCCTTCATAGAAGGTCTGTCCTGGTGTCAACGTCACCTCTTTTCCACCCTCCACCTGCATCACAATGGAGCCCTCCAGCACGTAAATAAACCCATGTGCATTGTGTACGTGGATAGGAGTCGACCCGCCGGGCGCATGCTCCACTGTGATCATCAGAAGTGCCTTGCCAGGGAAGTCCTTCAGGTCTTTCGACATGAGAGACGTGACCTTAGGCTCCTGAGCCATCAACGTGCCGGAGATGAGAGACAGCAGAAACACCAGTATTATTTTCTTCTTCAGCATAGTTACCTCCTGTTCTTCGCCCGAGGCACCATGGCGCCGATCAGGTCGACGTACGAGCCATGACCGGATAGCTTCGCACCCATGTTGACCTCCGTGAGAGGGTTAACGCCAGCATTTGCTCGGGCAAA